>VBAL01000312.1:642-1877 GCA_005888595.1 Candidatus Segetimicrobium genomatis
CACGTAGAAGTTGGCGGCCGGCATCAGCTCCTGGATGATCGCGTGGATGGCGGGCAGCAGCTGCTGGAGCGTGGGGGCGGCGAGAGCGGCCTGGGCGATCCGGAACGTGGCCGCCTGCAGCTCACCGGCGCGCTTGCGCTCGGTCACGTCAAGGACGGTCCCGACCAGCCGCACCGGGCGATTGGTCTCGTCCCGGATCAGGATGGATTGCTCCAGCACGGTGCGCTCGCTGCCGTCGGGGAGGAGAATCCTGTGCTCGATCGAGTAGGGGACGCCATCGCGCAACGTGTGGGCGATCGCCTCTCGAATGCGCGGGACGTCGTCGGGGTGCGCCGCCCGGAAGAACGCTTCGTTGGAAGCGGGGAAGGCGCGGGGCGGATGACCGAAGATCCGATAGACTTCGTCGGACCACCAGAGGGGATTACGATCGAGGTCGTCCAGGTCGCTGAGGTTCAGCTCCCAGTTGCCCAAATGGGCGATCTCCTGGGCCTTCGCGAGGCTCGCCTCGCTGCGCCGCAGCGCTTCCTCGGCGCTGGCCTGCTCCTCCCGGGATAGCTTGAGCGCCAGCGCCGCCCGGACGGCTGGGCCGAGGCGCACGAGGCGGTCCTTCAGCAGGTAGTCGGTCGCCCCGAGCTTGATGCATTCCGCGGCCGTCTCCTCGTCCAGCGTACCCGTCACGATGATCAGCGGGACCGCGGGGCGCTCGTGTTGCAGGATGCGGAGCGCCTGCAGCCCGCCGAACGCGGGTAGGCGGAAGTCGGCGAGCACCAGATCGGGAAGGAACTCGCGCAGCACGGCCGAGAACTCGACGGCCGTCATGACTCGCTTGGTGACGCACACGAGCTCGGCCCGCTTCAGCTCGCGCAAGATGAGTTCGGCGTCCGCGACGTTGTCCTCGACCAAGAGGATCCGCAGCGGGGAGGTCATCGGCTCAGGGCGGGCGCTCGTTCAGCAGCAGCCAGTACAGCCCCACGTCGGCGACGGCACGGACGAAGGCCTCGAAGTCCACTGGCTTGACTATGTAACTGTTCGCGCCGAGGCGGTAACTCGCCGCGATGTCGGGCTCTTCCTGCGACGACGTGAGAACGACGACGGGGATGGCCTTGGTGCGGTCGCTCTCCCTGAGGCGCCGCAGCACCTCCAGGCCGTCGACCTTGGGGAGCTTCAGATCGAGGAGAATGACTTTCGGTAGGCTCACGGTGGGGCTCTCACCCAACAGGAATTCGAGGGCCTCC
>VBAL01000313.1:0-350 GCA_005888595.1 Candidatus Segetimicrobium genomatis
ATCGCCGTGCTGTTCGCCATGCTCCTGGCCGTCGGCGCCGCTGCGGCTGCGGCCCAGGCGCGCTGGCGTGTCTCGGTGGGCTTCGGCGCGCCACGCCCTTATGTGTCGGGGTTCGTGTTCGTGAGGCGTGCCGCGCTGCTCGTCGTGCACCGGCCGCGCTATCGGCGGCCGGCGCTCGTCGTGGTGGAACCCGCGCCATTGTTCGTGTACCCGCGGCTCTACGTATTCGAGCGCGGGTACGTGAAGCGCTTCCGCGGGCGTTTCCGTCCGTACCGTCCGGTGCGCGCGTGCTGGACACACCACCGATGCGGCTACTGACGCCCTAGGCAGAGCTGCAGCGTACGGAGGGC
>VBAL01000313.1:395-2053 GCA_005888595.1 Candidatus Segetimicrobium genomatis
TTCCCCCCGATCCTCAGGCCTTCCTCGCTGCCGAGCCCGACACCGGGCGGGTGATCGTGATCGCACCGACGCGGGCGGCATGCGAGACGATCGAGCTCGCGCTCGGCCTCGAGCTCGAGACGCTGCTCGAGCGCGAGCACGGCGCCGACATTCGCCGGCTCGCCGACTCGGGCCGTGGCTTCGGCATCGTCGCCGGGACGGGCACCGGCAAGACGCTCGCGATCCGCTCGATCGCCCAGACCATTCTGCAGGGCCCCCTCAAGGTCGGCGTCGTGAACCGCGAGCGCGAAGCCACGCCGGCCACGCCCACCTGGAACGTCGTGATCGTCACCACCGGGATCGCCCGGCGCTGGTTCCAGGACGGCCTGATCACGACGCGGGATTCGCTCGTGGTGGACGAGATTCACCAGACTTCGGCGGAAATGGAGCTGTGCCTGGCTCTGGGCAAGCGAGCGCGCTGTCGGTTCATCTGGCTATCGGCCACGGTGGACCCGAGCTTCTACGCCCGCTACTTGAGCTCAGCCGAGGTGCTCCAGACGCGGGCGTTCGACCCGGCCCGGGCGGCCGACGTGCGTGTGCTGCCCCTGCGTCCACAGGAGTTCCTGAACGATCGTTTCATTCAACGCCTCGTGCGCGAGCGCCGCGGGGTGGCGGTGTTCGTGCCCACTCGGGCGGAAGTCGAGGAGATCGCCCAGGATATCGGCGACCGCTGGCCCCGACTCGCGACCGCGTTTTACCACGGCGGGGAGCCGATTCGCGTCATCCGGCCGTTTCTCGACGGACAGGTGAAAAGACCGTTCCTGCTGGCCATGACAGCGGCGGGGCAGTCCGCCCTCAACATCCGCGGGCTGGACACGGTGGTGATCTACGACGCCCGGTATGCCAACGTGGTTGAACGGGGCCGCAACGTGCTCACCAGACTGTACCTCGGCGCGAATGAGATCCTGCAGATGGCCGGCCGCGTTCACGGGCGGGTGGAGGGAGGGGAGGTTTACATCCTGAGCGATCGGGATCTCAGCTTCGATCGGCTGGTGCCCACCCCCCCCGAGTTCCAGCTGGCCGGCGATGCCGAGCGCGTGGCCATCACGTGCGCGGCGCTGGGCGTCGACGCGCAAGATCTGGAGCTGCCCGTGCCGCTCGACCGGCGCGCCTACCGTGCTGCGGTGCAGCTCCTCACCGACCGCGGCCTGATCGAGGTCGGGCGGCTCACGTCCTACGGGCGCGAGGTGGAGGCGATGCCGGTCGAGCGCCCCTGGGGTGAGTTGCTGGTGCACGCCGACGCGGAGCTGGTGCCGATGGTGGCGGTGGCGGCCAACATCGAGTCGCTGCACCGGATGACGCGCGAAGAGCGGGACCTGCGCGGCTTGATCGTGTCCGGCAGCGACCATCTCACCGCCTACAACGTCTATACGGATGCCGTGAACAAGCACGGCTACTTGGGCGAGGTCTATGGTCTGCCCCGCCACCTGTTTCACGACACCATCGACAGGTGGGCCGAGGGGCGCGGGGTCCTGGTGAAGGCGATCGAGGACGTGGCCCTGGGAACGGCGTCGGTCTACCGCCAACTGGAGGTGCCGCTGCCCGAAAAGCTGCCGTTCGCACGGGAGCAGACCCTCAACGCCTTTGCCGAGCTAGTGGCCAAAATCATGCCCTTCGAT
>VBAL01000039.1 GCA_005888595.1 Candidatus Segetimicrobium genomatis
AGGATGAAACATCGACGCCGAGCGCGAGGGGGCTGAACGCGGGGAGCACGATGATCCGGTCCGTCGCGAGGAACGCAGGCACGCTCACGACCGCCCCGAGCTCGTCTTTCAACTTCACCGCGGGGTGCTCGTGACCCATGATGATCGGATGAAGCGTTGAGACTTCCTCGTGGCCGTGGACGATCGTGTAGCCGCCGAGGTCCGCTCGCGGGTGGAGGGTCAGGTTGAGGTCTCCGAGGATCGTCGCGAGGTAGTTGTCGTGGTTCCCTCGGACGAGGATGGGCGTGACGCGGTCCTTGAGGAAGCGCAACACCTGCTTCACCTCGACCCACTCGTCCACGAGGTTCTTCGAGAACTCGTGCTTGAAGTCGCCCGCGATGACGACCTTCTCGGCTTTCCCACGGTCGAGCATCTTGCCCAGGCGTTCGAGGACCACCCGTCGCTGGAATCGCGGGATCGAGACGCCCTGCTCCGCGAGTGCACCCTCGAACCCGAGGTGCAGGTCGGAGATCACGAGGGCCCGCTCGTCGCGGAGGAGAAGCGCGAAGTCCCGCGTCGCTTCGACGCCTTTCGCGACCGCGATGCGATCCACGGAATGCCGATAGACGGGCGGCCGCGAATAAGGGTTCGCCACCCGCCCGCCCGTCCTGCAGGGACCACGCGGGAACTGCTTCTTTGGCACGATGCGGGCCCGGCCCAATTGAAGCCGTCTCTCTGAGGGAGGTCAGTTCTTACCCGGTAGTGCCGCCTAGGCGGGCGGATGACCGCCTCCCACGCCAGTCGTTGAACCTGCCAACGCTTTCTGGAGGCGGTAGTGGCGGAATTGGTACACGCCGCCGACCTGACGCAATACGCCAAGCTCATGCGCGTCTGCTAGGAATTTCATCACATGCCATGGCAGCTTACGCCGGGGCGCGAGCCACAACGTGGCAAGAGCCAAGTGGACGAACGCGACGACACCGACCTTGCTGCTCCGGAGGGCAACAATCCAGATCGGTCCGTAGAGAAGCCCGCCAGCCAAAGCACATGCGAAGCCGAGCACCAGGGCGATAAGTGCGTTATTGGAGAGCAGCCAGCCAACAACGCCCGCGGGGATGCCGTACGCTGCCCCATACGTCAGCCCGACATAGAGATCCCGGCGAAGAAGGTAGCGCGGGCTCATCTCCCGCGGCGTGGCGTCGGGTTTTGTGAGGCCATAGAGGACTCCGATTGGCATACCGAAGACCAGACCGGCGGCGAGACCGAAACCGGCTCCCCTTACAACGGTCCCGACGGCCATGACGATGACACCGATGGTTAGTCCGCTCATCAGGGCCGATAGTACGTTGCCAGTCAACTTCACCTGAATCTCCGATGGTTTCGGAGGTTTGTTCACCGCGCAGATGACCCCCAGGGCCGTCGCTGTCACACCCCCGACGATGACGCCCACGTAGGGCTCGAACAGGACGCCGACTGCCAGACCCACGGACAACATCGCCGTTGCGGCCGCCACAAGCCCGGCCAGGATCGAGGTTGCCGGCCGTGCATCGGCCGACAGCTCCCACCAACGCAGGTCGGTGTCGTTCCGCCGTTCCATCCCAGCCGCCAATTGGCCCAACCAACGCCGGGCATCGACGACCCGCCAGCGACCACCTGTCCGGTCGGGATCCGGGCGGGCCGGAAAGAGAGCTGGCACGAACGCGTCGAGCAGGTGTGCCTCGATTGCGACCCGATCGCCTAACTTGAGCAGCTCCTCGGGTTGACTCTCGGCATCCTCGTAGACTTCGTGAGCCAGAGCTACCATCAACGGGGACGACAGCGCACTGGCGAGTGGGCCTGCCGGGTTGGTTTGCAGTTCGGCGATTACTCGATCCCAACGCGCGCGATATTTGGGACTCTCTGCGTTGCGCAAGTAGCTACTCGTCTGCTCCGGCGTCATTCTGGCCAATCGAATGACGACCGCGCCTCGGAGGTACTCTGTGCGTTCCACGTCCTCGTAGTCCTCGATGCGGCAGGTCAGGGCCAAGCCAGGAAGCAGCAGCGACGATTCCTTGATGGCAGCGATCACGCCGGCCTGCTTATCCTTCGGGAGTTCGTCCAACCCGTCGAGGATGGGAAGCACGAGGCCTCTGCGGAGCAGACGTTCCGCCGCATCGTCCCCGTAATCTTCCTTGGCCCGCAGCCACGGGTATTCTTCCGTCAGACGCTGCTTCAGCCAGTCGCTCAGCCGGAGCGAGGGATCCCACGACGCGAGGGTGAACAGCACGGGAACCGGGGCGGTCTCCGCTCGGTATTTCAACAGGCCGAGGGTGAGTAGGACCGCCGCCACGCTCTTGCCTGACTCAGCTTCCCCCAGGAGGACAAGGATTTTCGGGGGACCGATCGTCCGGAAGAACTCCGCCAGTGCGTCGACCGAGGGAGTCCTCCTATCATGGACGCGGAGTTCCTCCACTAGAGCAGTGTCCAGCCCGGCTTGTGTCCGTTCCGGATCGAGCGACCAGCCAATCTGCATCAAGGGCGGTTCGGTGACCAGGCCCCGCCTCCTCGCTTCCTTCTCCCATTGCCGTTGCACCTCGGCGGCGAGCTCCCGTGCCGCATGCCGTTCGGGCGTTTCGTTCGGAACTTGCTCGACACCGAGCTTCGGCGAGAGTTTCAGACGCCTCCGTATCCGGCCTTCAAAGATTAGTAGCGAAACGCCAAGGACCCCGAGGATCACGACGACGGCTGCCTCTGGACCCTTCTTGATCGCGTCTTCGAGGAAAAAAATCCTGAGTACCGGGATCAAGAAAGCCGTCACAGTCAAGGAGATGAATTTGTTGCGCCACTTCCTCAGCTTGCCGACTTTCACAACAGCCCTCCCTCGCCCGAATCTGACGTTCGAGATGCAGACCGGAACGAAGCGGATGCAGAGCCATGCGCTAATGTGTCTCAGCTTTATTATAGTGGCCGAGCCTATCTCGGCGGGGGGGTTCCGACATGGAGCCGTTCGTCTACGGCGGGAAAGAGGTACAGTTCTTCTCGATTACAGGCAGGATCGCGGGGAGCTCGAAAAGCACGGAGACCCATGTCAGCGGCGGAGGAAGCTACGTCAGCGGCGGACAGACCCGCGTCAGACCCGTGACGACGACCGTTGTGAACAAGCAGGAGTTCTTCATACAACTTGATGACGGGCGTGAGGTACCCTACCAATTGAGCCACTCAAACATCCCGGTTCGGGATGGTCACATAGTCTCGATGATATCGGGTACTCTCGATGGCAGAACCTCGACCCCCGTGCGACTGGTGAATCACGTCACGCGTGAGTTCTGGGGCGTGGAAGATACCGACATTTGTTTGGAGCGATGGAACTTCATCAAATCCCGGTTAGTACGCACTTTCTCCGGGGCCATGTTGGGTGTGTTGATCTTTGTCGCGATCGGAGGTCTTTTCGTCCAAGGTCTTGCCATCCCGTGTGCTTTGCCCTTCCTCATAACGTTGCCTATCGTAGTGCGTTGGGAGGCACACGCGCGACGACTCGTACGTCTGCTTGACGAGCATTGTAACGGGTTGGCGCAAGCGATGCTGGCCGGTCCGCCACCAACCGGTGCCGCTTTCCCGCAGTCGATGTACGCGCCTTCCGCGGCACCGGCTCCTTCCGAATCGTACTATCAACCGGCGGCCGTCAACGGTCCTGCTCCGGGGGTTCAATTCCCCCTCGTCAATCCACTGGCGCCGAGCGTTCAATCGGCGGGTTCGCTGAAGGAGGAATCAGCTCTTCGGGGCCGCCTTGATACTGGAGGGGCGCTCGTCGCAGGTGGAGCGGCATCATGGCTTGCGCACAGCATTCTCATGCTTCTCGGGTCGATTGTCCTCCTGATTGGGCTGTTTGGAGCATTCTCTGGCAGCGTCAGCGGAGCGATTGCGGCATCCGGGACGGTCTTCGTCGCGTACATTGGAGCCACGATTGCAGTCCTCATCGCGGCCTTTCTAATCGGCTCCGGCTTGATCGTCTACTCCACCGGCACCGGTTCGTTGCAATGGATAGACCTCACGATCGCCGCCCGCCATGGCGTATCGAGTGGCACGAGAAACAAAGCCCTAATCTCGGGGGTCGTCTTCCTGGTCTACGGAGTCGTAGGGCTCGCGGCTGTCGTGGGCCTCGTGAACCTGATGAGCCTCAGCGTTTCCGGGTCCACGGGAAGCTCGATCCTGACGGAATGGATCCTCGCCTCGATCTTGTTGATTGTCGCGGCGGTCCTGTTCACGAGCTTCACGCACGCGTTGCGCGCCGAAACAGGCAGCCTCGACTCCGTCGGCGGGACCGGACTCCTAGCGTATTCGATCACGAACCTTGTCGCGGTCCTCCTGCTTGTCATCCCATTGCGCAGCGGCGCAGGGGCAGGATTGCAGGCGGCCATTGTCGTCTTGATTGGAGCCGTGATGGCGCTTATGGTCATTCCGATTATCGGCATTGTTATCTTTAGCCTGATGATCGGCCACGGAATGCGGCTGCGGAAGATTCGAGCCCGTGCGACGATGCCCTCCGGGCCGTCGATCCAACCTGTTTTTGCCATGCCGTTCTACGAGGTTGCCGGTATGCCTGCGCCCTCTGGTCGCGCACAACCCGGCCCCGCCGCAGCTCCTCCAACTGTGGCGGCCCCCGAGTCCGTCGTCGCTGGGCCCGGCAAGGGAGGGGGTTGGGTCGTCCGAATCCAGTCGCAACTTGACGACCTAGAAAAGGCGATGCGGGACCAGAAAGACTTCTTGTTGCAGCTCGACCGGGGCCTCATGGAAGGGCGGATTGAAAACCCCGTATATCAGACGATGAAGCAGTCCCGGTTGAATCGCATCGCGGAATTGGAAACGGAAATTGCCGACAAACGCAGGATGCTAGAGCAGCGCGAGCCGGAGAATCGGTAGATCCGGCCAACGGAGTCCATGCCGCTCGGTGGGAACAACTCCCCTGCGGGAGGCGCTCGCCGTCCAACAACAGGAGCCCGGCGGAAGTCAACCGAAGCGCCGTGGCGCACGAAGTCTAGAGGATGGCGCGATCCAAGGCGATTCCGAACAAGGTTTGAAAGACCGACCGCGCGTGTCCAACCCAACCCGCTCGACGCGTATCCATTCGGGTCGAGCGGGACGTTCAGGTTGAGGTCCTTGCCCGGACGATTCTCGCACTCTTGGATGGGATAAGGAAAAACGAGCTCCGCGCCAGCCGCACGGCGGGTTGGGAGCTCGAACGGAATAAGGTTCGAACGCTGCCGTTATCGATTTAGAACCGTCGCGGCCGGCGCTTTGCGAAACAAT
>VBAL01000040.1 GCA_005888595.1 Candidatus Segetimicrobium genomatis
CTCGGGATAAGTTCGAGCAGGTCGTGCAGATGCTGTCGGAAGGCATCAGCAGCCGGCGCGGCCGGGCCGGCGCCTTTCTGCACCGCGACCAGGTCCACGGTGTCCTGCGCGGCCGGCGCGGGGCGCGGCTGGCGGCAATCACGTCGGGCGGCGCGATCCCCGACACGGCAGACTACGATGTCATCGAAGATCCGCAGGGGACGTTTGTTGGCAAGGTGAACGAGGATTTTGCGATCGAAAGTTCGGGCGGCGACATCTTCTTATTGGGCAACACCTCCTGGCGCATCCGCCGCGTGGAAGCCGGCAAAGTCCGCGTGGAAAATGCGCACGGGGCGCCGCCGACCGTCCCGTTCTGGCTTGGTGAAGCCCCGGCCCGCACGGCGGAGCTCTCGCATGCGGTCTCCTCGCTCCGCGAGGCCGTCGCGGACCGCCTCAGCGATGCGGCGGGCGCCGCCCAGTGGTTAGGTGTCGAGACTGGAGTGGATCACGCCGGCGCGGAGCAGATCGTGGCGTACGTGGCGGAGACGGCCGCGGTCCTGGGCTGCGTGCCGACGGAACGGGCAATCGTCGCTGAGCGCTTTTTTGACGAAGCGGGTGGCATGCAGCTCATCCTGCACACGCCGTTTGGCGGCCGCATCAACCGCGCCTGGGGCCTGGCCATCCGCAAGCGCTTCTGCCTGACGTTTGATTTCGAGCTGCAGGCGGCGGCCACAGATGACGGCATTGTGTTGTCGCTGGGGGAGCAACACAGCTTCCCACTGGACAGCGTCTTCGCCTTCGTACGGACCGCCACCGCGAAAGACGATCTGATCCAGGCCCTGCTGGCGTCTCCAATGTTCACCAACCGCTGGCGGTGGAACGCCAACCGGGCGCTGGCCGTGCTGCGGTATGGCGGCGGCCGCCGTGTGCCGATGCCCATCCAGCGCATGCGGGCCGAAGATCTGATGGCGGCGGTCTTTCCGGAGCAGGTGGCCTGCCAGGATAATCGCTCCGGTCCCGTCACCCCGCCCGACCATCCGCTGGTCAATGAGACCATCGACAACTGTCTGTATGAGGCGATGGATCTGGACGGGCTGCAGGAGATCGTGGGGCGCATCGAGCGGGGGGAGCTACACACCGTCGCGGTGGAGACTCCCAGCCCGTCGCCGATGTCACACGAGATTCTCAACGCCAATCCCTTCGCGTTCCTGGACGATGCCCCGTTGGAGGAGCGCCGGGCGCGCGCCGTGACACTGCGCCGCACCGACCCGGACCTGGCGAACGGCATCGGGGCGCTGGACCAGGCGGCGATCGACGAGGTGCGCCAGCAGGCCCAGCCGGATGTTCGAGACGCCGACGAACTACACGATCACCTCCTCTCTGTTGGCCTGCAGCCGGAGGAAGAGGCCGGGACCTGGATCTCATATGCTGACGCCCTCATTGCCGCCGGTCGCGCGACGGTCGCGGTCTGGCGGGACGATTCGCACCGGGAGTATCGTGCCTATGTGGCCGCTGAACGCACAACGCTTGTGCGCGCCGCGGTGCCGGATGTGCGATTCACTCCGGAGATTACCATCGCGCTTCCGCGCGCCGGGCAGACTGAACTGACACAGGATGATGCCATCCGGCAGATCGTTCTGGGATGGCTCATCGTGGCCGGTCCGGTGACGCCGCCGGCCTTAGCCGCCCGCCTCGGGGTGCGCCCGGCTGACGTGGAGATTGCGCTGGCCGCCCTGGAGGGGATGGGGACGGTGCTGCGCGGCCGGTTCACGCCGGGGATTGTGGAGCAAGAATGGTGCGAGCGCAGGCTGTTGGCCCGCATCCACCGGCTCACGCTGGGCCGGCTCCGCCGGGAGATCGAGGCAGTCCCCGCCGCAGACTTCATGCGCTTCCTGTTCCGCTGGCAGCACGTCCAGCCGGGTTCGCAACTCCACGGCCGGGACGGCGTGCTCCAGATCATCGGTCAGTTACAAGGGATGGAGATCCCGGCGCCGGCGTGGGAAGAGCACGTCATTCCCGCGCGTGTCCGCCTCTATGATCCGGCTGATCTCGAGCATCTCTGCCTGTCAGGTACGGTGACCTGGGGCAGGCTGAGCGCCAGCGGCGGCATGACCGAAGAACAGTCGGAGACCGGCAAGCGGACGCGGCGCCAGGGACCGGGCCGCAACTCGCCCATCGCGTTTGTCCTGCGCGAGGATCTGCCGGTCTTCTTACGCGTGCACCGTGATCTCGAGACCACGGTAGCCCGCCTATCTTCGGCCGCGGGTGATGTGGCGCGCTACCTCCAGCAGCGCGGTGCTTCATTTATGTCCGATATCGTGAAGGGGACGCGGCGCCTGCCCTCGGAGGTGGAAGATGCGCTGTGGGAGCTGGTAGCTCAAGGCGTAGTCAGCGGCGATGGTGTGGCCGGCCTGCGGCAATTGCTGCACGGAGGCACTCGGCGCCGTGACAGGCGGCGGTACCGGGCCTACGGCGGCTTCCGCACCGTGCCGGATGGTTCGGGTGTTCGCTCCGGACCGTCTGGAGCAGGGCTCCGCACACACGGCCGCTCACTGCCTGTCGGTCGGTGGTCATTGTGGCAGGGTTCCGGAGAAGTCGAATCAGGTAGTACTGAGGAGGCCATTGCTCGCCAGTTGCTGCGAAGGTACGGTGTGGTGTTCCGCGATCTTGTGGCTCGGGAGTCGCTGGCGCCGGGCTGGCGCGCCCTGCTGGGGTTCTATCGCCGCTGGGAGGCTCAGGGCCAGGTCCGCGGCGGGCGCTTTGTCGCCGGATTTGTCGGCGAGCAGTTCGCGCTGCCGGAAGCGGTGGAAGCGCTGAGGGCGGTCCGGCGCGTTGCGGAAGATCGCGAGGTCATCGTGGTCTCGGCGGCCGACCCCCTGAACCTCATTGGGGTCATTCTGCCCGGCGGCAAAGTGTCATCGGTGTCAGGGCTGGCGATTGCCTACCGGAACGGAGCGCCATTTGACATCGCGCCGATGGGAGCCCTGCTCAGCCGGCTACAGCGAGAGCCTACCTCAGTGAGGAGTCGTGAATAGTGAATAGTGAATAGTGAGAAGCGAATAGTGAGTCGTGTCGCTGTTTCCGAGATTTTGCCATTCACTATTCACCATTCACTGTTCACTTGTAGTTAGGTTCCCCACACCAGCGCACATGCCGCGTAGGTAAACCCGCCCCCAAAGGCGGCCAGCACGAGGCGGTCGCCAGCGTGGATTCGGCCGGCCTGTACCGCCTCAAACAACGCCAGCGGTACGCTGGCTGCGGATGTGTTTCCGTACTCCTGGATGTTTACCACGAACTTCTCCATGGGTAGGTGCAACTGCGACGCCATCGCCTCGATGATCCGCAGGTTGGCCTGATGCGGCACAATGAGGTCCACCTGGTCCATCGTCCATCCGGCCTGCGCGACCGTCTCGCGAATCAATCCGGGAATCGTCCGGACGGCCAGCTTGAACACGGCCTGCCCATCCATGTAGCCGCGGTGGAGTTTGCGCTCGATCGCTTCTGCCGTCGCGGGGATGCGAGAGCCGCCCGCAGGCACCTTCAGTACGTCCCCTGCCGACCCGTCGGCGCCGACCCTGCCGGTGTAGATCCCGCGGCCGCTTTCAGACGAACCTAACACGACCGCGCCCGCGCCATCCCCGATGAGCACGCAGGTGCCGCGGTCTTCCCAGTCGACGAGCCGGCTCAGCGTGTCCGCGCCGACCACCAGCGCCGTGCGGATCACCCCCGACGCAATCATCTGTCCGGCGGAGATCAGCCCGTAAACGAAACTGGAGCACGCGGCGAGCAGGTCAAACGCGCCGGCCCGCGCGGCACCGAGTCGGTCCTGGAGCACGCACGCGGTCGCGGGGAAGAGCATGTCCGGCGTTGCCGTCCCCACCAAGATAAGGTCGAGGTCCTGCGCGCGGACGGCGGCGGCGTCCAGGGCCTGCTGCGCGGCGACGATCGCAAGGTCTGACGTCGCCTGATCGGGACCGGCGATGTGCCGGCGCTTGATCCCCGTCCGTGTCGTGATCCACTCGTCGCTGGTGTCGACCAGGCGCGCCAGATCGTCGTTGGTCATCACCTTCGGGGGCGCGTAGGCGCCCACACCCAGGACGGTTGCGCGCAACTCGGCCGGTGGGCGCGGAGCCATAGGGGGACAGTTCGGCGGCCACCGGAGGACTCCTCATCGCAAGAGTCGAACGTTCGCCACGTGAATCAGGCGGCCACGCCAATCGCGCCGATCACCCAGATTCCGCCGTTCACGGAGTTCTCAGAAGCCGAGCTGGCGGAACTGCTCCCCCGGGTGCAGCGTCGCACCTACCGCGCGGAAGAGACGATCTTCCGTGAGGGCGATCCACCCTCGTTCGTTTACTACGTGCTCAATGGTGAGATCAATCTGACCCTGACGTCGGAGGAACGCCGCGTCACTGTCGGCAAATTCACCGCCGGCCGGCTGCTGGGGATTCAAACCATCTTCGATGACGGTCCGCAATTTCTGTCGGCGACCGCGCTGACGCCGACCACCGTGCTGGCGGTTCCGCGGGGTGATCTGGTCGGGATCCTGCGGCGGCATCCGGACGCAGTGTTGAAGATGGCGGCGATCTTCGCCACACAAATCCGCGCTGCCGCCCTGCTTGTCGCGGAGATGCAATTCCTAGACCTGCCCGTCCGCCTGGCCAAGCGTATCCTGGAGCTGGCTGAAGCGGCGGGTCCGGGACGCTCCGGCGGTGCGGCCGTGAGGGTTACGCAAAAAGAACTCTCCGAACTCGCCGGCGCCACGCGCGGTGGGGTAAATCGGGCACTGAAACGGCTGGAGCACCTGGGCCTCGTGAGGATCAGCCGCGGCACCATCACGGTCGTCGCGCCCGATCGTCTCCGGCGGATCGCGCAGCAAGAGCCGCTCCCGATGATCCTGGGTATTTCGCACCCTTCTCAGTGAGGCGGTCGCCTCTCCCCGCAGCATCAGGCGGATATCCAACATATGTTTGTCAGCACTGTTCCTGCCAAATGTTACATGGTTACCCTGATTACGGGGAACAATAAAATATGGTGAGATGACAGCGCATCGCACGCTCGTTGTGATGGTCCGGACAATCTGGCGTGCTGACCAGGGTGGGCTTAGGCCCACCCCCTTTTTTTGCGCGCGAAGGTGAAGCCAGTCGAGGATCTGCGACAGGGAGGGTGACTGAAATGACGCGTTATCCCCGGTTTGTGATCCTGTTCGTGATCTTCATCGTGTCGATGATGCTCGGTTTCCCGCTGCCATTTGCTCAGAGCCAGACAGACATCATCGAACTCATACCCAACACCGCGATTCTGCTGGACCAGTCGAGCGGTAGCGGCAGCGGTGGGAATGCGACCTCGACGTCGTCGACGAACATTTTCTCGCCCGCTGCATTCGTTGACTACAAACGTTTCGGCGGCGAGCCGACCGTAGTAGTTGACCGGTACCCGTTCACGACCGCGGCCAATTGCGCGCCGAATCCCGCTCCATGCTTCAGGGA
>VBAL01000041.1:0-607 GCA_005888595.1 Candidatus Segetimicrobium genomatis
CAAGGCGTTGCTCTTCCTGGCCGCGGGCAGCGTCATGCACGCCACGCAGGGGGTCGTCGATATGCGACGGCTGGGGGGGTTGGCCGGGCCGCTGCGCTGGACGGCGCTGGGTTTCGCCATTGGCGCGCTGGCGCTGGCCGGCATCCCGCCATTTGCCGGATTCTTCAGTAAGGATCTGATCCTGGAACACGCCTATGCGGCCGCACAGCACGGCGGCTCGTTGGCGCTGTGGCTGGCCGGGCTGCTGACGGCATATGTAACGGCGGTATACATCACCCGTGCCGCGGTGCTAACGTTCTTCCCTCCGGCCGGGCAGCGCGACCATCCGCACGAAGCGCTGGCGTCGATGGGCTGGCCGATGGCGATCCTGGCCCTCCTATCCTTCGGCGGAGGATGGGTTGGCGCGCACACGGCCGGTGCGCCGCTGCTGCGTGTGCTCGACCGGTTTTTCGCGATCGAGCCGGCCGCGGAAACCGTGCCGGGCGCGCCGCTCACCGCGATCTCCGTCGCCGTCGGCGTGTTCGGCATCATCACAGGCCTGCTGCTGTACCGGCGGCGGCGCGAGGTCACCCTCGGCGCGCTGGGCGCTTTTCTGGCGCGGCAATGG
>VBAL01000041.1:634-8225 GCA_005888595.1 Candidatus Segetimicrobium genomatis
AGAGGCTGGCCCGATTTGCCGCCGATGTGGTCGAGACGCGTGGGATCGACGGCGCGGTCAATGGTATCGCTGGGCTGGTCGGTCAGGCCGGTGTGGCGATGCGGCGCGTGCAGACGGGTTACGTACGGAACTACGCCGCCGCCATTCTGGCGGGGACGATTTTGATGCTCGGCTACTGGTTGCTCAGATGAGACTGATAGAACGCAGAACTCAGATGGCAGAACGCAGAAGGCAGGGGGTCTTGTGTCTTCTGCGCTCTGCGTTCTGCCTTTTGCGTTCTCGGATCGGGACACCATGCCTAAGTTCCCCTTACTGACGATCCTGATCTTCCTGCCGGTCGCGGCGGCGATCGGGGTGGCGTGTATCGACCGCCGGAAGACCGACGCGCTCTACGGCGTGGGGCTGGCAGGCACGCTGGCCGCGCTCGCACTCTCGGCAGTCGTGTTTTTCCGCTTCGATCCGAATCAGGCCGCGCTGCAGTTTGTGCACCGGACCGCATGGATTCCCTCAGCCGGGGCGAGTTACCACGTGGGCGTTGACGGGATCTCGTTGCCGCTGATGATGCTGACCACGGTCATCATGCCTCTCGCGCTGTTGTCGGCCTGGGGATCGATCGCCGACCGGGTCAAGGAGTTTGTGCTGACCTGGTGTTGTTCTACGTCTTCTGGGAGGCCGTCCTCATCCCGATGTACTTCATCATCGGGCTGTGGGGTGGGCCGCGCCGCTCCTATGCGGCGATCAAGTTCATCCTGTACACGATGGCCGGCAGCGCGCTGATGCTGGTGGCGATCATCACGCTATACCTCCACAGCGGCGCGCAGCCGGGAGAGCGCACCTTCGATCTCATCCGGTTGGGACGGCTGCCGGTGGCGATGCCCCTGCAGGCCTGGCTCTTTGGAGCGTTTGCGCTGGCCTTTGCCATCAAGGTGCCGGTCTGGCCCCTACACACGTGGCTGCCCGACGCCCACGTCGAGGCGCCGACGGCCGGCAGCGTGGTGCTGGCGGCGGTCCTGTTGAAAATGGGCACGTATGGCTTTTTGCGCTTCTTACTCCCACTGTTCCCGCAGGCTGCGCTCCAGTTCGCGCCGCTCCTCTCTGTGCTGGCCATTGTCGGTATCCTCTACGGCGGTATCGTGTCGTGGGCCCAGCCCGACGTGAAGCGGCTGGTCGCCATGAGCAGCGTGAGCCATCTCGGCCTGGTGACCCTCGGCGCGTTCGCCCTGACCGTCCCAGCCGTGCAGGGCAGCCTGCTTCAAATGGTCAACCACGGCATCAGCACCGGCGGGCTGTTTCTGATCGTCGGCGTCCTCTATGACCGTACGCACTCACGCCAGCTGGATGACTACGGTGGCGTGGCGGCGCTGATGCCCCGCCTGGCGCCGATGGCGCTGATCGTGGTGCTGTCGTCGCTGGCGCTGCCGGGAACCAACGGGTTTGTGGGCGAGTTTCTCATCCTCCTGGGGACGTTTCAGACGAACCGGGCCTACGCCGCCCTTGCCGTGGGCGGAGTGATCCTCTCGGCCGTTTACCTGTTGTGGATGTATCAGCGCGTGATGCAGGGACCGGTTGCGGTGAAGGAGCGGGCGCGGATGACCGACCTCACCCGCCGGGAGCAGTGGCTGTTCATCCCCCTGATCGCATTGATCTTTTGGATCGGCGTCTATCCCTCGCCGCTGCTGAGGCGGAGCGAGGCATCAGTACGGGCGCTGATCGAACACGTGCGGGAACGCGGCGGGACGCGGTCGGGCAGTCGCGCGGTCGCGCCGTCAGAGGACGATCGGTCCGCGAATCACGAATCACGAATCACGAGTCACGAGCGATGATTCTTCCGCCGATCGACCTCCGCCCCATCATCCCCGAGTTGGTCATTACCGCCACGGCCATGGCCACTATGGTGGTGGGACTCTTCTTGCCGGCCGGTCGCCAGCATCCGCTGCGATGGCTTGCCGCGTTGGGCACCGTGATGGCATTGGGGGCCACGCTGGCCGCGGGCTCCAGTTCGTCGCCGGCGTTTGCCGGGATGTATGTGCGCGATACGCTGACCCGAGTGCTGCAGGTGACCGCACTCGTGGCGGTGCTCCTCGCGCAGTGGCTCTCAGGAGACTACGTCGAGCGCACGCAGCTGGACATCGGTGAGTACTACGCGCTGGTACTGGTCGCCGCGCTGGGCGCCATGCTGATGGCGGCGAGTAGTGATCTGATCATGTTGTTCCTGGGGTTGGAGACGCTGTCGATCCCGTTGTACGTGCTCGCGGCATTTGCCCGCACCGATCCGCGCTCGCAGGAGGCCGGGCTGAAGTACTTTCTGCTGGGCGCGTTCGGGACGGCGTTCTTCCTATACGGGATTGCGCTCCTGTTCGGAGCCACCGGGTCAACCGGGTTTCGCGCATTGGCCGAGCAGGCGCACGCGCCGAAGCCATTCTTTCACGCCGGGGTTGCGCTGCTCACCATTGGGCTCGCGTTCAAAGCTGCCGTCGTGCCGTTCCACTTCTGGGCGCCGGACGTGTACGAGGGGGCGCCGCTACCGACCACCGCCTATATGTCGGTCATCGCGAAAGTGGGAGCGTTCGCCGCGTTCGTGCGAGTGTACATGGCGGCGCTGGCAGCGCTGGCCGCGCAATGGAGCACCGCGCTGGCTGCCATCAGCGTACTGACCATGATTGTGGGGAACGTGGCCGCGCTGCGGCAGACCAGCATCAAGCGTCTCCTGGCCTACTCCAGCATCGCCCACGCCGGTTTCATCTTGACCGGGGTCGTCGCCGGCAGCCCGGCGGGCGCGTCCGCCGTCGCATTCTATCTGCTGGCATACACGTTCATGACGCTTGGCGCGTTCGGCGTCGTGCTGATGCTGCACCGGCGTGGGGAGGAAGCGGATCGGATTGCCGACCTCACCGGCCTGGCGTGGCGCGCGCCGGCGCTGGGCGGGGCGATGACGCTGTTTATGGTGTCACTGGCCGGGCTGCCTCCTACGGCAGGGTTCCTGGCGAAGTTCTACGTGTTCACCGCGGCGCTCGACGCGGGTCAGACTGGCGTGGCGGTGTTCGGCGTCTTGACCAGCGTCGTGTCCGCCTACTACTACCTGCGGGTGGCTTCTACGATGTTCACCGGGCAGCCCAGCGAAGACGTGGGATTCGCCGGCGGCCGCTGGGTGACGGCGGCGTTGGTCGCGGCTTCTGCCGGCGTGCTGGTGCTGGGGATCTTCCCCGGTCGGGTGAACGCATTCGTCCAGCAGGTGGCCCAGGCGCTCAAATGACCGAGGAGAAGTTCGACGCCATCGTCGTCGGGGCAGGACCGGCCGGCAGCGCCGCCGCCTATACGATGGCGAAAGCCGGCCTCAGCGTCGTGCTGATCGAGCGCGGCGAATACCCCGGAGCCAAGAACGTGATGGGCGGAGTCATGTACGGCCGGATGCTCGCCGACCTTATCCCCACCTTCGCGGCTGAGGCGCCCATCGAGCGCGTCATTATGGAGGAGCGATTATGGATCACCACTGATGACTCCGCGGTGATCCTCGGGCACAAGACCGCGGCGCCCCATGGCGAGGTCCCCAACGCTTTCACCGTCCTGCGGGCAAAGTTCGACCGCTGGTTCGCCTCCAAGGCCGAGCAGGCGGGCGCGTTTCTGATCCCCGCCACCGTTGTCGAGGACCTCATCATGCGGGACGGCAAGGTGGGGGGGGTGCGTACCGGCCGGCCCGACGGAGACCTCTATGCCGATGCCGTCGTCCTGTGTGACGGTGTGCACTCTTTTCTCGCGAAGAAAGCCGGTCTCCAGACGCGTGAGATCGCACCGCACGAAGTGGCGCTGGCGGTCAAAGAAATCATCACGCTGCCCCCGGACCTCATCCAGGAACGATTCAACGTCGGCGAGGGTGAGGGTGTCACCATTGAGCTCTACGGTGCCGTGACGCAGGAGATGGGTGGCTACGGGTTCATCTACACGAACCGCGACAGCCTCTCAGTCGGGGTGGGCGCGCTGATTTCGCACTTCATGCGGACCAAGGTGACCCCGAACGAACTGCTGGAGCGGCTCAAGCAGCACCCGCTGGTACAGCCGCTGCTCGCCGGGGGGCAGGTGGCGGAGTACCTGGCGCACGCGATCCCGGAAGGCGGCTACAGAGCCATGCCGCGGCTGTATGGCCATGGGGTGTTGATCGCCGGCGACGCGGCGATGATGGTGAATGGGCTGCACCGCGAAGGCAGCAACCTGGCTATGACGGCCGGCCGGCTTGCTGGGGAAACCGTGGTGGAGGCGAAGGGTCGCAACGATTTCTCCGCCACGTCTTTGGCATCATACCGGCGCCGGCTGGAAGAGAGCTTCGTGCTCAAAGACCTGAAGAAGTACCAACATCTGCCGGAGTTCGTCGACCGGCATCCGGAGCTGCTGCGGATCTACCCCGGACTTGTGAACCTCGCCATTCATGAAATGTTGACCGTGGACGGGATGCCCAAGCGGGACAAACAGCGGAAGATCTGGAAGGCTGTCACGGCGCGGCGCCCGCTGTGGCGCCTGATCACTGATGCGTATCGGGCATGGAAGGTGATCCGATGAAGCTCGAAGAGAAGCTCTACCTGCTGAGCTACAAGCACGATAAGCAGAGCCACATCTCCATCCGCGACAACGACATCTGCGGAACGGCGTGCGCGAAGACGTGGGGCCGGCCCTGCACGACGTTCTGCCCCGCAAATGTCTACGCCTGGGACGGGGAGAAGATCACAGCGTCGTTCGAGAACTGCGTGGAGTGCACGTCGTGCCTCACCGGCTGCCCGTACCATAACATCGACTGGCGCCTGCCCCGCGGCGGATACGGGGTACAGTATCGCAACGGCTAACGTACGGAAACGCGGCAACGGGGAAACGCGGAAGCACAATAGGTCTGCAGTCAGTCAGGCACCGGGTCGCTGCTCTCGATGACTGCGGAAGAGAAATGATAGCCCGACCACGATCAGAAATGCAGCCGGAATCTGACCAAGTGTGACGACGCCGAAGACGCGGTCTTCGCTCCGCAGCAGGTCGAGGAGAATCCTTCCTACCGAGGTTAGGACGACGACGGACCAGAAAACCTGACCCGGGAACCGCCGCCGCGCGACCAGCGGCACCGTCAGCGCGAGAATGACACCCGCGAGGATCATCTCATAGATCTGCAGCGGGTGGCGCGGGCCAGGCACCCCGGGGAAGGTGACGGCCCAGGGCAGCGCCGTGACGTCGCCGTAGAGCTCGCCGTTCATGAAGTTGCCGAAACGCACGAAGATGTTGCCCAGCGGTACCGCCCAGACCGTGGCGTCGGCGAGGCTCCACAATGGAAGCCCACGGCGCCGCGATGCCCACCACAGCGTCGCAAACCCGCCGGCAATCGCTCCGTGAGACGTCAGGCCTCCGTGGTAGATGCGCAGGATTTCCACCGGCGAGATGAACTCGGCAGGATGGGACAGCACGTAGCCGAGCCGCGCTCCCACAAACGCGAACAGCACAAACGGTAGTATCAGCCGGTCGATCTCTCTCGCCGGGACGCCCAGCCTGGGGCCCATCCGCAGGGCCATCGCCGCGGTGGCGAGAACGGTGATCGCCATCATCACTCCGTACCAGCGGATGACGAGCGGGCCCCATTGAAACGCGACGGGATGCACGGCGCGCAGTATACCACTGCGAAGCGAGGAATGTCATCGCACTGAAAGACGGGACTTGGGACTTGGGACTAGGGACTGGAGATGACCAGGAACCTCTGCGATCAAACCAGAAGGTTGGCGGGCCGCAAGCTCGAGACATGCGATTTCGCTTCTATGTATACTAGGTCCCGAGTCCCTAGTCCCCAGTCCCTAGTCCCGTAGTGGTTTATGAAGATTGCCATCGGTTCGACCACCAGCGAATCCAAGATCCGTGCCACCGAGTCCGTGTGCGCTCGCGCGTTCCCCCGTGCCACCGTCATCCCTGTGCCGGTGGTGTCGGTGGTGCCGGCACAGCCGACAAGTGACGCGGACACTATCCGCGGAGCATTCCACCGCGCCCGGGAGGCGCGACGCCTCGCCGACGCCGATCTGGGGGTTGGGATCGAGGGCGGCGTGCATCAGGACCCCTGGGGCGTGTGGATGTGTGCCTGGGTGTGCGCTTCCAGCTACCGGAGTGGATGGCGTCCCGGGCGCTGCAAGGTGAGGAACTCGGAGCCATCGTGGACACGCTGCTTGGCCACGGGAGCGCTCATGAGGAATTCGGGGCCATCGGTTTCCTGACCCGCGGACTCCTCGATCGTCAGGCCGCGCTCGAGCAGGCTGTTGCCGCCGCCCTGATTCCCTTTCTTTCAGAAAGAAATGCTGATGTATGATGCTGGCTACTGGCTACTGGCTGCTGGCGCTGCGGTGACGGATCATGACCTTGCGTCTCTACTACACGGATAGCTATCTCAAGAAGTTCGACGCGACCGTGCTCGCGGTGGAGCCCCACGGCGACCGCCTGGCGGTGATCCTCGACCGCAGCGCATTTTACCCGACGTCCGGCGGCCAGCCGCACGACACCGGCACGCTGGGCGGACTGCCGGTGACAGAGGTCATCGAAGACGACGAGGATCGCGTGCTTCACGTGGTCTCCGGACCGATCACGGGTATTGTGACCGGCGGCATCGACTGGCCGAGGCGATTCGGCAGCACACCGGGCAGCACATCCTTTCGCAGGCATTCCTCCAGGCGCTGGGGGCGCAGACACGCGCCGTGCACCTGGGAGCCGAGCTCTCCACGCTGGACCTTGATCTCGCCGAACTCCCAGCGCTATCAGCGGGACAAGTGGAAGACCTCGCCAACCGGATCGTATTCGAGGACCGGCCGGTGCAGATCCGCGAGGTCGACGAGTCGGAACTTCCCGGCCTCGGGCTCCGCCGCCCGGCTAAGAAGCGCGGCCGCATCCGGGTGGTCGACGTCGAGGAGTTCGACCGCTCGGCCTGCGGCGGCACCCACGTGCGGCGCACGGGTGAGATCGGGACCGTCAAGCTGCGCCGGTGGGAGCGCTTCAAAGGAGGTGTACGCGTGGAATTTCTGTGCGGGTGGCGTGCGCTGCGCGACTCCCGGTGGAAGAACGCGCTCGTTGGGGACCTCGCGGCGAAGTTGTCAGTGAAGGACCAGGAGGTCGCCCAGGCGATTGAGCGACTCGCGGCACAGGTCCGTGAACGTGATCGGACCGTGGCGGGACTGCGCGACCAACTGATCGAACTCGAAGCGCAACGCCGGCTGGGAGATCTTCCCGGCACGCCCAGGATTGTGGCTGATGTGTTGACCGGGTGGTCGGCGGAGATGACGTCTGCGCTGGCGGGGCGTCTCGCGGCGGCCGGCTCAACGATCGCCGCATTCGGCACCTCCGACGGTCGAG
This sequence comes from Candidatus Segetimicrobium genomatis, assembly GCA_005888595.1. Taxonomy (GTDB): domain Bacteria; phylum Sysuimicrobiota; class Sysuimicrobiia; order Sysuimicrobiales; family Kaftiobacteriaceae; genus Telluricultor. The sequence continues at coordinate 7,988 of VBAL01000041.1, forward strand.
TGGTGATCGCCAGATCGCCAGACCTCGAGCTGGATGTCGCCGGCGTGCTGCGGCGTGCCGTGGAGCCGCTGGGGGGTCGGGGCGGAGGACGCCCCACCTTCGCCCAAGGGGCCGTCTTGCCGGAGAAGGTGGGCGAAGCGCTGGCGACTATCGCGTCTCTTGCGTCCATTGCGTCTCTCGCGTCGCAGAAGAAGCAGGAGACGCAATAGACGCGACAGACGCGATAGACGTTAATTCG
>VBAL01000310.1 GCA_005888595.1 Candidatus Segetimicrobium genomatis
GTCGTCTGACCCTGCTCGTGGTCGGCGCGATCGCGTTGCTGGCGCCCCTGGCCCATGCCAGTCCACCCGATCCCGTGTGGATCGCCGGCTTCTGGGACAACGCTGACTACGACGACGTGGTGCTGCTGGTGACTTCCGCAGTCGGCACAGCTGACTCTGGTCCGCCTTACGTCACGGTGTCCGCCCCGGTCGTCATCGCCTCTGTCGCCTCGCCAGACGAGAGCCCCCTCTCCACCCACCCGCTCTCGTCGTGGAACACACGCGCCCCTCCGACCGCCTCCGCCTGAGATAGCCGCTCCCCGAGCTTCGCGTCCGCTTCGCCTGCACGGAGCTGAGCCGCGCGACCCGACTCGGGTTCGCTCGAGGAGGAGGGGAAGTCGACTCTCGCCAAATATCGAGGAAGGGGGCGTGAGGGTTCGCAAAGGAGACCCTGCAATGATGCGGAGGGACTCGTCAACGCTTTTGCTGCTTGTCATCATCGTCCCCGTCTTTCTCCTGACGGCTGGATCGGGCCGCGCCGGCGACGTGGACAGCATCAAGAATTTCAGGCTCCGCGCCACCATCGAGATCCCCCTGGCCGACAAAACGGTAAATCCGCTCCAAGTGTTCCGGTTCTTCGACATCAGCTGGGTGGATGAGCCAACCGAGCGGTACTTCATCGCCGACCGGTCCAACGCTGGAGTGGACATCATTGACGCCGAAACCAACACGTGGGTGCACCGGATCGGCGGGTTTGCCGGACAAAAGTTCACCGCAACCGGCGCCGCCGACAACGCCCACTCCGGCCCTGACGGCGTCCTGGTGATCCACAGGGCCAATCAGCTGTGGGCCGGCGATGGCGACAGCACGGTCAAGGTCTTCGACCTCAGCACAAATGGCCACGTTGCGACCATCAGCACTTGCGGCCCCCCTGGGGGTCCCAAGGGGGAGGATCCGGTCAAGTGCGCGCGGGCCGAACAACGCGGCCGATCCCACTCCGTTCGTGACACTCATCTCGACCGAGACCTACTCCGTCCTGGCGCGGATCACGTTCGATTCGGCGCTCGCAAAGAGCGTGGGCCACATCTCCTTCTTCGATTCCACGGGTGCCCCGGGCGGCATCGAACAGCCGGTGTGGGACCCGGTCACCCGGCGGTTCTATATCTCGGTGCCCACGATAGATGGCAGCGACACGAAGGGTGCCATCGCCGTCATCAACCCCCGCACGATGACCGTTGAGCGCTTGTTCGAGGTCGATGACTGCAATCCCGCAGGACTCTCCCTGGGACCGCACCAGCATCTCTTGCTGGGATGCAGCCTTTCGAATGCACAGTCGGTGATCATGGACGCTCGGGACGGCCACATTGTGAAGCGCGTCTTCGGGGTGGGCGGGTCTGACGAGGTGTGGTTCAACCGCGGCGACGGCAATTATTATCTGGCCGCGCGAAACAATGTCGATGCGAGCGGGAAGCTCGCGCCTGCCCTGGGCATCATCGATGCCGCGAGGAACACGCTGCTCGGCATCGTACCGACGGGACCGACAAACGGCAATCATTCGGTCGCGGCGGATCGAAGGAACAACCACGTCTTCGTCCCGCTGAGGGATACCACCGTCACCGGCAGCCTGCCCTGTGCGAAGGGCTGCATCGGCGTCTACTGGAGCGACGAGGACGAAGACGAAAGGTAACGCAGCCTTCCGGGAGCCCGGGCGGAGCGGATCGCCCGGGCGCCCGCGGTCCACTGCGTCCGCCCGGGCATCGAAATGAAACCGTGGGCCATTCTGGCTTCGACCCTCCTCGTCGGCCTCGCCATCGGCGTCGGCGGCACACTCCTCTTGCCGCCCGCGATCGAGCCGTATCTTGTGTCGGCGCTCCGCGCGCCTCGGCGCCCGGTCGAGGGCCAGGTCATCGGGAAGCAACGGGAGGAGGGCCACGTCCTCTTGAAGGTGCAAACCGACGACGCACTCATCCTCACGACATTCACGAAGAAGGTGCCGGAGATCGACCTGCTGGTTGAACAGGGCGACTCGATCATCCTCGCGTTGCCGAACACCGGTCCGTTCGTGGACGATCCCGTCATCGAACGGG
>VBAL01000042.1 GCA_005888595.1 Candidatus Segetimicrobium genomatis
CGGCAACCGCCGTTTTGGACGTAATTTGTACCGGAAACGGTGTGCCGAGGCGCTGAAGAACCGCCGGAAGACCATCGTTCTGCAGGATCGCGCACGCGAAGACGACCAGCATGGCGGCGAGGCGCGCCGCGGTCCGTGCCACGGCGGCGAGGTGCACCCATGGCATCCGAATGCGGCCCATGTTGTTCGCCAGCGTTGTGTCCAGCATGGCTCGATCCTTCCCCGCACCATACCCGAACTGACGTACGGTAAGACGCCAACTGGAGGTCCTAGGGAAACTACAATGCAAATCCCATGCCAAGGATTACGGGCGAATCTCGCGAGGGGGGACTAGATGGACGGGTCAATCTGTGTGCTGGGATTGGGGCTGATGGGCAGGCCCATCGCGCGGACCCTGCTCACCGCGGGATACCGGGTAATAGGGTGGAACCGATCACCTCTTCCGGAGCAGATGACGGCAGGCATAGCCCTCGCCCGGACGATGAAAGATGCCGCATCCGCAACGGTCTGCATCCTGGTCCTGGCCGATTCAGATGCGGTCGATGCCGCCATTGGCCAGCTCGAACCTCATCTGCCGCGGGGCGGTCTGGTGATCGACATGGGGACGTCTGATCCTTCGCGGTCACGCGCCCACGCGGCGCGCCTCACAGCAAAGAGTATTGGCTGGGTCGATGCGCCGGTCTCTGGTGGGCCGGAAGGTGCCGCCAAGTCGAGCCTCGCCATCATGGCGGGTGGCTCGGAGCCTGACTTCGCCAGGGCCAGACCGATCCTCGAGAAACTCGGACGCGTCGTCCGGGTTGGCGAGGCGGGAGCGGGCCACACCATGAAAATCGTAAACCAGTTGATCGTGGGGCTGACGATCGAGGCGGTGGCGGAGGCGCTCACATTGGCCGAGAAGGTCGGTCTCGACCCCCGGCTGGTGCAAAAAGCGCTGGCCGGAGGCTTTGCGGACTCAAAGATTCTCCAAGTGCACGGCAGCAGGATGATCGCCCGCTCTTATGTCCCCGGTGGCAAAGTCAAGACGCAGTTGAAGGATCTGCTGCTCGCGCGCGACCTCGCGGAGCAGGCCTCGCTACACCTCCCGCACCTGGACAGTGCCATTACCTTGTACCAGGCCCTCGTCGACCTCGGTCACGGCGACCTCGACCATTCAGGCATCCACAAACTCCTGCAGTAGGTGACCGCATGCGGCCAACTCATTCTCACAGAGGACCACCGATTGAAGCGTGGAAGGGGCACTTCCGATGGACAAGTGGATCACGGCGATAGCGATTATCGTGGCCGCCGCAGTCATCGCCGTGGCCTTTCGGTACGAGTTTGCGCTCAGTACGGACGTCGTGCTCGTCTTGGACCGGTGGACCGGATGTGTGAAGGCGGTTGCCGGCGATCCCGCCAAGTTTAGCAAGGCCGTCTGCCCGTGAACACAGGGCGCGTCCGCTGGAACGCATCAGGTCGGAAAAAAGAGAACGTGCGCGGTGCCACATTCGCCTCTCTGAGACACCGGAACTACCGGCTATGGTTCGCCGGCCAGCTGGTGTCGCTGTTTGGGACGTGGATGCAGGCCACCGCCCAGGGATTTCTGGTCTTCCAGCTGACGCGATCTCCCGCCTACCTGGGCTACGTCGGGTTTGCCTCCGGCATGCCGACGTGGGTCCTGATGCTGTACGGGGGCGTCGTCGCCGACCGGGTGCCCCGTCGAACACTGCTGGTGATCACGCAGGCGTTCATGATGGCGCTGGCATTCGTCCTGGCGGCCTTGACGTTTACCGGGCGTGTGCAGCCGTGGCAGGTCGCCGCGCTGGCAGCTGGCCTGGGCATCGCCAATGCTTTCGACGCGCCGGCGCGGCACGCGTTCGTAGTCGACCTGGTCGCGCGCGAAGACCTCACTAATGCGATCGCCATGAACTCGACCATGTTCAACACAGCGACGGCGTTGGGTCCAGCGGTGGCCGGGGTGACCTACGCGGCCTTTGGACCGGCCTGGTGTTTCACCATCAACGGCGTCTCGTTCCTGGCCGTGATCGCCGCACTGCTCATGATGAACCTGGAGACCCGTCCGGATCTCCCGCGCGCCCGACGGGCCGGCGCGGAGCTGCAGGAAGGAGTTCAGTACACCCTCTCGCATCCGCCGGTGCGAACGCTGATCGTCATCGTGGGCATGATCAGCCTCTTCGGCATCTCGGTGGGCACGCTGATCCCAGCATGGGCGGTGAAGATCCTGCACGGCAACGCTACCACCAACGGCCTGCTGCAGTCCGCGCGGGGGGTTGGTGCGGTGGGCAGCGCACTCCTCATTGCGGCCCTGGGAGGAAGCATCCGGCGAGGATTTCTCCTGACGTTGGGCATCTTCGCGGTTCCCCTCGCCATCCTGGCGTTTGCAGCCGTCACCAATGCCCTGGGTTCGCTGCTGGTCATGGCCGTGGTTGGCGCGGCGATGATCCTGATCATGAACCTGGCCAACGCGATGGTGCAGTCTCAGGTCCCCGACGCGCTGCGGGGGCGCGTCATGAGTATCTACAGCCTGGTGTTCTTTGGCGCCATGCCGCTGGGGGCGCTGTGGGTCGGAGCTATCGCGGAGCGCATCGGTGAACCTCGCGCAATAATGGTGAATGCCGCGGTCCTTCTGGTCCTCGCCGCGGCGATGAGGATCGCGGCGCCGTGGCTGCGCGAGATGGAATAAGGCCGGGCTACGGATACTTTCGTCTGGTCTCCGTCACGCCACGGTCTGGACTCCACTGCCCCATGATCATCACGCCATTTTCGATATCCCACCGGATCAGCGCCGCGCTCTCGATATCCAGTGAGAAGACGCGAAACGGGAACCCGTCCGGAGGGGGTCCCTTCCACCGCTCGGCGTACGCCTGACGGTAGCCTTCCCACAGGCCTGCGTCCCGGACGTCGACAGCCCGCCCACGGAGCTTGAATTCGCCTTCCGACCCGCCGGGATCTGAGATCGAGCTGTGCAGGAGGCAGCGCGGATCACGCAACAGATCGAATGCCTTCTGTGACCGCATCATTCCCAGCAGCAAATGTCCGTGCGAGAAGAACGGCTCCACCGGATCGATCCGCGGCGTGCCGTCTTTGCGGATGGTGGCGATGATGGCGAGACCCGTGCGCAGCAGGCGCTCGGCCCCCAGCCCAGCGAGCTGCGCCGCCGCGTTTTCGAAGTCTTTCCAGATCATCGCCCGGCTCTACGCGTCATACTCCAAGGATACGGCGGGGCAGATCGCGTAACCCTGTGTAGACGGAGCGATATCATGCCCCTCCAAGCGTCGGCGAAGGCGTTTCTGGACGATCGGGCCGCGATGGGCGTCAGGCCCGTGCAGGAGCTCTCGGTCGAGCAGGCCCGAGCTCAGACCATACGCATCGCGCAGGCTATGGGTCCGGGTGAGCCGGTCGCCCGCACTGAGGACCGCGCGATACCGGGTCCTCTTGGCGAGATTCCAATCCGTCTCTACACCCCGCAGGACAGAAGCTCCCTCCCCGTGCTCGTCTATTTCCATGGCGGAGGGTGGGTGGTCGGGAACCTGGAGACCGTGGATCAGTTCTGCCGGATGATCGCGAACGCCGCCGGGTGCATCGTGGTATCTGTGAACTACCGCCACGCCCCTGAGCACAAGTTCCCCGCCGCCGTGGAAGACGCGTACGCAGGCACGCGCTGGGTATCACAAAACGCTCACACATTTCGCGGTGATCCGGCGCGATTGGCCGTAGGCGGCTCCAGCGCCGGGGGGAACCTGGCCGCGGCAGTCGCTCTCGCGGCCCGTGATCGCGGCGGCCCGCCACTCTGCTTTCAACTGCTGATTGTCCCGGTCATCGATCATAACTTTGACACGCTTTCCTACCGGGACAATGCCGAGGGATACGGCCTGGCCGCCGAAGGCATGCGCTGGTACTGGCGGCACTACCTGTCCAGCGAGGCCGATGGCCGCCACCCATATGCCTCACCGCTGCGGGCGCCGAGTCTGGGAGGACTGCCTCCGGCGTTTGTGGCCACGGCGGAGTTCGATCCGCTGCGGGACGAAGGGGAAGCCTACGCTGCCCGTTTGCGGAACGAAGGTGTGCCCACCACCCACAAACGGTATGCGGGCATGGTGCACGGCTTCCAGGGACCCGAGGCGAATACCGACACGGCCCAGGCGCTTCGGCAGGCGTTCCAAAAGCCTGCATCCCAAACGACTCATACGCGATAGCCGGGCTTACTCAAGTTCTTCCGCCTACTGCCAAGAAGGGCGAGCGCTCCGTTCAAGTGTGAGGGGACGGAGTGTTGCGCAGCCGGAATTCCTTCACCACCGCCGGCGGGAAATCTCCCCGCTCTGTCGCCTCGATCAGTCCCTGAAGAACACTCCGAGCATGGCCGGTCTGCTGCTCAGTGAGGAAACCGCTAGCGACTGCCTCTTCAAACTCGTCTTCGTCGAGAACCTCAAATCTTCCATCAGGCGCAATCCACAGGTCGAGGAAGAGGTCGACGATCGGTTCAAGTGTCATGGGATCCGAGCCCCTCCATCGCACCGGCTCAAGGACGTCGGCATAGTACCCCGTCCAGGCTCCATCAGGGCGGTAAATGCGACCCACGTCGAAGGGCTTATCCTTAAAGAGGAACCACACCGCCCGGTACCCTGCATCCATCACGATCTCCCCGAAATACTCCACGGGTTTCGACGGGGCGAGCTCGTGCGCAACCACGATCATACCGTCTGTAGCATGGAGGAGATCCGTGTGCATGGAGACGCGGCGGCCAGGAGGACGGATGAAGTCAAAGGTCAGCGGGTTCAATCCTCTTCCATCTTCATCTGCGGATTCCACACAATCTCCCACAAGTGACCATCGGGGTCTTGAAAGTAGCCGGCGTAACCGCCCCAGAACGTGTCTTGTGCGGCCTTGGTGATAGTCGCGCCCGCCTTTTTTGCCTGCTCCATGACCGCATCAACTTCCTCTTTACTGTTCACGTTATGGCCGATGGTAAATTCAGTGGCACTTTTCGCACCTTTCGGAATTCTTGCGTCATACGCAATGTCGTTTCGAGGCCAAACTGCGAGTTTCAAGCCGGAGTGCAAATCGAAGAAGGCAACGGCGCCATGCTCAAATTCTCTCCCAACAATCCCCTCCGTCGGCAAGCCCAGCCCGTCGCGATAGAATCTGAGCGCCTTTTCCAAGTCGTCTACGCCTACCGTGAGAATTGTGACCCGTGGTTTCATGGTGTTTTCCTAAATACAATCCCCTCACCCTACGGATAACCTGCTGACCTGTTGCCATTTGCTCCCCCACTGTGGCGCGGGGCGGCAGGCACCCAAACACCGATCAACAACTCGGCGGGGGACCCTCACCCTTAACATGAGCGAGCGCCACCGTCGGGGGAACGCTCGAGCGTTCCCCCGACGCATTGGTGGCGTGATTCAGGCTTAATGTGCGAATACAGCGATCCCTTGCGGGACTGGCACAAAGACTCGATTATTCCCTGGGTCCGCAGCGACAGAGTGGGCACCCGTGCCCGTGGGAAGGTTCGCGATCCACTGGTCGGTCGCAGCGTCAAT
>VBAL01000043.1 GCA_005888595.1 Candidatus Segetimicrobium genomatis
CACGACGGGGCGACGCACCAGGTGCCCCGCCAGCCCAGCGAGGACGTGTGCCTTGAGCCCGTTGCTGTGCAGCAGATCAGCCCCAACCCGCCGCGCGAGGCGGGCGAGGCGCATGGCGCTGGGCATCGTGTACAGGGCGAACAGCGCCGCCGTTGCGACCCGGCGAGGCAAGGTGTAGCGCGACGCGCGCCGCAGCCGCGTCGGAACGTCCAACACGATCGTCGGCACCTGCAGTTGCGCCAAGGCCGCGTAGAACGGCCCGCTCCCGAACACGGCCACCGTCGGCTCGACGCCGAACTGTGGGAGGGTGCCGAGCAGGAGGAGCAGGCTGCGCTCCGCGCCGCCCAGATCGCGGCCGGGGTTTACGAAGAGGACGCGGCGGACCGGGCCCATGGCTGGCCAGCTGCTTGCGCGAACAACCGTCGAGCCTCCGTCGCCATCGCCTCCCAGGTGAAGCGCTGCAACACGCGATGGCGCCCCGCTGCGCCCAGACGCCCGGCGAGGGACGGATTCTGGAGCACAGAAAGGATCGCGGCGACAGTCGCCTCGGTATCGACGGGGTCAACGAGAATCCCCGTCTCGCCATCCACGACCGCATCCACCAGCCCGCCCGATCGTCCGGCGACCACAGGCTTGCCACAGGCCGCGGCCTCGAGGCACACGATCCCGAAACCCTCGGCGCCACCACCAGAGGCGGATTCGCGGCTGAGCTGCACCAGGACATCGCAGCTCCGATACAGCCGCGCCAACTCGTCGTCCGGAACCTCTCCCGCGAACACGACGTCGTCCTCGACCCCGACGCTGCGCGCTACCTGCGCGAGGTAATCCCGCAACCGCCCTCCGCCCGCGATGACGTAGCGGGCACCCGGACACTTTGCCTTGATCAACGGGAGCGCGCGGATGACGGTGTCGTGCCCCTTGTAAGGCTCGGTGAGGCGTGCGACGCTGAGCATCGTCGGGATCGTGCCATCGCGGCACGTACCGCTCCCGTCAGGTTGCGCGGAGAAGCGCTCGGGGTCCACCCCGGGATAGAGCAAGCTGACTCGCTGCGGCGCCACGCCGTGACTGAGCACCGCCGCCCGAGTGAAGTGGCTGCAAGCTATGACTATCTCGGCGCCCCGCAGGAGGCGACTCACGATATGGCGCCGGCGGTGGCGCCGGATCTCGTACGCGTAGGTGAAGACGACGTAGGGGATGCCGAAGACACGCCGCGCGAGCAGCGCCGCCGGGGCGGTCAGCACATGGCCGCACACGATCAGGTCCGGGCGCGCCGTCAGGCACTCCCAGGTGGTGGCGACGGTCAGATGCAGGAGCCAGGGCACCGGTCCGAGCATCGCGCCGCGCAGTCGCCGGATGTGAAGCCCCGATTGCGAGTCGAACGCAGCGTCCCCTGCCGCCGGAGCGAGAACGGTGACGTGCGCGTCGGGCAGCCGGCGTGCCAGCTCGAACATCCAGATCTGGATGCCGCCGCGAGCGGGAGGATAGTCCCACGTCAGCAGGAGCACTCTCACGGCGCGACCCCGTGCCCGGCGCCGTCCAGGAAGGCGCGCGCCCAGAGCTCCAGACAGAGGAGCGTCCAGACGGATTGACCGCGCGGAGCGCGACTCGCGGCGTGAGTCGATAAGAGATCTTCGACCCGCTTCCGGTCGAGCCAACCGCGCTCGTGGGCGCGCCGGTCGAGGAGGATGTCGCCGACGAAGTCCCGCAGCGAGCCGGAGACCCAGGCGTCGAGTGGCACCTGAAAAGCGTGCTTGCGCCGGCGCAGCGTGGCGGGCGGCACCACGCCCCGCATGGCGCGCCTGAGGAGCAGCTTGCTGCCGACGTTCTTCACCTTGACCTCGAGAGGCAACGTCGCCACGAACTCCACCAGACGGTGGTCCAGGAATGGGACCCGCGCTTCCACCGAGGCGGCCATGCTCATCTTGTCCATCTTGGTGAGGATGTCGTCCACGAGCCAGGTATTCATGTCGAGCGCCATGAGCCGGTGGAACACGTCGGCCGATCGACGGCCCCCATCTCCGAAGTACGAGGCGATCCGGGCCTCGGCCAGCCCGGGCGTGACTCCGCCCCTCAGGGCCGGCCCCAGGAGGGTCCGCCGAAGATCAGGATCGAACACACCGATCCAGTGCAGGTGGCGGGCGACGTCGTCGCGCTCGGCGAGCACGTTCTCGAGGGCACGCTGGTAGCGCCCGCTCAAGGGGGCGAGACGACTCAACGGCAGCAGGAGGCCCTCGCGCAGCGCGGCGGGCAAGAGGCGCTGCAGCCGCTTGGCGAGCGCGAACCAGGCGTAACGCGGGTAGCCACCAAGCAGCTCGTCCCCACCCTCTCCGGTGAGCACGACGGGGACGTGCTGCCGGGCGAAGCGGCAAATCAAATAAGTGGGCAGTGCCGCCGGGTCGGCGACGGGCTCATCCATGTGCCACATGAGGTCGCCGAGCAGCGCGGCAGCGTCCGGTCGAAGCAGCAGCTCGTGGTGCGTGGTAGCGAAGTGGCGGGCCACGCGCCCCGCTTCGGCCAGCTCGTTGTGCCGGCCCGGCAGCTCGAACCCGACCGTGAACGTCTCGACTGGCCGGTCGGATGCAGCGGCCATCATCGCCACCACCGAGCCGGAATCTACGCCCCCCGAAAGCAGCGCGCCGACCGGCACGTCGCTCACGAGGTGCCGCTTGACCGTGTCCCGAAACAGCGCCCCGAACTCCTCGGCGGCCTCGTCGAGGGTGGTGCCCGGTTGAAAGTCGCCGAGCACGAGATCCCAGTAGCGAAGCACGCTGACGTGCCCGTCCTGGGCGACGAGTAGATGCCCCGGAGGCAGCTTCCGCACGCCGCGGAACAGTGTGTCGGGCCCGGGGACGTAGTGCAAGGCGAGGTAGAGATCGAGCGCGCCGGGCTCGAGCTCGGCGCGGAAGCCGGGGTAGTGGAGGAACGCCTTCACCTCGGAAGCGAACAGGAGGGACCCGCCCACGTCGGTGTAGTACAACGGCTTGATTCCTAGTCGGTCGCGGGCGAGCAGCAGGCGGTGCCGTCGCTCGTCCCACAGGGCGTACGCGAACATCCCCTGGAGCAGGTGCACCGCGGCGTCGCCGTACTCCTCGTACAGATGCACCAGCACTTCGGTATCGCAGCGGGTCCGGAAGCGGTGCCCGTGCGACTCGAGGCGGGTGCGCAGTTCGCGGTGATTGTAGATCTCGCCGTTGAAGACCACCACGAGCGTGGCGTCCTCATTGGTGATGGGTTGCCGCCCGCCGGCGACGTCAACAATGCTCAGCCGACGCACGCCTAACCCGACGCCGTCGTCGAGATACTGCCCGGCGTCGTCGGGCCCGCGGTGCACCATCGTCCCGACCATGCGGCGCAGCACCGGCTCGTCGATTGGACCCACGACCCCGCAGATGCCGCACATGGGCTAGGAGAGCACTTCCCGCCAGATCGCGGCAAGCCGCTGAGCGACGACCTCGTTCGTGTAGTGCGCCAGTACGCGCGCACGCCCGCGCTCGGCGAGGTTCTGGCGCAGGGCGGCATCGGTCAGGACGCGCTGGAGCGCGGCAGCGAGGCCGGCCGCGTCCCCTTCCCTCACGAGCAGGCCGGCGTCTCCCATAACCTCAGGGATGGCGCCCGAGTCCGATGCGACCACCGGTACGCCGCAGGCCATGGCTTCGACCAGTACGTGTCCGAACTGCTCCTTCCAGGTCGGCGTGGCGAGCGAAGGGAGGACCAACACGCTCATTGACCTGAGGTACCGCGGTATCTCGCGATGGGGGACCGCTTCATGTAGGTCAAGCCGCCCATCGAGGCCCAGCGCTTTCGCGTCCCTGAGAAGCTGGACGCGGAGCGGTCCACTTCCCACCACCATGACCCGTACCTCGGCGGAGAGCCTCGTAACCGCCTCCAGGAGCACGAGGATTCCTTTTTGGGTCACGAGGCGGCCGACATATCCCACGACGGTTTCATGGGGTCCTGCACCGCGCGCTCCGGGGCAGAAGGCCGCAGTGTCCACGCCGAGCTGGGGCAGCACAGTCACAGTCTTGCCGAAGCCGCGCTGCTGGAGCAGCGTCTTTGCGGCGGCGTTTCCTGCGACTGCTGCCCCGGCGTGACGCAGGACCGACCGCCGGATGAGGCGAAATGGCAACAGCGATGGACGATCGGTGTTTTCCCAGGTGAAGAACGTGAGTGGCACGCCCAGCGCGCGGCAGACGAGCGACAGCTCAAGCGCTGCAAGGCTCCACGGCTCCTCTTCCAGATGAATCAGATCCGGCTTGAAGCGCGCGAGCAGCCGCCATAACGCGACCGGGGCGTAGGTGATGAGCGATCCGGAGCCGAGAGACCAGGCTGAGAGCGGCGCGACGGCCAGCGGCCCCTCTTGGGGAGCCTCGGCGCGGAGCCGCTGACGGATGTCGCTGTTCTGCCACGTTCGCGGTACGACAAGGAGCATCCGGAGGCCGGGAGACCGGGCGAGCGCCTCGAGCTTTCCGCGGTTTGCTTGGACGACGTAGGTGTGAGAGATGACGGCGACGCGCATCACGCTGGGCCGGGCCGGCCGGGACAAGCCGCCCACAGCGTCCACCACCGCCGGAGCGCGACCGCCGCGAGGAGCAGGAAGAACGGCTCGACTGGAGCGCGGAAGCGAGGCATGGACGTGAAGATAGCCGCGGTCAATATCGTCTGCGCCACGAGCAGGTGGATGGGGAGCAACCGCCGCCAGTCGCGCCGAGTGCACCAGAACCCGAGCAGGCTGAATGCCAGCATTGGGTACCACGAGATCTTGGCAATCGGTTGATTATAGGCGCTGAAGAAGATCCAGAGCTTTTGCGCCGCGTAGTCGAGCGCCCGCGCAGGGTGATCACGAATGAAGTGCAGCGCCAGGTCGAACGCCGCACGGTCCGCCTCCACCGGCGACAAGCCGGCAAGGTCGCTACCCCACCGCGGATCGTCGTACCAGCCCCGAGCCCCGTGCTCGAGCTGCGTGAGCGCTGTCTGCGTGTGCGGATTGTTCCCCTCCAACAGCGCCGTGCCGCCCTGCAGACTCACAGGGGCCCAGCGATGGAGCACGACCCGGTTTCGTATCGTCCAAGGCGCGAGAATCACAGCCCAGCACACCACCATCAAGGCAACATTCCTGAGCTTGGCGCTCCACCCGCTTCCCCATCCCAGGGCTACGAGCGGGACGAGCAGGGGGAAGAAGCCGAGGATCTGCGGGCGGTTGAGTGCCGCCAGCCCCAGGAGGCAGCCGCTGACCACGGCGTGGTGCCAGGCGCTCGACCTCGCGCCGTGGACGAGCGCGAGCGCCAGGAAAGCATAGAGCGGAATCGCCAGATTCTCTGTGATCGGAACCGCCGAAAGGAAGACGAAGAACGGGTAGCAAGCCGTCAGGAGACCGGCCAAAACCCCGACCTCGCGCGAGAACAAGTCCTTCCCCAGGTGGTAGACCACCACGGTAGTCAACGCACCTAGCGCTGCCAGGAGCAACTGGCCGGCGAGCGGATGCAGCCCGAAGACAGTGTAGGCAGCGGCGA
>VBAL01000044.1 GCA_005888595.1 Candidatus Segetimicrobium genomatis
CAACACCTCGGATGCGACCGGCCGGGTCAACGCTGACGGAGACCGCGTCGAACCGGCAGGGGCGATCCATGAGCCGGCGCGTGGCAAGGTAGTAGACGGCCAGCCGCTGCAAGCGACGGCGTTTGAGTGGGGAAATGGCTTCGAAGGGCCCGCCGTAATCGGACGTGGAGCGTGTCTTTACTTCAAGAAAGACGAGGGTCCCGCCGTCTTCGGCCACCAGGTCAAGCTCACCCATGGGGCAACGCACATTTCGGTCGCGGATCCGGTAACCACGGCGGCGCAGGACGCGCATCGCGGCATCTTCGCCGATCGCGCCGAGCTGGATTCGGCTGATCACGCTCTATTTCTACTCCAATGCTACGGAAGTTGCCCTAACCCAACCGGGTCATTCTCTCTTCTCCCTCTCCCTCCAGGGAGAGGGAAACGTGGGGACTGTCCCCATTCGACATTTGACTCAGATCGGCTACCCCGGAAGGTCTTGCACTGAGACGGGGGTGGTAAGGAGTGGGCAGGTGATGCTGATGCGTGTGGTCCTTTGTGCGCTTGGCTTACTGGTTCTCCTGGCCGAGACCGCATTCGCCCGGGTTGGCGATCCGCTTCCGGCGTTCGCCGGCGGACCGCTGATGCAGCAGTTGCAGTTGACCCCCTCCGCTCAGGCCACGGACGCCGCGGGGCGGCAGATATATCGGTATATCTCCGATGACCAGGCCATCACGGTGGACGTGGTGGGGCGCGGAGGGCTGATCGAGCAGCAACTGATGTACGTGCCGATGGATGCGCGGCGCGGCTATCAGGTCGGCTTCTTCCTGCAAGATGCCATCGGTTCGGTCGTCGGAGCGCAGACGGGTATGATCGCGTTCAACGCTGCGCTCAACAACCAGAAAGAAACGTCAGTACCCTTCGGCGGGTATACGATGCGATTCACGCCGATGGGCGGCGGGCTGCTGCGCGTACTCGTCAGCCGCTAACAACGCGAAATTGCGGAATTGACAATTGTAATGTTTCCTGGTGCGCCCGCACCGTGGAAAAGGACCGGCGGTGGACAGGCGTGACGCCGTAGCGCCGGATTGCCTCCAGGTGTTCCCTCGTTCCGTAGCCTTTGTGCCGGCCAAACCCGTACTGGGGAAATTGCCGGCCGAGGTCGGCCATCATCCGATCCCGGGTCACCTTGGCCATCACCGACGCCGCGGCGACGGAGCCGCAGGTGGCATCTCCGTCCACGATCACCAGTTGGGGCACGGGCACATCAGCGGCGTAACGCCCGTCGATGAGCACCAGTTGTGGCCGGATCGGCAATCCTAGAATGGCCCGCCGGTGGGCGAGGCGCATCGCCTGCAAGATGTTCAACCGGTCGATCTCCTCCACGGTTGCCATTCCGATCTGGCACGCGACCGCACAGGCGATGATTTGCTCATAGAGGACGTTCCGCTGTGCGGCAGTCAGCCGCTTGGAATCGTCGAGGTGAGGAAGCGAGACGCCGGCCGGCAGGATCACCGCTGCGGCCACCACCGGTCCCGCCAGGGGCGCCACACCGACCTCATCCACTCCGGCGATCGCCGCGAATCCCTGCGCCCGCTGCTCGCGCTCAACCGTGAAGAGTCCGTCCAGCCGCGCCGACTCGCGGGCCGCTCGAGTCTGTATCGCCCGCAGCCGCGCCGCGAGGTGGCGGACGCCGTGGCGCGGATCGCGCGCCAGAACGCGCATGAACCGGGGATCGACGGCCGCGAACCGGGTCAGCCGAGCGGAGAGTTGGGCGATGGACAGGCGGCGAAGCACCGACGGGCGAAGAGGGGTCGACGGCTCACGGACAGGCTCCGTCATGTCAGTGGCGTTCACTTCGGCTGGGATGAAGGGAACCCTGCCGGCCACCGCATCCCTGCCCTCTCCCCACGGCAGAGGGGGATGAGGAATTCGCTAGTGCACGAGTCCGGTGCGTTGCGGGGGCCAGTAGATCACCAACGCCTTGCCGACGACGTTTTCGTCTGGGACGAAGCCGAAGAAGCGGCTGTCCTCGCTGTTGCAGCGATTGTCGCCGAGCACGAAGAGCTGGCCTGAGGGCACCCGCTGCGGCCCGTAATTGCTGGTGCACCGATCCCCACCGGCCAGCGCGGTGGGGTATAGCTCGTGGATCGGTCTGTCGTTGATCAGCACGACGCCGTCCCGCAGCTCGACCGTCTCCCCGTCCAGCGCCACCACCCGTTTCACGAAGTCCTTGCCGGGGTTAAGCGGATAGTGGAAGACGATGACGTCTCCGCGACGGATCCCACCGATGCGGTAGGTAAACTTGCTGACAAGAATCCGATCACCAATCTGCAGCGTCGGTTCCATCGACCCGGAGGGGATAAAGAACGCCTGCACGACGAAGGTGATGATCAGCAGGCTGAGCAGAGCCGCGAAGATGCTGGCGTCCAGCGTTTCCACGATGGAGGTGCGCCAGACCGGCGGGATCGCATAGGCGCGCTTGACCGCGATCCTGGCCACGATCAGCGCCCCCGCCAGGATCAAGATGAGGCTGGGGATGCTCAGTGGGAGACGTTCCAAAAACTGCAGCTGCATCGTCAGGACATCAGCGAACGGGCGGGGCTACCGGTTCTCTTTGATCTTCGCTTCCCGACCCACTTTGCGGCGAAGGTAGTACAACTTGGCCTGCCGGACCTTGCCTTTGCGAACCACTTCGACACGCTCGATGCGTGGCGAGTGTACCGGAAACGTCCGCTCCACGCCCACGCCGTGGCTGATGCGACGGACCGTGAACGTCTCCCGCACTCCGCCGCCCTTGCGGGCGGTGACGACGCCCTCGAACGCCTGGATGCGGTCGCGGCCGCCCTCGGTCACCTTTAGCTGCACCCGCACCGTGTCGCCGGGTGCAAACACAGGCGTCGCGCTCTTGAGTTGCTCCTGCTCCACGACCGTCAGCCTGTCCATCGTCACCCTCCAGCGCGGTCCCGGCGAAAACCCACGGCGCTGCATTATAGCACAGGAGCTTTCCGCGGTTCAAACCGTGACCCTTACGCGCTGTCGAGGCCAAATTCCTCCAACAGCCGCCGGTCTTCGGCGCTGAGCGCCTCCGCCCGGAGTAGGTCGGGCCGCCGCACCAGAGTGCGGTGCAACCGCTGCGCGTGCCGCCAGCGCCGGATGACATCGTGGTCACCGGACAGCAGCACATCGGGCACTCTCATCCCGCGGAACTCTGCCGGCCGGGTGTACTGAGGATAATCCAACAGCCCTTCGGCAAAGGAATCCAGCGCCACCGATTGCGCATCGCCGACGACGCCGGGAATGAAGCGCGCGACGGCGTCCACGATCACCATCGCCGGCAGCTCGCCGCCGGTCAGCACGTAATCCCCGATGGAGATCTCATCGGTTGACAGGCCGTCACGCACACGCTCATCAATCCCCTCGTAGTGACCGCACAGGAGAAGGAGGTGGGGCTCGTCGGCCAGCCGCCGCGCGACTGCATGGGTCAGGCGCTCCCCCTGCGGAGACGTGAGAATAACGCGGGGGGATGTCCCTGGCGCCGCGGCCCGGATCGCTTCCACGGCGGCAAAGAACGGCTCTGGCTTCATCACCATGCCGGCCCCGCCGCCAAAGGGCGAGTCGTCCACCTGCCGGTGGCGGTCGGTGGTAAACTCGCGAAGATCCCACACCACGACCTCCAGCAGTCCCCGCTCCCGGGCGCGGCGAAGAATGCTCAGGTCCAGCGGCGCGAACGCCTCTGGAAAAATCGTGACGATGTCGACACGCATCCTGCGCCCTCTATCCATAGGCATGGTCAGCCCGGCGTAGCCTCACTCCAGCAGGCCGGCGAACGGGCGGATCACCATGCGCCCGGCGGCCGGTTCAATGGACAGCACTACTGAGCTGATCGCCGGGATCAGATACTCCCGGTCTCCGCCCTGCACAATGTACACATCGTTGCTGCCGGTCCGGATAATTTCTCTGACCGTGCCCACCTCCCGACCCGATTCGGTGATGACACGCAGGCCGACGACCTCGAAGACATAGTGCCGGCCCTGTGGCAGGGCGGCGGCCTGGGCCCGCGGCACTGCCAGTTCTGCGCCGCGCCAGACCTCGGCGCTGCTCATTGAGTCGATACCGGCCAGTTTGATCAGGACATCGGTCCCGCGCGGCCGCACCGATGCGACCCGCACCGGCGTCGGCCGGCCGTCTTTTAGCAACACGGCCTCGCTCAGGCGCGCCAGCCGCTCAGGGAAGTCGGTGTCGGGGACCATCCGTAGTTCCCCGCGGATGCCGTGCGGCCGGGCGATGCGGCCGACCACCACGTACGCCGGGTCCGCGGCCATCGTCGAAGCGCCTACTCCTCCCGGATCTCCAGGATGATACCATCCTTGACGACGATCTCGGCGCGGCTGAGTTTGGTGAAGAGGTTGTCGCCCACCTTGACCTCGACCAGGCTCTCCACGGTCCCTTGCGCGAACTCGGAGTTGAGCACCAGTTGCAGGGCCTCGCGCAGTCGCGTCTCAAGCTCTGCCCGGGTCGCCTCCTGGCGAGCGCGCTCCAGCTCCAGTTGCTGGCGGAGGGCCCGGGACTGTGGAGTCACCGTCCGCTCCAGCTCTGCGCGGCGGATCTGGCTGTCGAGTTGCTGCTCAAAGGCGTCCACGCGCTTGATGGCGTCTTCGAGGTCCTGGATATACAATCGCTTGAAGCTCTCTGTGACGATGGCTTTGATCACCACTGGCCGGCTGATGCTGATGCCCATGCCAACCTCCACCGCGTGATTAGTAATTCGTGACTCGCAACCGCCCTTCCAACGTGGCTGTCCTACTCCAGTACCGAATCACGAATCACAAATCACGAATCATTGTAGTATCTCGACCGTCACGCGCTTGCCAGTCCGCACGGCGGCGGCTTTGACCACCGTGCGTAGGGCGTTGACAATACGGCCCTGCTTGCCGATGATCTTGCCGATATCATCCGGTGCGACCTTCACCTCGATGACGATGGCGCGCTCCCCCTCGATCTGGCGTACCTGAACAGCC
>VBAL01000311.1:0-1739 GCA_005888595.1 Candidatus Segetimicrobium genomatis
GCCCAGCTCACCAACATAGCGGGCGCAGTTCAGTGGTTCGATGCCGACAGCAGCGTCTCGACTCGCCAAGCATTCACACGCACGTTGACTGACGGCACGCCGGGCATCCTCGACTTCCAGGACGCGCACACCGTCACAGTAGTGAACATCACGATCACCATCACGAAGCAAGTCAGCGTCGTAGGCGGCGGCGCTGCGATGCCGGGCGGGCAGCTCGACTACCTGGTGCACGTGACCAATGTCTCGACGAACCCGACCACCTCCGTCGTGATCACGGACGATCTCAGCACCGCGGGCGCGGGTCGGCTCACGTTCGTGAACCCACCGGCAACGATGAACGGCTCCACGGCGGGTGTCAGTATCGTGGGCTCGTTGCTGACCGCGAGTTACTCTGCCGTGTATGGGCCGTTGCAGCCCGGACAATCTATCGACGTGCGATTCCGGGTGAACATTGCCTCGGGCCTTCCCGCCGGTACGACTCTCACCAACACCGCCGTCGTAACGTGGAACAACCCCCCGCAGACGGCGAGCGCCAGCGTCTCGATGACGCAAACTTCAACAAGATAGCCGACCCCGGCGAGCCGCTGCTGCAGGGCTGGACGGTTGGGCTGTATCTCAATGGGGCGCTGGTGCAATCTGTTCTCACGGATATCAACGGCGCCTATCGGTTCAGTAGCGTGCCGCCGACCGACGGGACGCCAAACAAGTACGAGCTGCGGTTCACCGCGCCCAATGCGGGCCCGAATACCGCCAAACTTGGCAAAACCGACTCGGCCTTTACCAACGGGCTGCAGCGGATCACCAACATCGCCGTGCCCTCCGGCAGCAACCTCCAGAATCTGAACCTGCTGATCGGGCCGAATGGCGTCGTCTACAACTCGTTGACGCGCGCGCCTATTGGGGGCGCGACCTTGAAGATGCTACGCGGCACCACGCCATTGCCGGCAACCTGCTTCGACGACCCCGCTCAACAGGGCCAGATCACTCAGGCGGGCGGCTATTACCGCTTCGACCTGAACTTTTCGGATCCTGGCTGTCCCAGTGGTAACAGCTACGTCATTGTGGTGACCGCGCCGGGGTCGAACTACGTTGCCGGTGAGTCGCAGGTTATCCCGGCAAGTTCGAACGCAGTGACCGCTCCGTTTTCAGTGCTTACCTGTCCGACGGATGCTCTTCCAACCATCCCGTACTGCGAGGCGCAGGCGTCGGAGTTTGCGCCACCACCCTTCGTGGCCGCGCGTAGCGCTGGGACTCGGTACTACCTGAATCTCGCGCTGGACGGCACAGCGGTGCCCGGATCGAGCCAGATCTACAACAACCACATTCCACTCGACCCGCAACTCGCGGGAGCATTCTCAATCACTAAAACGACGCCATTGGTCAACGTGACTCG
This sequence comes from Candidatus Segetimicrobium genomatis, assembly GCA_005888595.1. Lineage (GTDB taxonomy): Bacteria > Sysuimicrobiota > Sysuimicrobiia > Sysuimicrobiales > Kaftiobacteriaceae > Telluricultor. The sequence continues at coordinate 1,394 of VBAL01000311.1, forward strand.
CGGGCAGCTCGTCCCGTACACCATCACGATCAACAACGCGATAGGCGCATCCCTGCAAGGTGAGCAGGTTGTGGATCGCTATCCAGCGGGCTTCCGCTACGTCCCCGGATCCGCGCGGCTGGATGGTGTGCCTTCAGAACCCAAGTTGGCCGCCGGCCAACTCGTGTGGAATGGCCTCAACTTCGGCAGTTCCGATCATCGCACGATCGTCTTGCTGCTCGCCGTCGGCGCCGGTGTTGGTGAAGGCGAGTTCGTCAACCGCGCGCAGGTCATCGACGGTCTGACGGGCAAGCCGCTGTCCGGTGAGGCGACGGCAAGGGTTCGTGTCATCCCGGATCAGACCTTC
>VBAL01000311.1:1850-2324 GCA_005888595.1 Candidatus Segetimicrobium genomatis
GCAACGGGTCTGGAAGCGACGACGGATCAATACGGGCGGTTCCACATCACCTGCGCAATCACGCCTAATGAGGACCGCGGCAGCAATTTCGTGCTGAAGCTCGACGACAGGACGCTGCCAAGCGGCTTCCGGATGTCGACTGACCAAGTGCAGATCAAGCGTGCCACGCGCGGCAAGGCCCTGAAATTCGATTTCGGTGCGTCAATTCACCGCGTGGTCGCTATCGACCTCTCCGATGCGGCGTTCGAGCCGGGTAAGACCGAAATCCGCGTGCAGTGGCGGCCACGCCTCGACCTCCTCCTCGCGGAACTGCGCAAAGCGCCGTCGGTACTGCGCCTGTCCTACGTCGGCGACACGGAGGATGCGGGACTAGTCGAACAGCGCATGCAAGCGATTAAGCGGCAGTTGACCAAAGCGTGGGATGCCAAGAAAGACGGCTATGTGCTGGCCATTGAGCCTGAGGTCTTCTGGCGC
>VBAL01000117.1 GCA_005888595.1 Candidatus Segetimicrobium genomatis
TGGCCGTGGGCATCTGGGTGAGTGTCGGCTCTCGCTACGAACCTGTTGAGCACCACGGCATCTCCCACTTCCTCGAACACCTCTTCTTCAAAGGGACGGCGACCCGCTCTGCCCTGGAAATCGCCCAGGCCGCGGACGACATCGGCGGACAGATGAACGCCTTCACTGACCGCGAGCAGACAGTATTTTACGTGAAGGTGCTGTCGTCCCACCTGGACCGGGCGTTGGAGATCTACGCCGACATGCTGCTGCACTCCACGCTGGCCGAAGAATCCATCGAACGCGAGCGCCAGGTCATCGCCGAGGAGATCAAGAGTTACGAAGACTCCCCTGATGAACTGGTGCAGGACCTCTTCGCCCAGACTGTATGGAACGGCCACCCGCTGGGGCGCCCCGTCATCGGGACGCTCCTGACGGTGAACCGCCTGACCCGCAACGACTTCACCGCGCACATCCGGCGCTTCTACCGGCCCAATAACGTCGTGATCGCCGCGGCAGGCGACCTGGAGCACGATCAGGTAGCGGCGCTTGTCACCCGCCATTTTGCCGCATGGGACGGCGCCGCCGATCCCGTCCTGCAGGCCCCTCCGCGGCCGCAGACCGACGTCGCTACGCGTACCAAAGAGACCGAGCAGGTCCATCTCTGTCTGGGAACACAGGGGCTGGCCCAGGACGACGAACGGCGCTACACACTCTCGGTCCTTGATCATTTGCTGGGCGGCGGGATGAGCTCCCGGCTGTTCCAGGAGATCCGCGAGCGGCGGGGACTCGTCTACAGCATCGCCTCCTACGCTGCGTCATACCGCGATGGCGGACTGTTCGTCGTCTACGCGGGTATGAGCCCAGACGCCGGCCCAGAGGTTATCCGCCTGACGCTTGAAGAGATTGAGAAGATGAAGCTCCACCGCGTCGACGACGCCGAACTCCGCCGGGCCAAAGAATCCCTGAAGGGCGGCCTCATGCTGGGATTGGAGAGCACCGGGAGCCGGATGTCGATGCTGGCTCGGTCCGAGGTCTACCACGGCCGGCAGATTACGCTTGACGAACTCATCGCCAAGGTGGATGCCGTTACGGCCGAAGACGTCCAGCGTATGGCCGGCGACCTCTTCCCAGCCGGCCGGCTGTCGATGGCGGCGATCGGCCCATTTCGCTCCGACGGCCACCTGTCGGCCTCGATGCGGAAGGCGTTCGAAGGCTACGTGGAAGCAAAAGCGTGATATGAAACGGCGGGATTGGGGATTAGGGGTTGGGAAACCGCGCGTTGTGTCTAATCCCTAATCCCAAATCCCCAATCCCGTAGTTGGGGGTGGCCGTTGTGGCCGAGCAAATTCGGGTCGCCATCGCCGGCGCGGCCGGCCGCATGGGCAGGACCGCCGTACGGGCGGTCGCAGGTGCGCCGGATATGGTCCTGGCGGCCGCGCTGGGCCGCGAGCGCGGAGTAGGGCAGGACGCCGGCACGGTGGCGGGGACAACCCCCCTTGGGGTGAAGCTCACCGCCGAACTGGCCGACGCCCTCGACGCAAAACCGGATGTCCTCATCGATTTCTGCCCCGGCGCGGCCGCGGCAGAACATGCCCGGGCGGCCATCCCAGCCGGCGTCCGTCCGGTGATCGGCGCCACAGGAATCAGTCAGCCCGACCTGGACAGTCTCGCGACCTTGTGTGGCTCGAAGCGGGTCGGTGCCATCGTGGCGCCCAACTTTGCGGTGGGTGCTGTCTTGATGATCGAGTTTGCCCGCCTGGCGGCACAATACTTCTCCAACGTCGAGATCATCGAACTTCACCATGATCGCAAACGTGATGCCCCGTCCGGGACGGCGCTCCGAACGGCGGCGGTGGTGGCGGCCGCGCGTGGGTCACCTCCCACTCCGGCCGTGAAGGGAGAGGAGATGATCGTTGGGGTACGCGGCGGGAGGGCAGACGGCATTCCAGTCCACAGTGTCAGGTTGCCCGGACTCGTCGCGCACCAGGAAATCATCTTCGGTGGGCCTGGACAGACGCTGACAATCCGGCATGACTCCGTCAACGAGGAGTCATTCATGCCCGGCCTGATGCTCGCGGTCCGCAAGGTGCGGTCGCTGACAGGACTGGTAGTTGGGCTGGAGAAACTCCTGGAACTATAGTTGGAAGGTTGGAGAGTTGAAAAGTTGGAGAGGCGATGATGTGCGTGGTCTGACTCTCCAACTCAGAGGACAGGACTGGACGTAGATGAGACCATGACTGGGTATCGGGTCGGCATCGTCGGCGCCACGGGCGTTGTGGGCCGGGAAGCGTTGCGGGTCCTACAGGAGCGCACCTTCCCGGCGTCGACACTCAAGCTGTTCGCCTCGAGCCGGTCGGTAGGCAAGCGAATCGGTGCGCACGTGGTCGAAGAGGCGTCGCGCGCCGCCTTCCACGATCTCGAACTGGTCATCTTCGACACGCCCGATGAGGTCGCCAGGGAGCTCGTCCCGCTGGCCGCGGCCGCCGGCGCAACTGTCATCGACAACTCCGCGGCCTTCCGCATGGAGCCCGATGTGCCGCTGGTCATCCCGGAGGTGAACGCCGAAGCCCTCCGGCATGCCCCGCGCCGCATTATCGCCAACCCCAACTGCACCACTGCCACGATCGCCGTGCCGCTCGCACCGCTGCACAAGGCGGCGGGGCTGCGGCGGCTCATCGCCTGCTCGTACCAGTCGGTCTCGGGGGCCGGCCAGCGCGGCGTAGATCAGCTGTGGGCGGAACTGCAAGAAGCAGGCGCCTCGCGAAGAACTCCGGACAGGCCGCGGGGATCGGCCTTCGCGGAGCCTATCGCGCTGAACGTCATCCCTGCGGTCGGCTCGATGCGAGGAGCGGTGTCCAGTGAGGAGACGAAAGTTGCCGCTGAGTTGCGCAAGATGTTGTGTCGCGGTCCACGCCGAGTTCGAGCGGCCGCTGGATGCCGCGCAGGCGCGGAAGCTACTGGCAGCCGCGCCCGGCGTGGAACTGGTGGACGATCCCGCCGCGGGGCGCGTTCCCACCACGCTGGCGGCGGCCGGACGCGATCCCTGCCTCGTCGGCAGAATCCGCGCCGATGAAGCCGGTTGCCTGGCCTTCTTCGCCGTGGCCGACAATTTGCGGAAGGGCGCTGCGCTGAACGCCGTGCAGATCGCGGAGCACTTGATCGAGATGGGACTTCTCACGTCGAAAGTAACATCTTAGTCTACCCGGTCTACCCTGTCTCCCCGGTCCACTGCACCACCTGAAAAGAAACCGAGAGTCTGGAGACTGTGAAGACTGAGGAGACCGGGAAGACCGGGAAGACTCATCATGAGAATCGTCATCCAAAAATTCGGGGGAGCATTACTTGCGACACCGGAGGGACGTCTGCAAGTCGCCGAGCTCATCACCGCCACGCGGAAGCAAGGAAGCCGCGTCGTGGCCGTCGTCTCTGCCATCGGGCGCGAAGGCAACCCCTACGCGACCGACACCCTGATGGGTTTGATGCGGGAGATCGGGAGTGACATCAACCCGCGCACGCTCGACCTGCTGCTCTCGACGGGGGAGATCATCTCGACGGCCGTGCTGGCACACACCCTCGTGCGGGCCGGCTGCCCGGCCATCGCCCTCACCGGCGCCCAGGCGGGGATCTTTACGACCGACGAGTTCAACGACGCTCGCATCCTCAGCATCGATGCCGCCCGCACGCGGGCGCACCTCGAACGCGACCAGGTCGTGGTCGTCGCCGGCTTCCAGGGGGTTACGCCTGATGGCGAGATTACGACGCTGGGCCGCGGGGGCAGCGATACCACCGCCGTGGCCATCGGCGCGGCGCTGGGCGCCGAGGTTGTGGAAATCTACAAAGACGTCCCGGGCATCATGACCGCCGATCCCAAGCTGGTGCCCGGGGCCCGGCCGATCCAGCGGATCACGTACGATGAGATGTCGCAGCTGGCGGCCCTGGGGGCGAGGGTGCTGCACCCGCGCGCCGCGGACATCGGTCGCGAACACAACGTGAAGTTGCTCATCAGACGGATGGGCAGTCTGAATGGAGGGACGTTGATCGTGAAAGGCCCGGAACTGGGTGTGCCGATCATCGACGGCCGGCCGGTCATCGCGCTCGCGCATCTGCCTGACGTCGTCCAGTTGAAGATCGAGCGCCGGCGGGGGGAGGATCTCTCGCGCCCGCTGGGGGCGCTGGCGGCGCTGGCCGAGCACGGGATCAGCATCGACCTGATCAACTTGCTGCCGGAGGTGCTGGCGTTTACGGTGAAGGAGGAGGCTGTCCCGCAGGCGGCCAACCTTCTCTCCAAACTCGGTTATGAGGTACACGTCAGCGGCCCGTGCGCAAAGGTGTCGATCATCGGCGCTGGGATGCGCGGCCGGCCGGGCGTGATGGCGCGGGTGGTGAAAGCGTTGCACGACGCCGGGGCGGAGATCCTGCAAACGGCGGACTCGCACACCACGATCTCCTGCCTGGTATGGCGGGAACAGTTGCCGCGGGCCCTCAATGCCCTCCACGAAGAGTTTGGGCTGGCCGCAGAAGTCGCGTCGGAGCGAGAGGCGGAAGGTTAGGGGGAGTCAAATGTCGTTCTTCGGCAGGGTTCTCACCGCCATGGTGACGCCGTTCGATGAGGCCGCCAATGTCGACTACCCTCAGGCTGCGGCGCTGGCCAAGCGGCTGGCCGATTCGGGGTCGGATGGGATTGTCGTGGCGGGAACGACCGGAGAGTCTCCCACGCTCACCGATGAAGAAAAGATCCGGTTGTTTGGGACGGTGAAAGAAGCCGTGGCCGGCCGGGCCGTGGTCGTGGCCGGTACCGGCACCAACGACACCCGGCATTCGATCCATCTGACCAAGGACGCCGGACGCGCCGGCGCCGACGCGTTCCTCCTGGTCAACCCATATTACAATCGCCCCTCTCAGGACGGCCTGTACGCGCACTTCAAGGCCATTGCCGAATCCACCGGCAAGCCGTGCATGCTGTACAATATCCCGGGCCGGACCGGCGTGAACTGCACGCCGGACACGATTGCCAGGCTCGCTGAAGTCCGCAACATCGTCGCGGTGAAGGAAGCCAGCGGCATTCTGGATCAGGCGTCGGAGATCCGCCGGAAGACTCCCGCCGCGTTCGAGATCTACAGCGGCGACGACAGCTTGACCTTGCCGATTCTCTCGGTCGGCGGACGTGGGATCGTCAGCGTGGCCTCCCACCTGGTGGGGCCGGACATCCAGGAGATGGTGCGCTCGCACGAACGCGGGGACGTCCGTACGGCACTGCAGATACACCTGCGGCTGTTTCCGCTGTTCAAGGTGCTCTTCATCACCACGAATCCCGTACCGGTCAAGGCTGCGCTCAACCTCAGCGGGTTCCGCGTCGGCAAACCACGCCTACCCCTCGTGGAGGCGACAGAGAAGGAGAAGGAGCAGATTCAGGCGGTCCTCAAGGAACTGGCGCTGGTGGCCGTTTGACACGAAACTGCGGGCCCAGGGGACCACGGAACCAAGGGACCCGCAGGATTCTGTAGGCTTGGTCCCCTGGTGACCTGGTTCTCCTGGTCGCCTGATCCCGCGGATGCCTCGACGCACAAAATCCCCAAAGACTCGTGCTCTTGCCCAACTGCACGATCGCATCCGGCGTTGCGACCGCTGCCCCCTCCACCGCACGCGCACTGAGGCCGTCCCCGGAGTTGGCCCCGCCTCCGCGCGCATCATGCTCGTCGGCGAGGCCCCCGGGCGGCAGGAGGATCTCACGGGCCAGCCATTTGTCGGGGCGGCAGGCAAGTTCCTCGATGAGCTACTGGCGTCTGTCGGGCTGTCGCGTTCAGACGTCTACATCACCAACGTCGTGAAGTCTCGCCCGGTCTCGGGACCACCGCCGGGGCGCAACCGCGCGCCCACACCCGCGGAGATCGCCGCCTGCGTGCCCTGGCTGCAGGAGCAACTCGGCATCCTCCGTCCGAAAGTCATCGTCACCCTCGGCCGCGTCGCGTTGGACTACTTCCTGCCGGGACGCAGGATCGCCGACGTGCATGGCCGGTCCATCCCGCAGGGCCCTGTCACCATACTCCCCCTCTATCATCCGGCGATGGTCCTGTACAGGAGAGACTGGGTGCGAATGCTAAGGAAGGATTTCAGGAACCTCCGGCGCTTCCTTGACGAGTAACCGCTGACGCGACGGCTGGGGGGAGAGGGGACTATCCATGCGCGTGATGGTGTGGGCCGACATCGAAGGGGTAGCCGGGATCACGTCGTGGGAGCATACCGGCGGCGGGACCCCGCTGTATGAAGAAGGCCGGCGGCTCTACACCGAGGAAATCAACGCGATCGTACGCGCCTGCCGGCGCGCCAAGGCCGATGATGTCATCGTGGTCGATGGGCACGGGGGTGGATACGAAGGCGCGCGGGGGTTCATGAGCCTCATCCCCGACCGGCTGGAACGCAGCGCACGCTACGTTCTGGGCCACGCCTGGGCCAGGTATGTCGAACCGCTCACCCAGGGTTGCGACGCGGTCCTCTTGGTGGGCGCGCATGCCAAAGCGGGCACGCCTGACGGCGTTCTGTCCCACACCGTCTCATCGGAATCGTGGTACCTGGCAACCATCAACGGCGCGCCGGTCGGCGAATCGGGCATTGTCGCCGCCATCGCAGGATGCTGGAATGTCCCGGCCGTGTTTGTGGCGGGGGACGAGGCGACGTGTAAAGAGGTTCAGGAGTTGGTCGGGGCGACCGTGGTCACCGCCCCGGTGAAGAAGGGTCTGGGGCGATTCTCGGCCGTCCATCTCGCCCCCGCCGACGCCTGCACGCTCATCGAGACCAGAGCGGGAGAAGCGCTGGTGAACCGTGCGCGGTGGCCAAAGCCGCTGACGTTCGCCGCTCCGGTGACGTTTCAGGTCGAGCTGGCCACTCCTGATCGTCTCGCATCGTTCGAAGGCCGCACCGGCGTCGAGACGGTTGGACCCCGCACGGTCAGCGCGACCGGCAAGAACTTCTGGGAAGCCTGGAACGCGCTGTGGTATCGCTACTGAAGGAGAGCCCTCCGCGGGCATAGAACGTGTTGCGTCGAACATTCAGACGCACCTAACATCGCACCTTTCAAAGGAGCGCGTACGTGCTAAATATGGTCATCCTGGGCCTGGTCCAGGGCCTGACGGAGTTTTTGCCGGTCAGCAGCACGGCCCACCTCATCTTCGCCGAGGCCTTTCTCGGAATACCCCGTCCCGGAATCCTTTTAGAAGCCGTCCTGCACCTCGGCACCGCCCTCGCCGCGCTTGTCGTCCTATGGGGCGAGGTCCGCAAGCTGGTCACGGGATGGGGCATGTCCATAACGCAGAAATTCCCGGACGCAACCACTCAGTCGTACGGGCGGCTCGCCTGGTTGATCATTCTGGTCACGGCCATCACCGCCGCCGCGGGCCTCACCTTGGAGAGACCTCTGGAGTCTATGTTCGGCTCAGTGCGCGGGACGGCCGTGCAATTGATCCTCACCGGTGGGCTCCTGCTCCTCGCTCAGGAGCGAGGCCGGCGCGCGATGCTTGACGCGACGCCTGCCGATGCGGTGGCGATCGGCGTCGCGCAGGCCATCGCCATTGTCCCCGGGATCTCGCGGTCGGGCACAACGATCACCGCCGGCATGTGGATGGGGCTACGGAAAGAGGAGGCGGCGCGGTTTTCGTTCCTGGCGGCCATCCCGGCGGTCGCCGGTGCGGGGATACTGGGGCTGAAGGATCTTCGGCTCGGTCTCGGCATGGGGTATACTCCGGCACAGTTGCTTACGGGTTTCGCCGTCGCGGCGCTTTCAGGCGGGGTAGCCATCCGGTGGCTGCTGTCCGTGCTGCGCCGGGGGCGCCTGAGCTACTTCGCCGCGTACTGTCTGCTCGCCGGCGCGGCGGTGCTCTTCTTCACAAAGGGGTAGGAGCTGTGGCGCGCAGGAAACGGACCACCAATCGTCTTCACGCCGGCGGCGCCGTCGCGCTGGTCGGCGGGCTGGTGCTGGCGCTCTCGTTTCTTCCCGGAGCGACGGGCGTGCCGCTGGTCCTGGAACACGTCCAGCGGGTCGCGCTGGGCGATGGCGCGTGGCTGATTCCACTGGCAGGCGTGCTGGGTGGGATCGCCCTGCTCCGCGCGTCAGAGCATTCACGCCTCGGCCGGAGAGCGTGGGGTGCCGCCCTGATTGCGCTGGTCTCCGTTGCCGCGTACCACGCGCGGGTCCCACGGGGCGCGGAATGGTCCACCGGCCTCAACGCCGGCGGCGGGGGCGTGGTCGGCGGCGCACTCCTCTGGGTGCTGCGCCGGGCGTTTGGTGAGACGGGCGCATGGTTGATGCTGGCGCTGAGTGCGATCGGCGGGGCCCTGCTGTGGTCGAATGTCTCGTTGGCCGCAGCGGTCGGTGGTATGCTGTCCGCCATCCAATGGACCGCGGCAGAGTTGGTCCAGGCCGCACTGGCCATCTGGCAGCTCGGCGCCGGCGGTGCGGTGGCTGCGGTGAGTATCGTTACATCGTCGGCGGCGGCCCTGGCGCACGCCATCTGGCGGAGCGCGCGGGCGGCAGCCGATCGTGTCGGCGCGGTCTTGCAACCGATGCAGCTTCCCGCCACGACGGAGCCTCCACGGGTACCTACGGGGGCCCGACGCGTGGACACATTGGTCGCGGAGGTGTCACGCCCCGGGGCCGTCGACGGAGAGAAGCGGGTCGCCGGCGTACCGCCGGGTCGGGGCCAGCAGGTTCGCGCCAGCACGGGCGAGGCGTTCAGGCAGGAAGCGCTCGCGCTTGAAGTCCCCTCCGGCGGGTATCAGTTGCCCCCGTCCACGCTGCTCACCGACCTGCCATCGTCGCGCGGCAAGGCGAAGACTGAGCCCGCGGACCTGGCTAAGCAGCTGGAACAGACGCTGACCAGTTTCGGTGTTGAGGCGAAGGTCACACGCTGGGAGCAGGGGCCCGTGGTGACGCGGTTTGAGGTACAGCCGGCGCCTGGGGTCCGCGTCCAGAAGATCAGCAGCCTGACCAACGATATCGCGCTGGCCCTGGCGGCGCCCAGCGTGCGCATCGAGGCCCCCATCCCCGGCAAGTCCGCGGTCGGCATCGAGGTACCCAATCAAAAAACGGCGCTGGTCCATATCAAAGAGATCCTGGCGTCGGATGAGTACCAGCGGACGGCCGGCCCGCTCGTCGTCCCAGTGGGCAAAGACATCGCCGGCCATCCTATCCTGGCCGATCTCGCTGAGATGCCGCATCTGCTTATCGCCGGGGCGACGGGCTCAGGGAAATCGGTTACGCTGAACGCCGTCATCGCCGGTCTGCTGTTCCGGTGCACTCCCGTGGACGTGCGGCTGCTGATGATCGATCCCAAACGGGTGGAGTTCACCAATTACAACAACGTGCCGCATCTGCTGATCCCCGTGGTCACCAACCCGCGCGCCGCCGCAGGCGCGCTGCGGGAGATGCTGCGGGAAATGGAGGAGCGGTTTGAGCGCTTCGCCGCCACCGGGACGCGGAACATCCAGGCATACAATCAGCTCACCGACGTGGAGCACCTGCCGTACCTCGTGATCATCGTCGATGAACTGGCCGACCTGATGATGGTCGCGCCGGCCGACTTTGAAGACGTCATCTGCCGTCTCGCCCAGATGACCCGGGCCACGGGGATTCACATGGTGGTGGCGACGCAGCGACCGTCGGTGGATGTCATCACAGGGCTGATTAAAGCGAACATTCCGTCCCGCATCGCCTTCGCCGTCAGCAGTCAGGTGGACAGCCGCACCATCCTGGATATGCCGGGCGCAGAGAAACTGCTCGGGAAAGGCGACATGCTGTACCTGCCGATGGGCGCCGCGCGGCCCACGCGGGCGCAGGGCGCGTTCATCGCCGACAGCGAGATTCAGGCGCTGGTCGCCTGGTGGAAGACCCAAGGCCGGCCGGCATATGATCAGGACCTGCTGCGGGCCGAAGCGGGCAGCGCGGAAGCCAGCGGAGATGAAGACGCCCTGCTGGCCGACGCCGCCCGGCTGATCGTGAGGGCGGGATACGGCTCGGTGTCGCTGCTGCAGCGTAAGATGAAGATTGGCTACGTCCGCGCCGCCCGCATCGTCGATCAGCTGGAAGAAAAAGGCATTGTCGGACCCGCCCAGGGCAGCAATCCCCGCGACGTGCTGGTCGGACTGGAAGAACTCGAGCGCCTGATCAAGACCGGTTCCGCGTCCTAAGGCCCCGGTCGCGCCTGCCAGGAATTCTCTCGGACCGACACGAAGTGTACGCGGGTCACCCCAACCCCAAGCTTATGAACTCACGGGAGGTGCGTCGAGCATGAGAACTGGAATGCGCGTCGCCGCTGCGCTGCTGGTCGTGGTGGCGGCCATTCTCTGGGCGATCCCCGGACCGCAGGCCACGGCTCAGACCAAGAAGTGGCGCGTAGGCATTGTCTATGACGTCGGCGGGCGCGGCGATCTGTCGTTCAATGACATGGCCTACGCGGGCCTGGCCCGCGCGCAGAAGGAATTCGGGGCCAGTATCGAGACCCGGGACCTCGAACCCACCGCCGGCGGGGAGAACCGCGAGGAGCTCCTGCGGCTGTTGGCTGGGGAGAAGTACGATCTGATCTTCGGGATCGGGTTCCTCTTCACCGACAGCATCACCCGTGTGGCCAAGGATTTCCCGAACGTCAAGTTCGCGATCGTCGACGGGTTTATCGGTGATCAGCCCAACGTGGTCAGCCTGCTCTTTAAGGAGCAGGAGGGATCCTTCCTGGTCGGCGCCGCCGCGGCGCTGAAGTCCCGGACCGGAAAGATCGGGTTCGTCGGCGGCATGAAGATCCCCCTCATCGAAAAGTTTGAAGCCGGCTACATCGCCGGCGCCAAATATATCAAGCGGACCATCGAAGTCTTCAGCGAGTATGCCGGCACCACCGGCGAGGCGTTCCGCGATCCCGTCAAGGGGAAAGAACTGGCCCTGGCGGAGTACGATCGCGGCGCGGACATCATCTACCACGCCTCGGGCGGCACAGGCATCGGCGTGTTCGAAGCCGCTGTGGTGAAGAAACGGCTGGCGATCGGCGTCGACGCAGACCAGTCGCTGACCGTCAAACCGGACCAGCGGGCGCAAATCCTGACCAGCATGATGAAGCGGGTGGACGTGGCCGTCTACGAGACCATCAAGGCCACGACCACCGGGCAGTACAAAGGCGGCGTGCGGGAGTTTGGGCTGAAGGAGAACGGGGTCGGGTATGCCGTCAACGACTACAACAAGGCGATGATTCAAGACGTCACCGCCAAGTTGGAGGCCCTGAAGAAAGATATCATCGCCGGGAAGATCAAGGTCCCGTCGGACAAGAAGCTACTCGAGGAGTTCCTCAAGACGCTGAAGTGAGCCGATCAATTGAGCCATCCGGGGGTGGGGGCGCAGCCTCCACCCCTCTTTTTTCGCGAAATCATCATGAACGATCTCTTTATTGAGCTGCGGGATATCACCAAGCGATTCCCCGGCGTCGTGGCCAACGATGCCGTCAACCTGGCGGTCCGCACCGGGGAGATCCACGCCATCGTGGGGGAGAATGGCGCGGGGAAGTCCACACTCATGCGCATTTTGTACGGCCTCTACCAGCCGGACCAGGGTGACATCGCCGTCAAGGGCCAGACCGCCGTCATCGACAGCCCGCGTCGGGCGCTGGAACTCGGCATTGGCATGGTGCACCAGCACTTCATGCTCATTCCAGTCTTTACCGTGGCCGAGAACGTCATCCTGGGCAGCGAGCCGGCATCGGGATTGGGCCGGCTGCGGATGCGCGAGGCGCGGCAGCGGGTAGCCGACCTGTGCCGGCAGTATGGCTTCATCCTGGATCCCGGTGCCGAAGTCGGCGCTCTCTCGGTCGGAGAACAGCAGCGGGTGGAGATCATCAAGGTGCTGTACCGCGGCGCCGAGCTCCTCATCCTGGATGAACCCACGGCGGTGTTGGTGCCCCAGGAAGTCGAGGAATTGTTTCACAACCTCCGCCGGCTGAAGGAGCAGGGGAAGACCATCATTTTTATCAGCCACAAGCTGGACGAGGTGCTCGAAATTTCTGACCAGATCACCGTGCTGCGCCACGGGCGCGTCGTCGGCACGGTGCCGGCCGCCCGCACTACGAAAGCCCAGCTGGCGGAAATGATGGTGGGCCGGCCGGTCCTGCTGGAGCTTCAGCGTCCATCGGTCACGCCAGGCCAGGTGCGCCTGGAGGCGCGCCGGCTGCGAGTGCCGGGTAGCGGAAAACGCCTGGCGGTCCGCGAGGTCTCGCTGGCCGTACGGGCCGGCGAGGTCTACGGGGTAGCGGGCGTCGAGGGGAACGGCCAGACCGAACTGGTCGAAGCCCTCGTCGGTTTGCGTCCGATCGCCGGCGGCCAGCTGCTGATCGACGGGCGCGACGTCACCCACGCCACGGCCCGCGCCATCCGCCTGCTGGGGGTGGCGCACATTCCCGAAGACCGCCACCGCCGGGGCATCGCCCTGCCGATGGCGGTGTGGGAGAACCTGATCCTCGGTCACCACACCCGGGATGAGTTCACTCATGGGGCCTTGCTGGACCGGCCGGGGATCCAGGGGTTTGTGCGCCGGCGCGTCGGCGACTACGATATCCGCGTCGCCGACACCAACGCCCCGGTGCTCGCCCTCTCCGGCGGCAATCAGAAAAAAGTGGTGGTGGCGCGCGAGTTCAGCTTCAACCCCCAGGTGCTCGTCGCGGCGCAGCCGACCCGCGGTCTGGATATCGGGGCGACCGAGTTTGTGATGCGGCAGTTGCTGGCCGCCCGTTCGTCCGGGATGGCGGTGCTGCTGATCTCGGCCAACCTGGAAGAAGTCCTCTCGCTCTCTGACCGCATCGGCGTGATCTACGGCGGTGAGATGGTCGCGGAGTTTGCGCGAGCCGAGGCCACGCCCGCTGAACTCGGACTGTACATGACCGGCACAAAGCGGAAGGATGAGGTCAGGGCGGGATGAAGGGCCGCCTGCTTCTCCTGCAGGTCGCGACGCCGGTGCTGGCCATCTTCTTTGGCATGCTCATCGCGTCCGTCATGATCCTGGCCATCGGCCGCAACCCCATCGACGTCTATGCTGTAATGGTCCGGTTCAGTCTTACCCGCACTGACAGCCTCTTCTCGATCCTGTTCAAGACCACGCCGCTCATCTTCGCCGGCCTGGCTGTCGCCATGTCGTTCCGGGCCAGCCTGTTCAACATCGGCGTGGAAGGACAGTACTACATCGGGGCGTTTTGTGCCGCGCTGGTCGGATTCGGCCTGAGAGGGTTACCGGCCGTTGTTCACCTGCCGCTGGCGCTCCTGGCGGCCGCGGGCGGCGGGATGGTGTGGGCGCTCGTGCCGATCGCACTGAAGCTGCGCCGGGGCGCGCACGAAGTGATCACCACGATCATGATGAACTACATCGCCTCCGCGCTGCTCCTCTATCTTATCAACGACGTCTTCCGCGATCCGACCCAGATCGGGACGCCCCGCGTGCGCACCCCCGTGGTGGCACCCGCGGCGCGCGTACCGTCGATGGGCCCGCTGCTGGCTCCGCTGGGGCTGCATGGATCCGACGTGGAGAAACTCAACCTGCTCCTGCCGCTGGGCATCGCTGTCGCGGTCGTTCTGGCCTACTTCCTCAGCCGCACGCGGTTTGGCTATGAAGTGCGCGCGGTGGCGTTCAACCCGCTGGCCGCGGAAGCAGCCGGCATTCCCAACGCGCGCGTGCAGTTCGGGATGTTCATGCTCAGCGCCGGCATCGCCGGCCTGGTGGGGCTCAACGACATCTTGGGCTTCTTCGGATACCTCGACATCGACTTCCCCAAGGGACTCGGCTTCCTCGGGATCTCCGTGGCGCTGCTGGCCAAGAACAACCCCCTGGGAGTCATTCCGGCGGCCCTGCTGTTCGGCTTTCTGGACCGCGGGGCGGCGGGGGTGCAGTTCTTCGCCAGGGTGCCCAAAGAGATCATCGTCATCTTGCAGGCGATCATCATTCTGGCCATCGTCGTAGCGTACGAACTGCTGACCCGGTACGTGCGCACACAGCGCAAACGCGAGGCGGAGTTGGTGGTGACGGCAACACCGGCGGCGGAAACGGCCGGAAGTTGAAGAGTTGGAGAGTTGGAACGTTGGAGAGCCAAAGTCCACTGGTAAGGAAGCGCAGTAATCCAACCTTCCAACTCTCCAACTTTCCAACTACTGTGGAGACACCTGTGCGATGGAATATGTAGCCTCCCTATTCAGCGTGGCCCTCATCGCATCGGCGATTCGGGTCACGATGCCGATCCTGCTGGCATCGCTCGGTGCGGTGTACACCGAGCGGGGCGGAGTCGTGAACATCGGGCTGGAAGGCATCATGATCATGGGCACGTTCTTCGGGGCAGTCGGCGCCTACCTCTTTGACGCGCAGTTTCCCCAGCTGGCCCAGGGGTGGCCGGACCTGGCGCCGCTCGCCGGGGTGCTGACCGCCATGGCGGCGGGTCTCCTGTTCGGGCTGATCCACGCGCTGGTGACGGTTACATTCCGCGTGGATCAGATCATCAGCGGCGTGGCGCTCAACCTGCTGGCCGGTGGTCTGGCGCGCTTCCTCAACATCCTGCTCTTCGAGAGGGCCACCCAGTCCCCCGGCGTGCGCGGGTTCACGCCCATCGACATTCCTCTCCTGCGGGACGTCCCGGCCCTGCGACCGCTGGTCACGGGAGTATCACCAATGATTGTCGTGGGATTGCTGCTGGTCATCGCGAGCCAGTGGGTGCTGACGCGCACCCGGTTCGGCCTGCGCCTGCGCGCCGTGGGTGAGTACCCGTTGGCCGCGGACACTCTCGGGGTCAACGTGTATCGCCTGAGGTATGCGGGTGTCCTGCTGAGCGGGGCGCTGGCAGGGATGGCGGGTGCGTATCTGGCCATCGAGCAGGCGCATCTGTACTTTGAAGGCATGACGCAGGGCAGGGGGTTCATCGCCCTGGCGGCCATGATCTTTGGGAACTGGTGGCCCGCCGGCGCGCTGGGCGCATCGGCATTGTTCGGCTACTTCGATGCGCTGAGCCTCCGCGTGGTGCGGCTGCCTGTGCCGTACCAGTTCATTAGCGTCCTGCCCCACATCGTCACCATTCTGGTGCTGGCCGGATTCGTCCGGCGGGCGCGGATGCCGGCCGCCGACGGAGTGCCGTATACAAAAGAAGAAGAATAAACCGATGCAGGATCCAGAATCGCAGGTTTCCCATGCGGACATCACTTCTCATTGACGTCGCCCCTCAGATTACGGAGGCGCTCCAGCGGGGAGGACCCATCGTCGCCCTGGAGTCTGCCGTGATCTCTCACGGGCTCCCGCATCCAACGAGCCTGGAGACTGCGGCGGCGCTGGAGGCCGAGGTTCGCAACGCGGGAGCGATCCCGGCGACCGTCGCCGTCATCGCTGGCCGGATCAAGGTCGGCGCTACCGCCAGAGAGCTGGAGCGGCTACGCTCTGCTCCCGTCATCAAGATTGCCGCGCGCGACCTGCCCGTGGCCGTCGCCACCTCGGCGAATGGAGGCGCGACGGTCTCGGCGACGGTAGCGATCGCAGATCTTACCGGCATCGCCGTTGCCGCCACCGGCGGTATCGGCGGTGTCCACCTGGGCGCCGAACGGACGTGGGATGTCTCCGCGGACCTGCGCGCCCTCGCCGAACATCCCATCGCCGTCGTGTGCGCCGGCGCAAAAGCCATCTGTGATATCGGCAAAACGCTGGAGTATCTGGATACCGCGGGCGTGCCGGTGGTCGTGTATGGATCGGATCGATTTCCCCACTTCTACGCGCGGGACAGCGGCTTTCCCGCACCGCGGCGGATTGAGACGCCACAGCAGGCTGCCGCGATCCATGCCGCTGCCCGCGCGCTCGGCCGCCGCACGGCCCTGCTGATCGCCAACCCGATCCCGGCCGCCGAGGCGCTGCGCGAGACCGACGTCGAGGATGCGGTACGGCGGGCCATGGAGCGTGCGTCCGCCGCGGGCGTGCGCGCCGGCGACCTAACGCCATTCCTGCTCACCGCGCTGGCCGACCTCACCGGCGGCCGGTCGTTACGCGCCAACCTCGCGCTGCTACGCGCCAATGCTGCGCTGGCCGGCGCCGTGGCGGTCGCCGTATCACGCCCGGAGACGGCATAGAATTTCATTTGCGGATTCTTCACCGTGGCACACAAGAGGATTGATTGTTCACGCGATGGAACAAGGAGAACGTGCGGGAACACCACAGACCATCATCGCCCGACGACACGCTGGGCATCGGGGAGCGCTTGCGGAACGCCCGCGAGGCGAAAGGGTTGACGCTCGCGGCGGCCGAGACGCTGACCCGCATCCGCGCCGTCTACCTGGAGGCCCTCGAAGAAGAGAAGTTTGACCGCCTGCCGGGTGCGGTCTACGCTCGCGGGTATCTGCGTACCTACGCACTCGCCTTGGGCATCGATCCCGACGAACTCATGGACGCCTATCCGGGAGCCTTCAATGCACCAGACGAGCCCATTTTCGCGTCGCCGCCGACCGAGGTCCCTATCCGACCAGCGGTGCCGCCGTCACCGCTCCGCCGCGCTGCGTTGTACGCCGGCGGTGTGGTCCTGTTGATCACCGCAATCCTCGGCATCATCGGCTATCAGCAACTGCACCAGTTTGCACAGCCTATCCCGAAACCAGCACCACCTGCTGCAGTCGGCGAGCCCACCCCACTACCGGGCAAGGCGGAACCCGCTCCCGGACCCACCGCGCAGACGGGCGCTGTGCAGCCTGCCGCGCCACAGGCGTCAGCGGGCATTCCGGGGGGCGGAGTGGAGTTGCTGGTCCGGGCCGCCGGTCCATGCTGGTTGCTCGTATCGGCGGACGGCGCGGAAGTGTTTCAGGGATTCGTGCAGGCAGGGGACGTAAGAATCTGGCGCGCCCGTGAACGCCTGACGGTGCGCGTCGGCAACAGCGAAGCCGTATCGGTGCTGGTCAACGGCCAGCCTGTGCGGCAAGATCCGCAACGCCACGTCTGGGAAGAAACCTTTACCGCCCCATAACGGCATGACACGGCGGAACCGTGGTATCAGGGGACCAAGGAACCGGCAGGCCACGATGAAGCAACGCGTTGCGTCTTGCATGCTTGGTCCCGGGTCCCATGGTCCCCTGGTTCCATAGTTAGCTTTTATGCGTGCAGAGATCATTTCCGTTGGCACCGAGTTGCTGCTCGGCCAGATCGTCGACACCAACGCGGCCTACCTGGCGCAACGGCTGGCCGAGATCGGCGTCGACGTCCACTTTAAGCAAACCGTCGGCGACAACGCCACCCGAGTCGAGGAGGCGCTGCGGCTGGCGATGTCTAGGGCCGACGTCGTCCTGATGACCGGCGGCCTGGGACCCACCGAAGACGACCTCACCGTCGCCGCCGTCGCCGCCACCCTTGGTCTCGAGCTCGTGTACGACGAGACGGTCGCCGACCACATCCGTCGTTTCTTCGAGACCCGCGGCCGCGTCCCATCCAGCACAGTCTATAAGCAGGCGCTGGTACCGCGCGGCGCGCATGTCATCCCTAACGACCGCGGCACGGCCCCCGGCGTCCACATCGAGCATCGCGGCCGCACCATCTTCATCATGCCGGGCGTGCCGTACGAGATGAAGGGCATGATGGAGAACTATGTGCTGCCGGCGCTGCGGGACCGGACAGGACTCACAGTCATCCGCTCGCGTGTGTTGCGCATCACGGGGGAGGGCGAGTCGGCCATCGAGGAACGGATCAAGGATCTGCTGCAGCAGACCGAACCCACCATTGCACCGTACGCCAAACTCGGTGAAGTGCACCTGCGCCTGACCGCCAAGGGGGCGCCCGAAGAGGTCGATGCAGCGCTGGCTCGCGGTGAGGCGCAGGTGCGCGAGCGTCTCGGCGACCTCGTCTACGGCATCGACGAACAGACTCTGGAAGAAGTCGTGGCGCAGGCGCTGATCGCCAAGAACCTGACGCTGGCGGTGGCAGAGTCGTGCACCGGCGGGTTGATCAGCTACCGGCTGACCAACATCCCGGGAAGTTCCACCTATTTTCTGGAAGGGGTGGTCGCGTACAGCAACGAGGCCAAAATCCGCGACGTCGGGGTGGATCCCACGCTGATTGCCACACACGGCGCAGTCAGCGCAGAAGTCGCCGAGGCGATGGCCGGCGCAATTCGACGCCGGTCCGGCGCGGCGGTGGGGCTGGGTGTCACCGGCATCGCGGGCCCAGCCGGGGGAAACCCGGATAAGCCGGTGGGGTTGGTGTACCTCGCCCTGGCCGGGGCCGGAGGCACGATGCATCGGAGGCTGACATTTGGCGCCGAAGCCGGACGGCAGGGGATTCGCGTCCTGGCGGCGCAGGCGGGACTAAACCTGCTCCGGCTGCACCTGACGCGGGCATGAGTGAGGGGCACCGCATCTTCATCGCCGTGGAGCTCGATTCGACGCTCCACCAAGCCGTCATCGACCTACAACACCAACTGGAGGCGGCTGGGGCGAGAGTCCGGTGGAACAAACCAGCCCAGCTCCACTTCACGTTGCGTTTCATCGGCGCGGTCACGCCGGCGCAGGTCGCCCTCGTCAAGGTCGCCACGCGCGAAGCGGTCAACGAGGTCACGCCGTTCACCATCGCGTTGCGGCAGCTCGGAGCGTTTCCCAGTCTTCACCGCCCGCAGATATTGTGGGTTGGTGTCGAGGACGGCGCGGCAGAGTTGCAGGCGCTGGCGGCCAAACTCGAAACGCAACTGGCCCACCACCGCTTCCCGCCCGAGGAGCGACCGTTCAGGCCCCATCTGACCCTGGCGCGGATCCGCGATGAGCGGCAGTGGGGAGACGTGGTGCGTGCGTTGACCCAGTTCCGCGATTTCGGCGTCGGGTCCCAGCGGGTGCAGGCGGTGACGGTGATGGAGAGTGAGCTGACCCCCCGAGGACCCGTTTACACACGGGTTGAGGAGGTCAGTCTACAAGGCTACGAGAAGTAGTAGTTGCAGCTAGCCGGGTTGGGCTATTGACAAGCGAACAAATGTTTGGTAGACTGCGCGCACCAAATCAAGGCTGAGGCGGGCCAGCGCTGGAGGTCACGTCGATGAATGAACGGCAGCGAGCCCTCGATCTCGCCCTGACGCAGATCGAGAAGCAGTTCGGCAAGGGTTCCATCATGAAGCTGGGAGAGGCCAGCACCAAGCTGGCCGTTGAGGTGATCCCGACCGGGGCGCTGGGACTCGATCTCGCGCTGGGCGTGGGCGGAGTCCCGCGCGGCCGTGTCATTGAAGTATACGGACCCGAGTCGTCCGGCAAGACGACGCTGGGCTACCATATCATCGCCGAAGCGCAGCGCGAAGCGGGAGTGGCGGCGTTCATCGACGCCGAGCATGCTTTGGACCCCAACTACGCCAAATCGGTCGGTGTGGATGTCGACAGCATGCTGATCTCCCAGCCGGACTCCGGCGAGCAGGCGCTAGAGATCGCCGAGATGCTGGTGCGCAGCGGCGCCGTGGACGTGATCGTCGTCGATTCGGTAGCCGCGCTGGTGCCCAAAGCCGAGCTCGAAGGTGAGATGGGGGAGGCGCACATGGGACTGCAGGCCCGGCTGATGTCGCAGGCCCTGCGCAAGCTGGTCGGGGCGATCAGCCGGTCGCGTACCACCGTGGTGTTCATCAACCAGATCCGTGAGAAGATCGGCGTCATGTTCGGCAACCCCGAGACCACCACCGGTGGGCGGGCACTAAAATTCTATGCCTCGGTGCGCATGGAGATCCGGCGTACGGAGAGCATCAAGGTGGGCGAGGAGATCAAGGGCATGCGCGCCCGGGTCAAAGTCGTGAAGAACAAACTGGCCCCGCCGTTCCGCGATGCAGAAGTCGACATCTATTTCGGGCATGGCATCTCCAAAGCGGCCAGCACGCTCGACGTCGCGGCGCTCCACGGCATCGTACAGCGCACCGGCACCTGGTTTTCGTTCGGCGAGTTGAAATTGGGCCAAGGCCGCGACAACGCACGCGACTTCCTGGACGCCAACCCGGAGGTGACCCGGGAGATCGAGCGCCGTGTGCGGACGCACCTGGGGCTCGTCAAGCCTGCGCCCGCTGCGCCGGCGGAAGCGCGTGACGGACCGCCTGCCAGGGAGCCGGCGAAGGGTAGAGCGTAGCGCATGTGAGGGTCGTGCGCGTCGGCCCGCCGCAGGGCCGGCTGGGTCACCAGCGGGTGGTGCTGGATAACGACACAACAGTACGCCTCCGGCCTCAGGACATCGCCGCGCTGGCGTTGCGGCCCGACGCCGACCTGGACGCGGCGGCACTGCAGCAGCTACGGGCGCGGGCGGAGCGGACGCTGGCCGAGGAGCTCGCCCACCGATTGTTGACCGTCCGGCTGCGCAGTCGCAAAGAACTGACCGATCGACTGCGCCGGCGGGGGATCTCTCCGGAGATCGTTAGCGCCCTCACTGCAGATCTCGAGCGTCATGGTTTGCTGGACGACGCCCGCTTCGCCGATGCCTGGGTGCGCACACGGACGGCCTTATCTCCGTCCGGCCGAGTGCGTCTGCGCCATGAACTTGCCCAGAAGGGCGTGGCACGGGAGGTTATCATCAGGACGCTGGGCGAAACCCTGAGCGACCAGGACGAGGGTGCGCTGGCCCGGGATGTGGCCCGTGCCAGGCTGCGCCGCTACCGCGGTCTGCCGAAACAGATCCTCTACCGGCGGCTGGCCGGTGTGCTGACGCGCCGCGGCTTCGACACCGGGGTCATCGTCAGGGTATTGCACGATCTGCTGGGCTCACTGCCACAGGTCAGAGACTGATGCCGGATCGTCGCCGCTCCCTCACACTCGAGGATCAGCCTGCCGGACAGCTCCCCCTGGAACTGAGCCCTGCTGCCGGCAAGGAGGCGAGTGAATCTCCGGTCGACCGCATCCTGGCCGACCTCAACGACGAACAACGGCGCGCCGTGACGCACGAGGTTGGGCCGCTGCTGATCGTCGCGGGGGCCGGCACAGGCAAGACGGCGGTCATCACCCGGCGGATCGCCTGGCTGATCGCCACCAGGCGGGCACGCCCCTCCGAGATCCTCGCGCTCACCTTTACCGACAAGGCCGCGGCCGAGATGGAGGAGCGCGTGGACGTCCTGGTGCCCTACGGGTACACCGACGTGTGGATCAGCACGTTCCACGCCTTCGGCGATCGCGTCCTCCGCGACCACGCTTTGGAACTGGGGTTGACGCCTGACTTTCGCATCCTCACCAGAGCCGAGCAGGTGATCTTCTTCCGTGAGCACCTGTTCGAATTCCCGCTCGACGTCTACCGCCCGCTCGGTGACCCGACTCGGTACATTGAAGCCCTCATCGCGCTGATCTCGCGCGCCAAAGATGAAGACTGTAGCCCTGCCGAGTACCGCGCCTACGCCAACCGCGTGATCAGTGAGGCGGAAGCGCATCCTGAGGATCGAGAGCTCGCCGACTTCGCCCGGCAGCAGCAGGAACTGGCGCTGACCTACCAGCGTTATCAGGAGCTCCTGGCGAGCGAAGGCCTCGTGGACTTTGGAGATCTGATCACGCTCACGCTGCGGCTGCTGCGTGACCGGCCGGTAGTCCTGCGCGAGTACCGGGAGCGTTTCAAGTACATCCTGGTGGACGAGTTCCAGGATACCAACTACGCGCAGTTCCAGCTGGTGCGGCACCTGGTCGGTGACGCCAGCCCACACAGCATTACCGTGGTGGGCGATGACGACCAGTCCATCTACAAGTTCCGCGGGGCGGCCATCAGCAACATCCTGAACTTTCTGGACGTCTATCCGCAGGCGGCGCAACTCGTCCTCACCAGCAACTACCGCTCTCCACAGGCGATCCTCGATGCCGGCTACCGCCTCATCCAGCACAACAACCCCGACCGCCTGGAGGTCCGCCATTCGCTCGACAAACGCCTGAAGGCCGCGCACACCGAGGGCCGGCCAGCTCAGCACATGCACCTGGACACGTTGAGCAGCGAAGCCGACTGGGTGGCCGAGCAGATCGGACAGCGCGTCGAGCGAGGGGAGTATCGGTACAAGGACTGCGCGATCCTGGTACGCAGCAATGCGGATGCCGATCCGTTCCTGCGAGCCCTCAACATGCGCAGCGTTCCACATCGCTTTACGGGGAGCCGGGGCCTGTACAACCGTGAGGAGATCCGGCTGGTGCTGGCGTTCTTGCGGGCCCTGGCGAAGCCCCAGGACAACCTGAGCCTGTACTACTTGGGGGCCTCCCCACTATACCTCATCCCCGCCACCGATCTCGCGAAGTGCCTGAGCTACGCCGACCGCAAGAACCGCACACTGGAATATCTGTTCCGTTATGTGCGAGAGGCACGGCCGGATGGCCCGTATGCGGACCTGGTGGAAGAGATCCCGCTCGAGAGCCGGGCGTCGATCGCGAAACTCTTAGACGATCTCGAAGGAATGCGGAAGGTCATGACCGATCACGCCACCGGCCGCGTGTTGTACGAGTATCTGGTCACGCGCACCGGGTATGTGCGCCGGCTGGCCACCAGCGGCGCGCCGGAGGATGAAGTCCGTGTGGCCAACCTGGCCAAGTTCTTCGACCTCGTCGCCCGCTATGGCGAGATCGCAGCCTACGACCGCGTTCCGGAGTTTGTCAAACATATGGACGATCTCATCGCCGCCGGCGACGATCCTCCCGTGGCTCAGGCCGACCTGGATCAAGACGCTGTCAACGTCCTGACCGTCCACAGGGCCAAGGGCCTGGAGTTTCCCGTAGTCTTTCTGGTGAGCTGCGTGGCGGACCGCTTCCCGACCCGCAATCGCGGGGAACCGATCCCGCTGCCGGATCCCCTGGTGAAAGACATCCTGCCCAGCGGAGACTTCCATGTGCAGGAAGAACGACGGCTCTTCTACGTAGCGATGACCCGCGCGCAGCGGGAGCTGTACCTCACCAGCGCGCGCGATTACGGCGGCGTGCGGTCACGCAAGGTCAGCCGGTTTGTCCTGGAAGCCCTCGACCTGCCCCAAGCCGATGTGGAGGCTTTTCACGCCTCGCCGGTCGAGGCCATCCACCGGCACGCGCCACGAGGCAACGGCCAGCAGGGCCTGGAAGGACTGATCCCGGCCGACCAGCCCATCTTCCTCTCTTACCGCCAGGTCGACGACTACGACCTCTGCCCGCTGAAGTACAAGTACACGCACATCCTGCGCGTGCCGCTGCTGCGCGACCACCGCGTCGTCTATGGGTCGGCCATCCACGAAGCGATCCGTGAGTACCACCGGCGCAAGGCCCGCCGCCAGTTGATCACCTTCGAGGACCTGGTCGCCCATTTCGAACGCGCATGGGTCAACGAGGGCTTCGTCAGCCGCGACCATGAAGACCAGCGACTGGCGGAGGGCCGAGAAGTCTTGTCACACTTCTTCCAGTACCAGGAGTCCAGCGGCCGGGTGCCCACCTTTGTCGAAGCGCCGTTCTCATTCCAGGTGGGGCTCACGCGCATCAAAGGACGCTGGGATCGGGTCGATCTGCGGGGGGACGAAGCCGTGCTGATCGACTTCAAGACCTCAGATGTGCGGACCCAGAAGGACGCCGACCGCCGTGCGCGTGAGAGCTTCCAGCTGGCACTGTACGCCCTCGCGTACCGCGAAGTCTATGGGACGGCACCGTCGCGTCTGGAACTGCACTTCCTCGGCCCGCAGCAGGTCCTGGTCGGCGCGACGGCCCCCGACGATGAGATGCTGGAGAAAACGGCAGCGATTGTCGAGCGCGTCGCGTCGGGCATCCGTGCCGGGCAGTTTATCGCCACGCCCGACTACTATCGCGCGTGCCGCTACTGCGCCTTCGCATCCATCTGCCCGTACACGGCCACGGGCGATCCTGAGCTGGAAGAGCAGCCATGAGCGGCGGGTTGAAACTCCTGCACGTGGCCGACGTTCACCTGGGCAAAGCGTTCCAGATGCTCGGAGCCCAAGGCGCCGCGCAGCGCCGGACCCTGGAAGACACGTTTGTGCGTGCCGTCGACCTGGCGATTGCACAACAGGTGCACGTGGTCTTGATCGGCGGCGACCTCTTCGATAGCCCCCGGCCGTCTGCGACGCTGGTGGAGCTGGCCGAGCGCCAGCTGCGCCGTCTGGATGACCGGGGTATCTGGGTGGCGATGGTCGCCGGCAACCACGATGTGGCGCCGGATGGTTTTGTCGGCGGGAGCAACCGCCTGCGCGAGGCGGGCACACACGTCGTCCTATTCGGCCGCACCGTGGAGACCCGTCCGGTGCCCGGACTTGACCTGACCATCACCGGCCGCTCCGCAGACCCCGGCACACCGGCCAGCCCGCTGGCGGCCTGGCCCAAGCAGCGTCCCTTGCGATTTGCCGTCGGGGTGACGCACGGCTCAGTGTATCGTGGAGGGCAGGTCGAGGGTCCGGCAGCCATGCACCCCCAGGAGATCCGAGATCTCGGTTTGGATTACCTGGCGCTGGGGGACTGGCATTCCGCATCTGAAGTGGTCCCCGCACCGACGCCGGCCTGGTACGCTGGCTCGCCGGAGTGGCTGGCCTATGACCAGGAAGGTGCGGGCCACGTGCTGCTGATCGACATTCCGGCGCCCGGTCAGGCCACCGTCACGGCGGAGCGCGTCGGCCGGCGTCAGTACAAACGACTGGAGATCGATGCCGGCGCAGGCGACGAGGCGGCGTTGCGCAAGGCGCTCGAGGACGCCAGTGATACGGAAGCCGTGTGCGATGTGCTCCTGACCGGCGTGGTGCCGGTGGAGCGCGTCGTGAACGCGGCGGCGGTCGAGCGTGAATATGCCGACCGCTTCTTCCGTCTCCGCGTACAGTCCAAAGTACACCTCTGGCTGGACGATGAGCAGTTGGGCCGTCTGCCCAACGACAGCGTGCTGGGGCGTTTCGTCCGGCTGATGCACACGCGTCTGGCAGAGGCCAGCGAGGCGCAGCGTCCGACGCTGGAGGAAGCGCTCCAGGTAGGGGTGGCGTTGCTGCAGGGACGGGAGGTCCTATCGTGATCCTGCGGCGGCTCCGCGCCAGGCGGTTCCTGGGCCTGCCGGACGAAGCCTTCGAGTTTGCCCCGGGCGTGAATGTGGTCATCGGCCCCAACGAGGCGGGTAAGTCTTCGCTGCGGACGGCGATTCACGCTGTGCTGTATGGCAATCCCGCGACGACCTCCACGAAATTTCGCGACGAGTTCCGCAGTTGGGGAGCAGAGGAGCCGCCGGTCCTGGAGCTGGAGTTCGAGGTCGAAGGAAAACGGTTCATGTTGAGCAAGGACTTCGCGACCCGCAAAGTCACCCTGCAGGACGAACTGGGCCGCACCTGGGACCAGCACAAGATCGTGCAGGAACGTATCGCCGCGCAATTGGGCCTAGTCACCGAGGACCTGTTCGACGCGACTGCGCAGGTCGCCCAGGCGGAACTGGAGCGCATCCACCTGAACAGCATCGCCAAGGAGCTCGGCCGGATCGTCGGTGGAGGCGGGGAGGACGTCGCGACAGCCATCCGGCGTCTGGAACAACACGTCCGGGGGATGGAGAAGGGGACCAAAGCGCTGACCAAGGATCCCGGAGTGTTGCGGGCGCTGGACGACAAGGTGGCCTCCCTCAAGGAAGAGCAGCGCCGCCTGTCCACGAGCGCCGCCGCCGCAGATCGCATCCGCGCGGAGTTGGCCGGCCTCCGTGAAACGTTCGCAAACGCAACCGACACGTTGACGGTGAAACGCGCGTTGCTGGATCAGAACCGTGAGATCGTCACCGTCGAAGAACGTCTCGCCGGCAGGCAACGTGAGGAAGCGATGCTGGAAGAGAAGGTCAAGAAAATTGAGGATACCCTCAGCAAGATTGCCCAAGTCGATCGCGACCTCGAGGCTGCGACGGCCGCCGGGCTGCCTAGTGAAGACGCGACCTCCGCCGCGCGCAAGCTACACGAGCGTGCCGCAGTTTTGGAGATGGAAGCCGGACAACTTCGTCATGCGCTGACGCAGTCGGATCCCGGCCTGCCCGCGGCAACTCGCGCGTGGAAGGTGCTGGCCATGGTTGGGGTGGGAGTGGCCCTTGCCGGCGGGCTGCTGGCCGTTGCTGATCTGCGCGCGGCCGGCAGCATGATGCTCGCGGTAGGGCTCAGCGCGGCACTGCTGGGCGGGTGGCAGGTGCGCAGGACAGCCGTGGCCCGGGACCGGGCGGAGATCCGCCGGCAGGAGCGCGAGCTGCGCCTCAGCGAGATCGAGCAAACCCTGCAGCAGACCAGGACCGAGCAGTCGTCGAAACTGGCAGAGCTGGGCTGCGCCACGGTCAAGGAAGCCGAGCAAAAGTTACAGCGCCACCACGATCTCTCACGCACGCGAATGCAGCTGGACCAGTTTCTCGTCGACCTGCGCGCGGGCGGCACCGATGAAGACATCACCGAGCAGTGGAAGACGGTGCGGCGGGACGTTTTCGGGCTTCAGGAACGTCTGCACGCCCCCGAGATCGCCGCCCGGCGGTTGACCCCCCTCCAGTTGACCGCGTTGGAGCGAGAAGTCCAGCAGCTGGCGCAGCAGGTTGCCGGCCAGCAGGATAAGGAGCGGCGGCTCTCGGTGGAGCTGGAACGGCACAGCGTCGACACCGATGCACTGGCCACCGTTGAAGAACAGTTGCACGAGGCCGAAGAGCAGCTCGCCCGTGCCAGGTACCACCACGAGGTGTACACGTCAGCGCTGTCCGGCCTGCTGGACGCCCGCCGGCAGGCTCAGGTCCCGGTGCGCGAGATCATGGAGAGACGGGCCGGCGAATACCTGCGCATCCTCTCCGAGGCGCGCTACCAGCAGCTGGCGGCCGATCAGGAGTCCCTGGCCCTCAGCGTCTGGTCGGACGATGCGGGCGGCTGGGTGGAAGCGGCCGAGCCCCATCTCAGCCGCGGCACAGTGGATCTGGTCTACCTGGCAGCCCGCCTCGCCCTGGTCGAGGTACTGACCGGCGGCAAGCGGCCGCCCCTGCTATTCGACGACCCGTTTATTACCTTCGACGACCGCCGGCGCCAGGCCGCCGCCACCCTCATGCGGGAGCTGGCCCGCTCTCACCAGATCTTTGTCTTCACGTACACCCGCCACTTCGATGGAGTGGCAGACCGCCTGATCGAGCTGCCCGCTCGTGGGGAAGCAACGCCGGCAGAGGATAGGCCGCCCGTGGCTCAACCGCAGCTGGCGCCAGCGCCGGTGCTGGGGCCGCTGTGGGACCCACCTCGCCTGGACTGACCCCTTCTGAAGCTTCAATTGACCCCTTTTTCACTGGGGGCTACAATGATTTATGAAGTAGGGCAGTGCTACCCATATCTGGTTTGAGGTGAGAGCGCGCGCGACGTATATACAACCCTAGAGGAGGGAACCCGCCATGACATCCCCGATTTTGCAAATAGCCCTGGCGGGGTTCGCCGGATTTCTTCTGGGATATCTGCTGCGCAGGTACGTTGCCGAGGCGCGGATTAAGTCGGCCGAAGAGGCCGCCCGACGGATCATCGAGGATGCTGGCAAAGAGGCCGAGGCGAAGAAACGTGAAGCGATCGTTGAGGCCAAAGACGAGTCGTTCCGCCAAAAGCGTGAGGCGGAGCGGGAGATCCGCGAGCAGCGGGCCGAACTGCAGCGTCTTGAGCGACGACTGGAACAGCGCGAAGAATCCCTGGATCGCAAGACGGAGGCCCTAGAGAACCGGGAACGAACCCTGACTGAGAAGGAGCAAGAGCTCGTCCGGGCCCGTGACGAGGCCCAGGCGCAGCAAGCCCGCCACCAGGAGGAACTGGAGCGGGTGTCTGGACTGACCGCAGAGCAGGCGCGCGAGCAACTCCTGCGACAGGTAGAGGCGCAGGCGCGCGCCGACGGACTCAAGCTGGTTAAGAAGATCGAAACCGAGGCCCGGGAAGATGCCGACCGCCGGGCTCGGGAGATCATTGCCCTCGCGATTCAGCGGTGCGCCGCAGATCACACCGCTGAGGTCACCGTCTCGGTCGTTCCTCTGCCCAACGACGACATGAAAGGCCGCATTATCGGCCGCGAGGGAAGGAACATCCGCACTCTCGAAGGTCTCACCGGCGTCGACTTTATTATCGATGATACGCCCGAAGCCGTGACGCTGTCGTCGTTTGACCCCATCCGCCGCGAGATCGCCAAGATCGCACTGGAGAAGCTTATCGTCGACGGGCGCATCCACCCCGCGCGGATCGAGGAGATGGTGGAGAAGTCCCAGCGTGAGCTGGAGCAGCGCATCCGTGAAGAAGGGGAGCGCGCGGCCTTTGAAGCCGGCGTACACGGCCTGCACCCGGAAGAGATCAAGCTGATGGGCCGGTTGCGCTTCCGGTATTCCTACGGTCAGAATCTGCTGGCCCACTCCGTAGAGGTGGCGTTGCTGTCGGGCCTGATCGCGGGGCTGCTGGACGGCGATGCGCAGCTGGCCCGCCGCGCCGGGTTCCTCCACGACATCGGCAAAGCGCTGACGCACGAAGTCGAGGGTACGCACAGCTCGATCGGCGTGGACATCTGCCGGCGCTATCACGAACCACCGGAAGTCTTGAACGCCATTACGTACCACCACGGAGACGAAGAGGCGAAGTGCATCGAAGCGGTATTGGTCGCCGCGGCCGACGCCATCTCGGCCAGCCGGCCCGGGGCACGCAAGGAGACCGCCGAGATGTACGTCAAGCGGTTGGAGGGATTGGAGCGCATCGCGACGTCGTTCCCGGGAGTGGAGAAAGCATACGCCATCCAGGCCGGGCGCGAAGTACGCGTGCTGGTCCGGCCGACCGATATCGATGACCTGGGCGCGCAGGCGCTGGCGCGTGATGTCGCCAAGAAGATCGAAGAGGAGATGGAGTACCCCGGCCAGATCAAAGTGACCGTGATGCGGGAGACGCGCGTCGTCGAGTACGCGCGCTAATGAGGATTCTGTTCGTCGGCGATGTGCACGGCAAGCCGGGCCGCCGCATCTTGCGGGACCGGCTCGCGAAGCTACGCCAGGCGCATGACCTGGCGCTGGTCATTGTGAACGGGGAGAACTCCGCCGGCGGCGCCGGGATCAACTCCGAGGTGGCTCAGGAGTTGTTTGGCGCTGGGGCGGATGCCATCACCGGCGGCAACCACACCTGGCAGCTCCGCGAGGCCTATGAACTCCTGGACAGCGACCCGCGCATCCTTCGCCCGCTGAACTATCCACCCGGGGCGCCGGGCCGCGGGGCCACGGTCGTCACGGGACGCATGGGTACGCCGGTCGGCCTCATCAACCTCCAGGGCCGAGTCTTCATGCGGGAGCTCGACGACCCGTTTCGCGCTGCGCGGGCAGAGTGCGAGCGGCTGCGCGAACGCGCGCCGGTCATCGTGATCGACATGCACGCCGAGGCAACCAGCGAGAAGATTGCGTTGGGTTGGTACCTGGACGGCCACTGCAGCGCGGTGATCGGCACCCACACCCACGTCCAGACCGCCGACGAGCGCGTCCTGCCCCAGGGAACCGCGTACATCACCGATGTGGGCATGACCGGTCCTCGCGATGGCGTCATCGGCATGGACCGGGAGGGCATCCTGGAACGGTTTCTCACGCAACTGCCGGTGCGCTTCGAGGTGGCATCCGGCCCGGCGCAACTCAATGCGGTGGTCGTCGACGTGGACGAGTCGACGGGGCGGGCCCGGTC
Organism: Candidatus Segetimicrobium genomatis; assembly: GCA_005888595.1. Lineage (GTDB taxonomy): Bacteria > Sysuimicrobiota > Sysuimicrobiia > Sysuimicrobiales > Kaftiobacteriaceae > Telluricultor. The sequence continues at coordinate 29,574 of VBAL01000117.1, forward strand.
CATCACCCGCGTCAGGGAATTCGAGGAGACGAATGCGGATTGACCTGCACACCCACACAACTGCGTCGGACGGATTGCTGGCGCCTGAGCCACTCGTGGCGCTGGCCCACGACGCAGGCGTGGGAGTGCTCGCCGTCGCAGATCATGACAGCACCGATTCCGTCGATCCGGCGATCACCGCCGGGGCGCGGGTGGGGATGGAAGTCATCCCCGCAGTAGAGATCAACACCGACGTGCATGAGTCGGAAATCCACATCCTGGGATATTACGTCGACCATCACCAGCCGTGGTTTCAAGAATTTCTCGGGAGGCTTCGCGACGGTCGCCTAAACCGCGCGGCGAAAATGGTGGAGAAGCTCAACGCCATGGGGGTCCGCCTTGACTTCGCGCGCGTGCGCGCGCTGGCCCAAGGAGCGGTCGGACGTCCCCATGTGGCCCGGGCTCTAGTGGAGGCAGGCGTAGTGAGCAGCACCGAAGAGGCGTTTGAGAAGTACCTCGGGCGGAATGGCCCAGCCTACGTGGAGCGCATGAAGCTGAGCCCGCCTGAGGCGGTGCAGGTGATTCTGCGCACGGGTGGGATTCCCGTCCTGGCACACCCAGGATGGGGGGTGAAAGACGAGGTGATTCCGGCTCTGGCCGAGACCGGGCTGGAAGGCCTGGAAGTCTACTATCCCGACCACACCCCCGCGATGGTCACCCGATATCTCGAGATCGCCAAGCGGGTGGGTCTTCTGGTCACCGGCGGGACCGATTTTCATGGAGGGGACTTGGCCACGAAAGTGCCGCCGGGAAGCCAGTATGTGCCAGTGGAATGTGTGGAGAAACTGAGAGAGCGGCATGGGGCGAAGAAGGTCAGGAAGTAGAACGCAGAACGCAGCAGGCAGAACGCAGAGTATATAACAGGGCATACCATGCAAAACGCGGTAATCTCCGATACATGTGGGCAACGCAGTCTGCGTTCTGCTTTCTGCGATCTGCGTTCTACACGAAAGCACGGGAGGACAATGTATGAAATGTCCCAATTGCGGAACGGAGAATCCTGCCGGCAAGATCGTCTGCAGCAACTGCGGCCGCCGGCTCCGGCCGGGCCGCCAGACGGTCGGCCCAACGATGCAGACCGAGGAGGAACTCATGACGCGGGTGCGCGGCGATATGCGCCGTCTTGGCCTGGTCACGGTTATCGTCGTGGCTGTCGGGGTGGCCCTCGGCTACGTCATTCGCTGATTCCGTGAGCGCCGCCGACCTCCGCAACCTGCCATCGGTCGAACGGCTGGTCTCGCAGTTCGAACAGGAAGATGGGACCGGCCGCTACCCTCGTCCATTACTAGTGGAGTGTGCTCGGGCGTTAGTGGATCAGGCCCGGACGCGCCTGCTGCGCTCCGAACCCGTGGATACCACCCCGCGAGCCCTGCTGACTGACCTGCGTGCGCTGGTGACATCCCGCGCCTCGTTGAGCCTCGCTCGGGCCGTGAACGCCACGGGCATTATCGTCCATACCAATCTCGGCCGCGCTCCGTTGTGCGACGCGGCGATCCGGGCGGTGACAGCGGTCATGGCCGGGTACTCCACGCTCGAGATCGATGTGGAGAGTGGCAGGCGGGGAGCCCGTCACCAGCATGTTGAACCGCTGCTCACCCGTCTTACGGGAGCCGAGGCCGCCTTCGCCGTGAACAATAATGCCGCAGCGGTGCTGCTGGCGCTGGCTGCCCTCGCGCACGGCAGACAGGTCATCGTCTCGCGCGGCGAACTGGTCGAAATCGGCGGCTCCTTCCGCATGCCTGAGGTGATGGCCCAGAGTGGTGCGGCCCTGGTCGAAGTTGGCACCACCAATCGAACGCATCTGCGGGACTATGAGCGCGCCATCAGCCCCGACACCGCGCTGCTGCTGAAAGTCCACCGCAGCAACTTCTCAATACGCGGGTTCGTCGCTGAGGTCTCCCTTGCGGATCTCGTCGACCTGGGACGGCGCCGCGGCATTCCGATCATGTTCGATCTCGGCAGCGGTTGTCTGGTGGACCTGCGCACGCGGGGCCTGCCCCACGAACCCACCGTCCAGGAAGCGGTCACGGCCGGTTGTGAGATCGTCACCTTCAGCGGGGACAAACTGCTCGGCGGGCCACAGGCCGGCCTCATCGTCGGGCGCGCGAAATTCGTCGAGGCGATCCGATCGCATCCGCTGGCGCGGACGGTGCGGATGGACAAACTGGACTATGCCGCGTTGGCGGCCACGCTGCAGCAGTACGTCGATCCGGAAGCAGCTTGGAACTCTCTGCCGGTCTTGCAGATGCTCGGCGCCCCTGCGGAACAACTGCGCGAACGCGCTGAGCAACTGCGTGACGCCGTTGCGGCGGCGGTTCCCGGCATGTGGCGAGTGACCGTCCGTCCCACAGTCGCCGAGGTTGGAGGGCGAGGTCGGGGGGGGATCGCTGCCCGAAGTGCACCTGCCCTCATTCGCGGTCGCCATCACCTCTCCCAAACCGCCCAACTTGCTGGAGCAGAAACTGCGCGAGCACAGAGCCCCAATATTTGGAAGAATAGCTGAAGATGAACTACTCCTCGACGTCAGAACTCTGCTCCCTGGGGATGACGCGGTTGTTCGTGAAGCAATCAAGAGCGTGATTAGTGA
>VBAL01000127.1:0-12622 GCA_005888595.1 Candidatus Segetimicrobium genomatis
AATGGGACGAGTTCGTACGCTCGAGCGCGGCTTGGACCCACTTTCAATTGTGGAGCTGGAAGAGTGTGATGGAGGAAGTGTTCGGGCATCAGTGCGTCTACCTCGCCGCGTGGAACGGCGCCGGGCTTGCCGGGGTCCTGCCGCTCGTCCGGGTGAAGAGCATTCTCTTCGGCGACTACCTCGTGTCGATGCCGTTCCTGAACTACGGTGGCCCGCTTGGTACCGATACCGCCGTCCAGGCGCTGGTCGCGCACGCCGTCGAGCTAGCTCGAGAGCAACACGTTGGGCTATTGGAGCTTCGCTGTCGCGAGCCACTACCGCTCGACCTGCCCGTTTCCCATCGAAAGGTCACGGTCCTCCTCGACCTGCCCCCCGGCGGCCCTGACGCCGTGTGGCACAGACTCTCGTCGAACGTGCGCCGGAAGGTCCGGCGCGCGCAGAAGGAGGGAATGAGTGCGCGCTTTGGCCTCGATCAGGTCACGGCCTTCTACGACGTCTTTTCCCATCACATGCGCGACCTGGGTACGCCGACCTTACCGCGACAGTTGTTCGAAACGCTGGCGCGGCGCTTCGCTGGGGCGACCTGGTTCGGGTGCGTGTACTACCAAGGGCGACCGGTGGCATGCGGGTGTGGATTTCAGTGGGCAGGGGAGTTCGAGATGACCTGGGTCTCCGCGTTGCAGGCATACCACCACGTCTACGCAAACATGTTCCTGTACTGGGCTTTCATGGAACGCGCCGCGCACCAAGGGCTCGCGCTCTTCAACTTCGGCCGGTGCACGCCCGGCAGCGGCACCCACCGGTTCAAGCAGCAATGGGGCGCGCGCGATCTTCCCCTTTCGTGGTATCACCGCGCGGCGGGCCAGCGGGCCGCGACTCCATCTCCCCGTGAGCGTGCCTTTGCATGGGGACCCGTCCTCTGGAAGCACATCCCGTTGCCCGTCGCGAATCTGCTAGGACCGAAGATCGTTCGATTGATTCCATGAACAGCAGCGGCAGCTGAGCTGGACGGCTGTCCTCGTTATGGGGTCCGGGAAGGAGGGCTGCGGGGCCAGGTCCTCGAACGCTCTCGCCGCCCGGAAAAACGGCACCAGGGGGAGGTTTCAGCATGTCCCAGCGCGAGAATTGGCGATGGAAGGCAGGCATTCTCGTAGCCGTGACGGGGGTCGCGTTCGTCGTCGCGGCGTTGGCCAGCGAAGTAGCAGTGCGGTACCGGGAGCGGCATCGTGCGACCCTGAGCGGCACGATGCCGCTGCTGTATTATCGGCATGGCCGACTGGGTCACGCCCTCGTGCGGGACTTCGACTACTTCGGCTGGATTCACATCAATCGCGAGGGGTTCCGCGGCCCCGAGGTGGCGATGCTGAAGGCGCCTGACATCGTGCGCATCATGGCGGTCGGGTCGTCCACGACGTTTGACCCTTCTGTCAATGGCGACGAGGCAGCGTGGCCCGCGCGGCTCCAATTCTGGCTTACGCAGTTGGCGCCGGAACACGCGGTGGAGGTGATCAATGCCGGGGTCCCCGGCTACCGGGTCATTGACGATTTGATTCGACTAGAAACCGAGCTCTTTGAGTATCGCCCCGACGTAGTGATTCTCTACGAGGGGCACAACGACTTGTTTTCAGCCCTGCGCAGGGGCCGCGAGCCACCCGTGTCCTTCACCAACACTCCCGGCGAAATCCCAGCACTCACTCCTTGGGGCCATTGGTTGAGCGGCCACTCACTACTCTACGGGAAACTGGTCGCGCGCCTGCAGACGCTCCGCTTCCGAGCCGCCGGCCGCAGGGCTCTCGAGGCACCGCCGGCTCCCGAACGGTCGCCTGAGGCAGTGATCGATTCGGGCGCGCGGCGGTTCGAGCAGGATTTGACGGCCTTCTTGGCCGTCGCGCGGACTCTCGGCATTCGAGTCGTGATTCCAGAGGTCGTGCAGGTGAGCGGGGTGGGAGCGCTACAGGAGAACGACCCCGCCGTCCACGAGATGTGGGCGCATACGGTGCCGTTCGGTCGGCCCGAAGATGTGCTCCTAGGCTATGTTCGCTTCAACGCTGTGCTGCAGCGAGTCGCTGTCCGGTCGTGCGCCACTTGGGTGTCGACCAAGCCCTTCGGGCTCGTCGGGACCGCATGGTACGAATCGGGCGACCCTGTCCACTTCAACGACCGCGGCGCGGACCGCATGGCGCACGGACTGGCTGAGGCACTACTCCGCAGCGGCGTTCTCGAGTCGGCAACCGCGGGCGGCAGCGGCGCAACAGCCGAGCGGACGAGTTCCTGCGCCGCTGCTCGAGGCCAAGGTGCCCGGCATGGTCGTGCGCTCACGACCGAAGTGGGGTCATCGCGCGGCCATCCTCAAGTAGCGCGGTAACAGTGGTCCGCGCCCTTTGCGTCCTGATCGGGACGGGGCCGTCGTGGCGCCTCATCGAGGCGGCCGCCGGCAGGGGGCCTCGCCCAGGGAGTCCAGCGACCGTGGAGTACACAAGCCCAAAGCGTGGCGGGGGTGAAGCAGCTTGCGTCACGCGCCGTCGGCACCCGTGAGGGACTTGAATCGATCCAGGCGGTTCGCACGGGCTGTACTCGCGTGCGCGCTTGCGCTGGCGGGGGTTGAAGCTACCTCACTCCTCTTCATTCATTTCACGCGGCCCCGATATTTTCCGGGAGCAGTCTGACCAGATTCGGACGTTGCTTGCACCAGACACGACACGGCTCTTGGTGCTGGATCCCGTCCTTGGCTGGCGCTACAGGGCCAACCACCGCGACTCGGTCAATGAGACTAATGCGGACGCCGCCCGCTCCGCGCGGCGATACTCGCGCAGGCCGAGGCGGGGCGTGCTTCGAGTCGCTGCGTTTGGGAATTCCTTCGTCTATTGCAACGAGGTCAAGAACCAAGACGCGTGGCCTCAGGTGCTGGAGGACTCCTTTCCAAACGTGGAGGTAGTGAATTACGGAGTCGGCGGGTACGGGCTCGACCAGGCCTACTTGCGGTTTCTCGCAGAGGGGTCGCGGCTCTCCCCTGCGATCGTGATCATCGGCTTCGCCCCAGACGATCTCGGCCGGCTCGTTAACGTCTATCGGCGGTTTAGATCGAATCACGAAATTCCACTAGTGAAGCCGCGGTATCTGCTTGACGGCCGCGGACAGCTGGCGTTGCTGCCGAATCCCGTCCGCGGTCAGTCGGACTACGTAAGATACCTGAACGCTCCCAGCGCGGTCTCCGAGCTAGGCAAGTACGACCAGTGGTATGAGCCGGCGATCTACCAGGATCCGCCCTACGATTACTCTGCAACGGTGCGATTGCTTGCAGCGACTTGGATCGCGCTTCGGCAGAGGTACCTCGCGGCTGACCGACTTGTCCGAGACGGGGTATTCAATCGCTCGTCAACCGCGTTCCGGATTCAAATGGCCCTATTCCGCCGTTTTGCCGACGCCGTGCGCGCCGCAGGTGCGCGTCCGCTCGTCGTGCTGTTCCCGGACCGCGAGGCTGTTGCATTCGCTCGCCAGAGCCGAAAGACCGTACTCAGGTCGGTGGTCGAAGCGCTCCGGGCAGAGGGAATTGACTACGTCGACCTGACGGAAGCGTTCGTGAGCGCGGGCGTTGAGGCCAGGCCCGAGTCGTGGTTTATGAGCGGCGGCCACTATTCGCCCGTCGCGAATCGCCTCGTTGCTATATGGTTGGGGAAGCGCCTCTGGCCGAAGTTCGCGAAATAGCTCCGTGGGCGAGCGTGCCTCCGCAAGCTGTCGCGGCAGCGCAATACACCGGCGCCACCCGTGCCGGGGCTGAAGCGGGATTTGCGCGGAGTGGATCTTGCTCCGCCGTCGGGAGGGCTGCTCAGCCGATGCGTCCGCGCCGGCGGTGCGCCCTTTGGGAAGGACAGGAACTCGGCCTTGTGGACTACATTCGGGACGATAGCCGTATGTCGCTTCGATGGCAGCGGTCGGTAGCGTGGAGCGAAGAATGAAGCTCCCCATCACGCTCATAGTCTCGATTGATACCGAGGAGGACAACTGGGCGCCGGCCCGCACTGGGATCACTGTCGAGAATATCCGCGAGCTTCCCCGACTGGACCGGTGGTTTGAGCGGCTCGGCGTCCGCGCCACGTACTTCACCAGTTTTCAGGTGGCGATTCAGCCATGGGCGGCGAGTATCCTGCGGCACATCGCCTCCCGCGACCGGGCGGAGGTCGGCGCACACTTGCACCCCTGGAACACTCCTCCTCTGGAGGAACCGCTCGTCGCACGCAACACAGTGATGCGCAACCTTCCCCAACGGCTGCAGGAGGCGAAGATCAGGACTCTCACCGACATGCTGGTGGCCGGCGTGGGTCGCCGTCCGGCGGTCTTCCGCGCAGGCCGGTGGGGATTCGGGACCAGCACCGCCGCTGCCTTGCTCGCGTGCGGATATCGCATCGACAGCAGCGTGACGCCGTTTGTAAGCTGGCGCGCATACGACGACGGCCCGTCTCATATCGGAGCCCCCCTCGAGATGTATCGCCTCGATGGGTGCGGAGATCCGCGGGTTCCGGTGCCCGGCGGACCGCTCGTGGAGGTTCCGACCTCGTGCGGTTACAGTCGCAATCCGCCGTGGTTTTGGGGACGCCTACATGGGGTGCTTGAGCACTCGGCCCTCCGACGCTTGCGGCTGGTGGGCATCGCCTCCCGGCTCGGCTTGGTGCGAAGGATTGCGCTGAGCCCGGAGACCGACTCTGTTGCAGATATGTTCACGCTTTCGCGCCGCCTAATCGAGCACGGTGTGCGACATCTGCATCTCACGTGGCACAGCCCCAGCCTTCGTCCCGGGCTCAGTCCCTTTGTTGCGACCCGCGCCCATGTGGCGCGGCTGTATGCGACTGTTGAGTCGTACCTCGAGCGGCTTGCGGTGCTGGCGACGGTGACGTTTGCTACGCTCAGCGAGGCGGTGCGGATGCTTGTTCCGGATGCCTGAGGGTCTCAGGGTCCGGTTCGCATGGACCGCGGGCAAGTCATCCGCGCGTGGTTGAGTGGTCGAGCGAACGCGCGTTCGCGGGCGAACAGCGGTCCAGCACCACACGATATAGCGCCGCGTAGCGCGCCGCCATGCGCGAGACGTCATATTCAGCCTGGGCGCGACGCCGCGCGTGTGCAGCTAGGCGCCTGGCTTCCGTCGGGTTGCTGAGCAGGCGGTCTAGCGCACCCGCGAGCGCCACGGGGTTCTCCGGTGGCACCACGACTCCCGCCTCGCCATCGGCAAGGACCGATCGCACCTCGCCGACGTCAGTTGCCACGATGGCGCAGCCGGCAAACATCGCTTCAAGGAGAGCGAGCGGCAGGCCCTCCGAGCGCGAAGGGAGCACGAAAATGTCCGCGGCCATGAGCAGTCCGGGGACATCGGCCCGGAGACCAAGCAGGCTCACGCGGTCAGCAAGTCCGAGCTCACGGGCCCGGGCGAGCAGCGCGTCGGCCGCGTCGCCTCGTCCCGCGATCGCTACATGCGCGCGTGGGTGCCGGTCAGCGAGCAGCCCCAGCGCGTCCAGAAGATTCCGATGTCCTTTCACTGGATAGAGGTTGCCGATCGCGACAAGGAGCGGGTCACCCACGGCGAGGCGCAACTCCTCGCGCAGCGTCGATCGCTCGGCGGGGCGGAAGCGCACGCCGTTCGGGATCGTGATTATTCGTGCTGGCCGAACCCAGAGATCGCGGCTCATTTGATTCGCCAGCTGCTTCGAAACCGCGACGACCTGCTCGCTTAGCGCCACAGCCAGCCGCAGCGCGAGGCGGCGCCGAAGCCGTCCTCGATAGTAGTGGCTCCCATGCATCGTGATGACGTGACCGATCCCCACCCGCCAACAGGCCCACGCACCGTACACCGCCATTGCGAATTCGTGACTCTGTGCGATCGTGATCCCGTAGCGGCGAAAGGCGGCCTCGAGCCAGCGTGCGCAACTCAGCGAGACCGGCCGATCCAGCTTCAGATACTCCACGGCGACCCCTGTACCTGCAAGCTCGCTCGCCAACCAGCCCTCGCCGTTTGCCGGGACGATGACCAAGTTACGGCATCCGGCCGCCTGAAGCTCGGTCGCCAGGCTCGCCAGCATCCGCTCGGCCCCGCCCGGCCCGTCAGATTCGATCAAGTGCGCAATTCGCGCGCCTCGGATCTGTTCGAGGGGATTGGTGCTCACATGCTTGGCGTCCAGTGTGGCCGCAGGCCGCTTGTCCATACCTCGAAGGCCGCAGCTCCGATCGTCGCCGGCACGTTGACCCTGGGTAGGGCCCACCGGTCGGCGCCTTCGCAGACGAGACCGTAGTCGAGGGCGCATGCCGCGCGGTACCCGGCGGCTTGCGCGGCCTGGCGTACGCGGCCGTCCCACAGTCCATACGGGTACGAGAAGAATTCCGCGGTCGCTCCGGTGTGCCGGGCAAGCACCTCACGGCTCGCGACCAACTCATTCAGGATCTCTGGGTCGCTCAGCTGCGGCAGGGCGCGATGTGTCATGGAGTGCGCTCCGAGGGCGATGCCGGACCGGGCGGCCCGCGCCAGCACCTCCCAACTTGCCGGCCGATGTGCCGTGGGTGCGCTCCACGGGCGGGCGGGGCCCAGATCCCCTAGGATCGCCGACCCGTCACCGCAGAGGGTTCCCAGCCACCGTCGGCGGCGGTCCGGCGTGTCGGCTCGTCGCACAGCGGGATGGTCCCACCAGAAGGGATCGCCGTTGCTAGGAGCACCGGTGACGACAAACACTGTTGCGGGAACACCGAGCGATCGTAGCACAGGCCACGCGTACTCAAAGACCCCGCTGTACGCATCGTCGAAAGTAATGGTGGCGCATCGCCGCAGCGGTCTCCCGGCGCTGAGCCGGTCTACGAATTCACGCAGGCAGATAATTTCGTACTCGGCCGCGAGCCAACCTAGCTGGCGGCGAAACCGTTCGAGCGGCGCGTGTAAGCCAGGGTCCCCAATCCTCGCCTCTCGGTCGTCCGCAACGAGGTTGTGGTAGCAGAGCACTACCCCCGCGTTGCGGAAGCGTCGGAGTAGTGCCGTGAGGCCAGTGGCCCGAAGGCTAGCGTTAAACAGCGCTGAAAACATCGGCCTAGTGGGATTGAGCGCGCATGGACTGTTCTTGTCGGCAAAGTCCGTACCACAACGCCTGAGATGTGGAACTCACGTCCCGTGGCGGTGTTCGACCCTGGCAACGAGTCGCCCCGGTTCTGGCGCGCCACCCGCGAGGAATGCAAATGATGCCGTCGGCGATCAGCGGCGCGACGTGCCTCTGGACGGCCTTGGTCGGTACTGGAGCGTGCGCCGGCTCTTCCTCCAGTCGCATGGACATTGCTATCGTCTCGGGTGACGCCCAGACGGCTGCCCCAGGCCAGACCGTGCCGCAGCCCCTCGTGGTTGCCGTGACCGACGCACAGGGTATGGCGGCGGTGGGCGCGCAAGTGTCGTGGGGCGTGATATCTGGCGGTGGTACTTCGAGCGCCCAGACCACCACGACGGATGCGATGGGACGCGCCCAGACTACCTATACACTAGGCTTCTCGCTAGGCTCGAATCGCATTGCAGCTCGCCTAGTTGGCACCTCCACTAGGGTCACCTTCGCTGCGACAGCTTCTCTGCTCAGTGGCGGGTGGCCGAATGAGCCGGTGGGGTTGACGGTCTTGACGGATTGGGCGGAAGACGCGGTCGTGGGCGGGGGCTGGCGGAATGCCTACCCGGTGTCTCTGGCGAAGGGTTACGTCAGCATTGTGCGAGACGGCACGGCGCGGTGGTCCCCGCCGAACGTGCTGCAGTTCTTCTATCCGATCGGCTTTCCGACCGGGGTGGCCCCGGCCACGGTGTACTACGACATGGCGGCGACCAAGGAGTTGTACGCGGGGTTCTGGTGGAAGGCGAGTAACCCGTGGCAAGACAACGCGGCGGGGAACAAGATTGCGTTCATGTTCGCCCAGAGCGGCGATGGACAGATGTTCATCATGATGAACGGCGTCGGGGCCCCCCGCCATCTCGTGGTCACGACCGAGTTTCCGGGGGACAACCGCAATCTCTGGCCCAACGTGAGCAATCCGGACGTGACGCTCGGGGTGTGGCACCGTATCGAGTGGTCCGCTAAGTACAGCACGACCGGGAGCAGCCGGGACGGCATCGTGCAGTGGTGGCTGGATGGGGTGCGCGTGGGGAGCTACACCGACGTCCAGCTTCCGGGCGACGCAGGGTTTCTGGATTTCCAGTTCTCGCCGACGTTTGGCGGCACGGGGCCCGTCAAAACGGAGAACGATTACTATTGGGTCGACCACGTGCACGTGAGTGGTCGGTAGCGGTCGGCAAGCAGACGGGATCGGGGCGGCAGCCCAAGGCTTGGTGCCTGTATCACAGACGCAACACCCTACACGCTGTCCGGGGCTGACCTACCACCGTCCGACGCTGTAAGTCATTGTTTTTGCGCCAGCAAACATTGGCACGGCGAGTGCACCGCGGCAGCCCACGGTCGTGCGCCCTCTCGCTCGCTTGCTCCGCGCTCCTCGGTTCACCGCCTTCGCGACTGGCCCGGCGGAGGCGCTCGGGCTCGTGCTGGCGGCACTACTCACGACTTGCCACACCGACAAGATCGTCAGCCCGCCGCCGGTCAGCGCCCTCACGGTGACACCGTCGCAGGTCCTCGACTCCGCGCTGCTCGGCAGCGCCGCGCAACCGAGCGCGACTTTGACCATCTCGACCGCCGATCAGGGCGACGTGGCGTGGCGAGCCGTGCGCGCGGCGGGTGCGGCTTGGCTGGCTCTCGACCTCACCAGCGGCGCGACGCCCAGTCGGGTCACCCTGACGCTGAACCCGGCGGGTCTCCCGACAGGCGTTCATCGCGACACGATCATATTCGCATCCACAATGAGCACGGGCGTGACGACAGGCGTGCCCGTGGAGTTCAGGATTCAGCCTTGTGCAGTGACGCCCATTTCTCTCGACGTGCCAGTCGTGGACTCGCTGCGGTTGGCGGACTGCGCTGCACCGCACGGCAATGGCCCGTTCGGACGCCTGTATAACTTTACAGCTTCCGCGGGGGACTCCGTCTCAGTCACGATCTCGACGAGCGCGTTCTCCGCCTCGGTGGCCCTTGATACGGCCCCAGCAGCGGCGGCGCCGGTCCTGGCCCAGAGCGCGACCTGTCCGCTGGCACACCAGAGCGCCTGCCTCCTCTATCGGCTTCTGCCCCGAACCGGAACCTACATCGTCGAGATTACCCTCCGCCAGACGGGGCAGTTCACGTTGCGTGTCACCCAGCCCCACCCGCCGCTCCCGTCAGAATCGCTGGCGCAGCTCCTGAACGACTCGGCAACCGCGATCGCCATCGGGGCCTCGATCTCCCAGGCCGGTGTTGTGCTCCGGGCCGTTGCGAGTGACCCTGACGCGGGTGATTCGCTCCACCTCGAGGTCGAGGTTCGCCCGGTCGGCACCGCGTTCATCGGCACACCAACGGCAGCGGGCGACCGAGTTGCCAACGGGGCGCAAGCCTGGGTCGGCGTGGCAGGCCTTGCGGATAATGCCGCCTATCACTGGCAATGTCGCACGGTCGACCAGACCGGCCGCATCGGCGCGTGGGTCCCATTCCGGAGCAACTCAGAGACCGCGGCCGACTTCACGGTCGCCGTCCCCCAAGCCCCCACCGCCCCGACCACGCTCGACCAGTTCCAAGCGGACGGCGCAACAGCGGTTCCGATCGGCGGAACCCTCAACGGGCGGTCCACGATCCTCAAGGCAACGGTAGTGGACCCCGACCCGGGCGACCAGCTGCGGCTGGACGTCGAGGTGCAGCCGGTCGGGAGCCCGTTCACGAATACGCCGACCGCCTCGAGGCGGCCCTGGTGGACAACGCATCCTACCACTGGCAGGGGCGGACGGTGGATCAGACGAATCTCGCCAGTGCCTGGGTGTCTTTCGCTGGGAACGCGGAGACGGATCCGGACTTTAAAGTCGCGGTGTCCCCCACCCAGCTCGTCGTGATGGTGCAACCGACGAGCGCCGTCGCCGGGAGCACGATCACGCCAGCGGTCCGAGTCGGCGCCGAGGACGCGTTCGGCAACACAGTCGAGAGCTTCATCGGGAACGTGACCGTCGCGATCGGGAACAACCCCGGCAGCGGTCTGCTCGCCGGCACGACCACCGTAGTGGCGGGAGGGGGCGTCGCGACCTTCTCGAACCTCCGGGTCAACAAGGCCAACGCTGGTTACGCGCTGCAGTTCACCACCAGCACCCTCGTGGCGACTTCCACCACGTTCAACATCACGCCAGGGGCAGTCGCAACGCTCGCTTTTGCCGAGCAGCCCGCGAGCGCCATTGCGGGGATGGTGATCGCGCCGGCGGTCCAGGTCGCCGCACGAGACTCCTTGGGGAATACGGTGACCGGCTTCACGGGGAACGTGACGATCGCCATCGCCAACAATCCAGGTGGTGGCACGCTGTCTGGCGTCGCGACCGTCGCGGCCGTGGCGGGTGTCGCGACTTTTCCGAACCTGAGCATCAACAAGATTGGCGCGAGCTACACGGTGCAAGCGGGTTCGGGAACGTTCACGGCGGTGACCGCGCCGTTCAGCGTGACGACTGCCACAGCCAGCCAGCTCGCCTTGACAACCCCGCCGTCTGCTTCAGGACAAAGCGGCCTACCCCTCGCTCAGCAGCCGGTGGTCCAGGTGCAGGACCGGAATGGAAACCCGGTAAGCCAGCAGGGGATGGTTGTGACGGCGTCTCTCGCAACAGGTCCCGGCGGCGCATCGCTCACTGCGGCGAGCGCGACAACGGACGCAAGCGGGCTCGCCACCTTCGGTGGGCTCGCCATAACCGGACTCATCGGGAGCTACTCGCTGAACCTTAGCGCCTCCGGACTCGGCCCCGTCACCTCGAATGCGATCAGCTTGACCGCTGGACCGGTTGCGAAGCTCGCGATCGTGACGCAGCCTTCGAGCCTCGTCCAGAGCGGCGTCGCCTTCCGGCAGCAGCCCGTGACCCAGCTTCAAGACGCCGCCGGCAACCCAGTTAGCCAGAGCGGAGCGCAGGTGACTGCGACCATCGGAACCGGCAGCCCGACGCTCGGCGGAACCAATCAGATTCTCACAAATGCCGCGGGCGCCGGCGTGTTTACCGACCTAACGCTCACCGGCATAACCGGCGTGAGAACGTTGCGGTTTGCGGCGCAGGGGGTCAAACCGGACACGTCCGGTCCGGTGAACGTCACCGCCGGTGTGGCGATCCAGATCGCGGTCAACGCGGACAACTATGGCGCAGCAACCGCCGGCACCGCAGTCGCCGTCCCGCCATCGGTCATCGTACGGGATGCCAGCGGCAACCCTGTCCCCGCGGTGCCAGTGAACTTCGCGGTAGCTGGTGGCGGGGGGAGCGTCACCGGCCCCAATCAGACGACCAACGCGAGTGGGATCGCGACCGTCGGGAGCTGGATGCTGGGAACGGTCGTGGGCCTGAACGCGCTTACGGCAACCTCGACGGGGCTCGGTGGCAGCCCCGTGACGTTCACCGATACGGCGAAAGTCGGGCCCCCCGCCTCAATGGCCAAGAGTTCGGGAGACAACCTGGGTGGACCGGTGGGCACCACGTCTCAGACGCCGCACCAGGTTCGGATCGTGGACAACAACGGGAACGCGGTCGCGAACGTTCCCGTCATCTGGGCCCCGGCTTCGGGGGGGGGGGGCGTCAGTTCCTCGAACACCAGCACCGACAACCAGGGTTACGCACAGACCACCAGGACGCTCGGATCCATTGCGGGCACCCAGACGACCACAGCCACGGCGACGATTAGCGGCTCACTCGTCACCGACACGTTCAACATTCTCGCCACCCCCGGTGCGGCATCCGAGATGTCGGTCGTGGGCGGTCAGAACCAGACGTGGCAGGTCGGCACAACCCTGCCAACCCCACTGTCGCTGCAGGTGACGGACCAATACAACAATCCGGTGCAGAACGTTGCGGTGACGTGGTCTGTGAACAGTGGCGGCGGCTCGGTCTCGCCGAGCACCTCGGCAACCAACTCAGGCGGGATTGCCAACACGTTCTGGACGCTCGGCAGCATGGCGGGCACCCAGACCGTTCTGGCGACGGCCGCTGGCTCGCCAGTTGTGTTCACCGCGACTGCTACGCCTGGAGCTCTACGCGCTTGGCCAAACGAGCCGGCGGGCTTCACCGTCGTCACCGATTGGGCAGAGAACGCGATTGCCGGCGGTGGCTGGCAAAATGCCTATCCCGACGACACGAATGGCTTCGTGAGCGTGGTTCAGGATGCGACTGCACCGCTCTCACCGCCGAATGTGCTGCAATTCTTCTTTCCCATCGGTTTTGCGACCGGGACAGCGCCGGCCACAATCTTCTACCGGGACGGGTTCCCGTCGACAGAGGTCTATGTCGGGTTCTGGTGGAAGCCGAGCAACCCGTGGGAGGATAATGCAGCGGGCAATAAGATCGCCTTCTGGTTTGCGGAGGCCCGCGATGGGCAGATGTTCATCATGATGAAAGGCGTCGGGGCGCCACGGCACCTGGTGGTCACAACTGAGTTTGCCGGCGACAATCGGAACCTGTTTCCCAACGTGAACGATCCGGAGGTGACGCTCGGGGTGTGGCATCGCATCGAGTGGTATGCGAGGTATAGCACGACCG
>VBAL01000127.1:12870-17166 GCA_005888595.1 Candidatus Segetimicrobium genomatis
GGCGCTAGGACTGAAGCGTCTCGCGCTCCCCGTCGGCTATTGGCGTGCTGCCGAGTTTGCGTATGTGTGGCGACACCTCAGCGAACTGCCGGGCGCCCGGATCCTTGACTTGGGCAGCCCCAAGGATCTCGCCGCCATCTTGGCCCGGCATCGCGGCTGCGAGGTCGTCGCAGTTGATATCTTGCCTGAAGCGGTCGCGTTGAGCCAGCGCTATGCGGACGCTCAAGGCCTCGACGGTACGGGACCCGGCAAGGTCAAGTCCGAGGTGCAAGATGGACGCGCCTTGTCATATCCGGACGGGTTCTTTGACGCGGCGTTCTCGGTATCGGTGCTGGAACACATCCCTGACCGAGGAGACACTGCAGCCATCCAGGAGCTCGTTCGCGTGGTTAAACGGGGCGGATTGGTCGTTGTCACCACTCCCTATGATCGGATCTACCGTGAGAGCTTCGCGCAGCACGATGTCTACGAGCGGAAGCAGATCGGATCACAGCCCGTGTTCTTCGAACGCCATTACGACGACGCCGCGCTCGCGGAGCGGCTGCTGGGGCCCGCCGGTGCAGCGGTGCAGGATCTGGAGTTTTGGGGCGAGCCCTGGGTGCGGGTGGAAGCGTTGCTCGAGCGAGTCGGGCCGCTCCGCTGGGTTTTGTCTCCCCTAGAACCGCTGTTGTCCGTCGCGTTTCTCGAGCGCGTCGAGCATGAAGGCAAAGCGCGCCCCATGGCGGCGTTTCTCACGCTGAGGAAGAACTCCTAGACTTGGGCGGCACACTGGGGTCGAGCAGAATGCGTCAACCATTGCAAATCGCACGCGTGCGCGACCCCAGGAAGCCGGCGATTGCGGCAGGCGTTAAGTGCCCGCGTCGGTGCTTGATTGTGCTAAACGGCTCGTGGCCGGCGCGCGCTTTGCACCCCCTGCACAGTGGGTGTCTCCAGCTGCTGAGGCGGTGATGCTTCAATCAGCAACGCGGCTCACACCACAGCCACGTTGCCGGGACGGCCGTGCTCAGCATCACAGACCCCGAAGCTGGACTGGTAGTACGTAACACGACAGTAGTCTTTGGTTGTCGCTGCTCAGAGCAAAGCCGTCGAAAGGCGGTGACGCAGAGCTACGGAGCTACCGCGAGTGCGCTCGCCACGCTAGCCGGGCCGCCAGCGAATCGAGTCACCTCGAGGCTGGCGGTCCGGCTTTGTCTTGAAGCGATGAGGAGCTAGACACCGTGGCATATCGACATAAGCTCTCCTGCCGATTGGCGTTGCTCAGGGATGCGCTCGCGCTTGCGCTGTCCGTGGCGGCGGCCGCTACGTGCGAGCGGCCCGCCCCTGCGACCGGTCTCACCTCGTCAGTCGCTCAGATTATCGTCGTCCCGGAGAGTCTCAGCCTCGATCCAGCCCAGCAGAACCAGTTCCTCGCATACGGTCGGTCGGCGAGCGGGGACAGCAGTGATGTTGTCGTGGCCTGGAGCGCGTCCGGGGGCACGATCACGCCAGGTGGGATGTTCGCCGCGGATACGGTGTCGGGCGACTTCCTTGTCATCGCCGCGAGCTCGCCGCTGAAGCTGTCCGGCGCATCGAAAGTTCACATTCGGGGCCGGCGGCCGGTAGCGTCGGTGACGGTGAGCCCGGCCGCGCCGAGCATGCAGGTGGGGCAGGCGATGCAGCTCTCGGCGACCCCGAAGGATGTAGGCGGCACTGCGTTGACAGGGCGGGTCGTGACCTGGGCCAGCAGCAATACCGGCGTGGCCACGGTGAACAGCAGTGGCCTCGTGACGGGCGTGGCGGCCGGCTCGGCGACGATCACGGCGACGAGCGAGGGCGTGAACGGCACCTCCGCGCTCACGGTGACGAACGTACCGGTAGCATCGGTGACGGTGAGCCCCGCCGCGCCGAGCGTGCAAGTTGGGCAGACGGTGCAGCTCTCGGCGACCCCGAAGGATGCCGGTGGCGCCGTCCTGACGGGACGGGTCGTGACCTGGGCCAGCAGCAATACCGGCGTGGCCACTGTGAACGGCAACGGGCTCGTCACAGGCGTGGCCGCCGGCTCGGCGACCATCACGGCTACGAGCGAGGGCAAGAGCGGCACGGCGGCACTCACGGTGAGCGTCGTGCCGGTGGCGTCGGTGGCGGTCACGCCGGCGACCGCGAGCATTCCGGCGGGGCAGACGGCGCAGCTGACCGCGACCCCCAAAGATGCCAGCGGCGCGGCGCTGACGGGGCGGGTCGTGACGTGGGCGAGCAGCAATACCGGCGTCGCCACGGTGAGCGGCAGTGGGCTTGTGACGGGCGTGGCGGCCGGGTCAGCGACCATTACGGCCACGAGTGAAGGACAGAGCGGCACCGCCGCCGTCACGGTGAGCGTCGTGCCCGTGGCGTCGGTGACGGTGACGCCGGCAACGGCGAGCATCTCGGCCGGCCAGACGGTGCAGCTCACGGCGACGCCGAAGGATGCCAGCGGCAATCCGTTGACCGGGCGGGTGGTGACGTGGGCGAGCAGTGCCACCGGCGTCGCTACGGTGAGCGGCAGTGGGCTCGTGACGGGCGTGGCGGCCGGGTCGGCGACGCTCACGGCGACGAGCGAGGGCGTGAACGGCACCTCCGCGCTCACGGTGACGAACGTACCGGTAGCATCGGTGACGGTGAGCCCCGCTTGCCGTGGCCAGCGTGACGGACACGTCCGTCGCGCTTTCCTTCACGGAGGTGACCGACGGCACCGGCCAGCCGGCTAGCTACGACATCCGCTGGGCCGTGGGTGCGATCTCCTGGAGTTCGGCCACCGACGTGACGCGTGGCAGTTGCACCGTGCCGGTGGCGGGGAGCGCCATCGGGGCGAAGCGGAGCTGCACGGTGCTAGGCCTCGCCTCGGTCACGGGCTATCAGTTCCAGCTGATTGCGTTCCGCGGGACGCTGAACGTGAATGCGGTGTTCGGCGCGCTCTCGAACGTGGCGAGCGGGACGACGACGGGGACAGCCGTGCCGGTGGCGTCGGTGACGGTGACGCCGGCGACGGTGAGCATTCCGGTGGGGCAGACGGTGCAGCTCGCGGCGATGCCGAAGGATGCGAATAACAACCCGCTGGGGGGCCGAGTCGTGACGTGGGCGACGAGCAACGCGGCGGTGGCGACGGTGTCGACCGGCGGGCTCGTGAGCGGGGTGGCAGTGGGGTCGGCGACGCTCACGGCCACGAGTGAAGGGCAGAGCGGCACGGCGGCCGTCACGGTGACCGTGCCGCCGCCGCCGCCCCCGGGCGGCGTGATCTTCCAAAGCGACTGGACCAGCGGCACGGGCAACACGTCCCAGGTGGTCACGGACGGCAACCGCTGGACCCACTGGTTCGAGTTCAACAGCGGGGGCTTGCTGTCGGTCGTGGCCGGGGGGCCGTCGGGCTACGCCAACGCGTTGCGCGTGCAACAGCGGGGGCCGGCCTACTCTGCCGTCGTCACTAAAGAGACCTTCGTGCCGCAGTCCACGGATTTCTACCTCCGCTACTACATGCGGAACGACGACACCTCCCCGGTGGGGGATCACATCGTCACGGCTGACATCTACAACTACAGCTGGCTGACCTACATGCGGAAGAGCGGCGGATCTTCGGGGTGGACGTTCGTCATGTTGCTGCCGGGCGGTGGGTATCCCCTGCTGGATTGGGGACCGACGGTGACCCTGGCGCGGGGCGCGTGGTACCGCTTCGAGTACTTCGTGCACTTCACCGACGCGACGCACATGCAAGTGCATCCGCGGGTGTACGATGCGGCCGGCACGTTGCTCGCCAGCGACGCGGATTTTCAGCAGCAGGACTATGGCAGTGCCGTGTGGAATGGCCGGAGCAACTGGACGCTGGCCAGCTACTACGCGGCGGGCTTCAGCCTCGACGTGAGCGGCGGGCTCGCCAATCTCACCACCCTGGGCTTCGGGAACAACGGACAAGCGCTGGCCCTGGATACCGGCCTCTATTGGTACTTCGCGGGCGTCCAGGTCCGCACCGACACCTGGTCGGGACCATGAGCGCTGGACCTTGTTGACCACACTGAGCTAAGTCTCGCTCCGCTCGCCGGGCCGCCAGCGATCCGATACGTCGCAGCTGGCGGCCCGGTGCAGTTTTCGTGATGAGAGAGCAACGGAGGAATCAGCCGAGGGCGAAATCAGGCTTGCGCAGCTATATATTGACCGTTATGCCTGTCGCAAACGGGTTAGCTGGTCACATCGCCCTGCTCGGGAGCAGGCTCACCCTCGCTGTAGCGGCAGCTCTTGCCTGTGCGCAGGGGTCCGGCGTCGCGTGGGGGGTGGTTTTCCAAAGCGACT
>VBAL01000128.1:0-5367 GCA_005888595.1 Candidatus Segetimicrobium genomatis
TGATCGCCATCAACGACCGCTTCGGCTTCCAGCGGCAGCCGGTGTGGATCACATTCCTCAAGGAACTCGCGGGGTAGCCATGCAGACCGCCGCCGGCGTCATCCTGCGGCCTCTCGCTGACCGCGACTATGCGGCGGTCGGGCGGATCGTGAGCCTGACCTTGGGGAGGCCGTTTGGCGAGACGGAGAAGCGCGAGCACGTGCGCGAGTACGAGCCGGGGCGCTTCGTTCATGGCTGGCTGATCGCAGAACATTCCGACGACGGGGTGGTGGGCTACGCCTGGTGTCATCAGATCCCCTGGTCCTTCCATCCCGCCAAGTTCGGAATCCGGCTGGCCGTGCATCCGGACTGGCAGCGGCGTGGCATCGGCCGCAGTCTGATGGATCGCTCCCTGGACGCGGTGCTCGAGCGTGGGGCCCGGCGCATCCAGGCCGTGGCGCGCGAGGACTGGATCCGGTCGACCGCGTTTCTGCAGCGCTACGGTTTTGTCGAACATGCGAGATCGTTTGAATCTCGGCTGCAGGTGGCGCAGTGCGACCTGACGCGGTTCGCCGGGTACGCTGACCGGGTGGCGCAATCTGGGGTCGTCCTGACGACACTCCAGGAAGAACTGCGCCGCGATCCGGATTGCCTGCCGGTCGTGTACCAGCTCCACTGCACGCTCGACGTCGACTCGCCGCGGGACGATCCGGAACCGCCTGCGCCACCGTCATACGAGACATTCCTGGCGACCAGCGTGCGCAGCCCGCTGGCGCTCTTGGACGGGTACTTTCTGGCCAAGATAGGAGAGATGTACGTTGGGGAGAGCGTGCTCAAGCGCAATGCCTCCGACGGGGCATGGTTGCATCAGGAACTGACGGGCGTGGTCTCCGCATTTCGCGGCCTGGGGATTGCCACGGCATTGAAACTCAAGACGATCGAGTTCGCGCAGCGGCGCGGGTATGGCGAGATCCAGACAAGAAACAGCGATCGCAACGGCCCGATGCTGGCCATCAACGCCAAACTGGGGTTCGTGCGCCAGCCGGCGTGGATCAGTTTTCAGAAGGTGGTTCGGGCCGGGAAAGAGACTTCCGCCCTTGCGGCGAAGAAGGTGACATGATGCCTGAGTTGCGGATTCTCGAACTGCCGGGCGCACCCTATGAGGCCGGGTTCCACCACGGCCGGGACGCTGCGGAATTGGTCGCCGACAACCTGGAGGTCTACTTCGACCGCTTCCAGCGCGAGGCGCGGCTGTCTCCCGATGAGGTCCGCGGGCGTGCCCACCGCTACCTGCAGGTAATCGAGGCGGCCGACCCGGCCTATGCGGAGGCGATGCGCGGTGCCGCCGAGGGCAGCAGGCTCCCGCTGGACGATATCGCCGTGCTCAACGCCCGTTACGAGCTCATCTACAGCCAATACTCCTCGATCAACCAGGAGAAGGCGTCGCACGTTCCGGCCGGGGGATGCACGGCGTTCGCTGTCACACCGGATGTGTCTGTGGACGGGCACCTGTGGCTGGGACAGAATTGGGACTGGTTCCCGCAGGTCCGCGGAGTCGTACTCCGGGCGCGGCAGCCCGACGGTTTCACCGTGGCGGCTTTCACCGAGGCCGGGATTGTCGGCGGTAAGATCGGGATGAACTCTGCTGGGCTGGGACTGGTCATTAATGGCCTGCTCAGCAGCCGTGACGACTGGACGCGGCTCCGCACGCCGTTTCATGTCCGGACCTGGAGGATTCTTCACTCCCGGACGCTCTCCGAGGCCGTTCGCGTCATCACCGCTGAAGAGCGTTCGTGCTCGGCCAACTTTCTGCTGGGCCAGGCTAACGGGCGGGCCGAGGTCGTGGACATCGAAGCGGCCCCGCACGCGGCGTGCACGCTGGCCCCGGCTGGCGGCCTGCTGGCGCATGCCAACCACTTTGTTGACCCCGCCGCGCTGGAGCTGTGGCAGCCGCTGGCAGAAGAGAAGACCTCCACGTACCAGCGCGCGGCGCGCATGCAACACCTGCTGGCAGAGAGTCGGCGGGCCGGTACGCTCCACGCCCAGGGGTTCCAGGCCATCCTGCGCGACCATGCCGGACATCCCGACTCAGTCTGCCGTCATCCGAATCCGGGGCTGCCCGAGGAAGAGCGGGTCGAGACCGTCGTCTCCGTGCTGCATGATCTCACCGCCCGGCGCATGTACATTGCCGGTGGGACGCCGTGCGAGACGCCCTTTCAGGAGATTCCGCTCTAATACGTCGGCAGTCGGCGGTCATCAGTCGGCAGTCAATTTAACCACCCATCGTCTGGGGCAGGGACTGCCTGACTGCAGACTGGGGACTGCCGACTCGTTTTGAGCGCTGCCGCGGTAGACGAGAAGCAAATGGCCGACCCGACTCTTGCCCCTAACGCCGCGTTTGCGCTCGTCCTGCTCGTCGTGACGTTCGCTTCAGCGGTGAAGGGCGCCCTGGGCTTTGGATTTCCCCTCATCGCGGTGCCCCTGTCGGCGAATCTTATCGGGACGCGGACCGCGGTCGTTCTGATCGCGGTCTCCGTCGTCTTCAGCAACTTCCTCATCCTGCTCCGCGGCGGCGGCACGGCGGCAGAGCTGCGGCGCTTTGCCGGTATGCTGATTGGAGTGATCGTGGGAACCGTTATCGGCGCACAACTCTTGGGCAGGCTGGATCTGGGCGCGGTATCGATGATCGTCGGGATCACCGCGTTGCTCGTGGCCGGGTTGGGACTCGTGAACCGGACACCCTCGTTCTCTCCGGGCGCCGAACAGGTCGCGGGACCTGCGGTGGGGCTGAGTGCCGGCGTGATGGGAGGCATCACCGGCATCTTCGCCCCGCTGATCGCCGCGTACATGCAGTCTCTGAAGGTGGAGAAGCGCGCCTTCGTGTTCTGGCTGACCGCGGCGTTCTTCCTGGGCGGGGCCGTTCAGGTGATCAGCTACTACGGGCTGGGATTGTATAACAAGACATTGCTGCTCTACGCGGCGGCGACGTTTGTTCCCGTGGTCGTCGGCACGCGGATCGGCTTCTGGATTCAGGACCGGCTGCCGTGGGAACTGTTCCGGCGGTTGGTGCTGCTGTTGGTGCTGGCGGTTTCGCTGCGGCTTATTTGGTCCGGGGTAGGCAGGTAGGGTTGGGGCCGATGGGGGCGCTACATGCGCAGCCCCGGGGACACACCCGGGGCTGCCGTGCTGAGGAGGAAATGGGTCTTCAGCGGATCACATGCGTCATGTACAGTGTCGCCACGACGGCCACTAGGAACCAAAACATCGTCGCCACCTCCTTTCGGGGCTCTCCGACGCTGTTGGTTCATACCCCCCGTCACGCTCTTTTAGGCTGGTGTCTCGCCGTAGAGAGAGGCATTGCGCGGGAGGAGAAATGCTTCCGACGCCGGTTTCCTCTGCCAGCGCCCGGAGTGCTCGCCGCTGCGGTGGCGCGACTGCCAGCTTTTGTCTGCGCTGGAAGCGAACGACCAATGGCGTCGCCAGCTGCTTGTTGAGCAGTATTCGCTCCCGCATCGGCTCAAGCCGAAGGCGCACACCAGGGATGTTCACCCCGTCCAGATTCGCTAGGAGCGCTTCCACGGTTGGAAATTCCCTCAGCAACGCCGCCGCGGTTTTCGGTCCGATGCCTCGCACGCCGGGGATGTCGTCTGAGGGATCGCCCGTAAGCGCCTTCAGGTCGGGGATCTGCGATGGCATGATCCCATACGTGGCGTTCACCTCCGCCGGGCCGACGTCCCGCATCTCGCTGACGCCACGGACTGGCGCGAGAACCCGCGCACGGTCTGAGACCAGCTGGTAGAAATCTCGGTCGCTGCTGACAATCCGGGCGTGCATGCGACGGTGCTGCAGAAGAAGTGTCGCGATCACATCATCAGCCTCATAGCCCTGTTCCAGAAACACCCCCACGCCCAGCCCTTTAACGAACCGCATGGCGTAGGGCATCTGCCGCTTGATCTCCTCCGGATGCTCGTAGTGGTTGACCTTGTAATCGGGGTCCAGGCGATGTTTTAGGAGCGGTGGGTCGCCTGTGAACGCGACCGCCATGTGCGAGAGCTCGGCCATCCGCCGCAGACGCCACATCATTGCCGCGAATCCATGAAGGCCATTCGTCGGAAGACCGTGTGCGTTCGTGAAATAGGGGATGGCGTTGGCCGCACGGTACAGCAAGCCGTCCCCATCAACCAGGTAGAGCATGGCGACGTCTACAGACCTACGGGGTTTCCTGATCGCGCCGACGCCTGCAGCGCGTCGAGCACGCGCAGGTTCGCCACCGCGTCCTCGGGCGGGAACTGCGGTTGCCGGCGCTGCAGGATGCAGGTGCCCATATGGTCCAGCATCAGCGTGTACTGGTTGGTACCGGGAATCTCGACCCGTTCATCCTGCCCACCCCGGCGGACCAGCAGGACCGCCGGATCTTCTTCCGGCTGGAACGGCCGCGGGAGCGTGATCGTTCCCTCGGCGCCGACGATCTCGCAGAACTGGCGGTACGGCAATCGCAGCCCGCAATCGAATAGCGCCGTCCCCGCCGCGAAGGTCAACAGCCCGGCCAGGCGCACGTCGACCCCGCGTTCGAAGGCACCCGAGGCCGTCACCGCGTTCGGCTCTCCCATCAGCAGCCGGCTAATGCTCACACAGTAGCACCCCACGTCGAGCAGACCGCCCCCGCCCAGGGCGGGGTTCAGACGGATGTCATCGTCGCTGCCCACGGTAAAGGTGAACGCCGACCGGGCCAGCCGGGGTACTCCCACCGCTCCCGAGGCGACCAGCCGGCGCAGTTCTGTGATCTGCGGATGAAACCGATACATGAATGCTTCCTGAAGCAGCACGCCCGCGGCCCGGCAGGCATCGACCATCGTCTGAGCCTGGCGGGCATCGATGGCCAGCGGTTTCTCGCACAGCACATGTTTGCCGGCCCGCGCCGCCCGGATCGTCCATTCCGGATGCAGGGTGTTGGGCAGGGGATTGTAGACGGCGTCGACATCCGGGTCAGCGAGCAGCGCCTCGTACGAACCGTGGGCCCTCGGGATCTGGAACTTGGCGGCGACCTCGCGGGCGCGGGCGAGGTCGCGGCTGGCGATCGCCACGGCGGTCCCGGTCCGGCTGCGCAGCAGGGCCGGGATGACCCGGCGGATCCCGATGCGGGCGGTGCTGATGATGCCCCAGCGAAGACGGTCGGCCATCACCGCGCCCGTTGGATCAACCGCTCGACCAGGGTGATCAGCGTGTCGGCGCCGGCGATGGCAACCGCGATCACGCCGGCCGACAGCACCAGGCCACCCACGAGAAAGAGCGCGTCGCGGTTGAACAACCCGATGCCCAAGATCAGGACGGTCATGGCCGGGATGGTGTTGAAGAATGGCAGCGGGCTGAGCAGGATGATCCCCAGCA
>VBAL01000128.1:5451-7772 GCA_005888595.1 Candidatus Segetimicrobium genomatis
CAGGGGGATGCCTCGCTCCCGCAACACCTGCATCGTACCGGAGGCGAGCCGGTAGTTGCGCACCCGCCCCGGCAGCCACGGCCGCTGTTGCCCGATCAGCATCTGCGCCGCGAGGAGGATGTACAAGAGCCCGATGAGGGCCGCAGAGCCCGGCGGCAGCACCGGGATCATCGTCGGCAGGGCCAGCACGATCATGATGAGGCCAAAGCCCCGCTGGGCCACGCGATCGGCCACCTCGCCCACGGTGACAACCTGGGAGCCGAGCGTCTCCGCAATGATCGCCGATAGCGGTTCCCGTTCGGAGGACGTGGTCATCACCGGGTTCATGGCAGGCTCTGGAAATGGTTCACCGTGATTGCCACCGCCCCTGTTGCCCTTCGGACAAGTCCCGTACCAACTTGATGCCGCGGTGTTGCGGTGAGGGCTACCGGGCTATCAAGTTGGTACGGGACAAGGAGACCGCGCGCCGAGCGCGGAAGTGGTGAACGCTTAACGGCGGGGGGCGATGGCAATCATGGGGTGGTGGTCGGCAGTGCTGCTGCTGGTGGTGGTGACCGCTGTACCCCTGCGGATCGCGCAGGCGCCTGCACCCGACGTGGTGGCCCGAAATCTGGCAGAGAACGTGCTGGGGCAGGGGACGGTCCAGCGCATCCAGGTGAGCAGCGGCGGCGCCCTGGTCGACATCGCCTGGGAAGCCGCACTCTACCGGCCCACCCACACTGTTCAGAAAAACCGCGAGCAACTGCAGGGGGAAGCGGAAATCGCCACAGGATCGATCATGGGTGTCATGCGGCCGGAGATGATCACGTTTGCGATCTTGCTCAAGGGCCGCACCCTGGCGGCCGGCTGGCGTACCCGCGGGGAGGAGTTTGCCATCACCTTCGCCCCTGACCTGGGAGGCTAGTCGTGACGATCCCGAACTCCTTTACGCCATACGACCGGAAGTTTCTGGCGGGCATCGTGCATCAGGTGTGGCGCGCCTGTCAGGTGTATGTCACGGTGGTGATGGAACGCAATCCGGGCCATGCGCGCCCGGCGCTCGATGAACTCGCGAAGTGGGCGGTGGCCCGGCGCCGCGAGTTGGGACCCCACGGCGGCGTGCCCCACCCCCTGAGCCCGTCTGCCCGGCAGGCGGGGCGCGCGCTGCTCAACGACGTGGAAACGATCAGCCGGCGCGTGCTCGAGATGATTGCTTCCCTGGAAACCTCGTCGCTGCCGCCGGATCAGGTGGAAGAGCAGACGCTGGGCATCATCGAAGGCGTCCTGCGGTGGACCAGCCTCATGGCGTCGCAGCTTGGGATTACCCGCAGCCTGCGGCCCCACACGCTGTGGTTTGAACGCTGAACAGACCCTGTGATTCGTGACTCGTGATTCGTGAGTCGCCAGGCTACGGCTACGCGGCACGCGAACAGGTATTCTTCCCGGTGAGTTTTGACGAATCACGAATCACGAATCACTAATCACGCAGTCGCTGCTTAGGATGCTGCTCTCCAACAAAGTCGCGATCATCACCGGCGCGGCCGGAGCGCTGGGCCGCGAAGCCGTGCGGGTCTTTCTTGACGAAGGTGCGCGCATCGCGGCGTGCGACACGATGGACGTGCCCATGGACGCGATGGGTCTCAGCGCCGAGGCCCGGCATCGCTGCATGCCGGTGCGGTATGATGTCACGACCGCGCGTGGGGCCGCCGACCTCACCGCCCATGCGCTGCGGGAGTTCAGACAGGTCGATGCGCTGCTGAACATCGTTGGCGGGTGGAAAGGGGGCCTGCCACTCCACGAGACCCCGGTAGAGGAATGGGAGGGGATGTTGACCCTCAACCTCACCTCCGCGTTTCTGTGCAGTCGCGCCGTCCTGGCGCACATGCTGGAGCGAAAATCCGGTCGGATCGTCAACATCTCGTCACGCACCGCGGTGGTGCCGGCTCCCCGCCAGGCCGCGTACAGCGCCGCGAAGGCGGGGGTCATCGCTCTCACGCGGACACTCGCTGAAGAGGTCAAAGCGAGCGGCATCAACGTGAACTGCGTCCTGCCCAGCATTCTGGATACCGAGGCGAACCGCAAGGCGTTCCCGAAAGCCGATTATGGGAATTGGGTAAAGCCGGCCGATCTCGCTCGGGTGCTGGCGTTCCTCGTCTCCGAGGGGTCCTCGCAGATCACCGGCGCTGCCATTCCCGTCTACGGCAAGGCGTAGCCGCGCGGGCGCGGCTTGGCGTTGGTGGTTCAATCCGCAATCGTCAATTCGCAATCCGCAATTTTGCAAGTTGGGCGCGGCGGAAGCAGCCGACAGTGTGGTCGTTCACCATCCCGACGGCCTGCATGAA
>VBAL01000128.1:7827-11835 GCA_005888595.1 Candidatus Segetimicrobium genomatis
GGCGGTCTGGGCGGGGATCTGGGCCAGCGTGCGGTGCCGGTTCACCAGCGGACGGCCATCGACGAAGCCCCAGATGTACCGGTGGAACGATCCGAACTCACGTTGAACTTCCAAGAGCGTCCGGGCGTTGGCGATCGCGGCAAGAATTTTCATGCGGTTGCGGATGATACTCGCGTCGGCCATCAGCCGTCTGAGATCACGCGCCGTGTAACGCGCGACCTTCCTGGGGTCGAATCGCGAGAATGCCCGGCGAAAGTTTCCGCGTTTCCGCAGAATCGTGTCCCAGCTCAGCCCGGCCTGCATGCCCTCGAGGATCAGGAACTCGAACAGCCGCCGGTCGTTGTGCACCGGGGTCCCCCACTCACGGTCATGGTAGGCGCGCATCAGTGGGTTACTTTCCGCCCATGCGCAGCGTTTTGTCGCCCGCGTTCTGTGCGTCAATCCTGGATACCCGTCCCTCTCGGATCCCTAATCCCGAATCCCTAATCCCGTGGTTAGGGGTTTGGGCGCGACGATGTGGTTACGGAGTACTCCAATGTTTTCCACTTCCGCTTCAACCGTGTCGCCGACGTGCAGCCATTTTGGAGGGTTAAACCCCATGCCCACGCCCTCAGGCGTCCCCGTGGCCATGATGTCGCCGGGTTCGATCGTCATCCCGGCGGATAGAGTTTCAATCAGCTGGGCTACGCTGAAGAGCATGTTCGCGGTCGTGGAGTTCTGGCGAACCTCGCCGTTCACCCGCATCACGAGGCGCAGGCGCTGCGGATCGGGAATGTCCGAGCGGTGGACGATCCACGGCCCGAGCGGAGCGAATGTGTCGAGCGACTTGCCTTTGAACCACTGCTGATGCCGCCGCTGCAGGTCGCGGGCGGTGACGTCGTTGATAACGGTGTACCCGAAGACGTAGTCCAACGCCTTTGCCGCGGGAATGTCGCGGCCGCGCCGGCCGAAGACCACCGCGAGTTCCACCTCGTAGTCCAGCGCCTGGGTGGCCCGGTGATAGGTGACCGGTGCCTCCGGCCCGATCACCGTCGTGGGGGGCTTGGTGAAGAACACGGGCACCTCTGGGGGCGCCACGCCGCCCTCGCGGGCGTGCTCGGCGTAGTTGCGGCCCATGCACACAATGTTCTTGCGGGGCCGCTGGATTGGAGCCAGCAGTTTGGCGCGAGAGACCGGGATGGACGGGCGACCCGCCTTCACCCAAGCCTCCGCCTCCCCCGCCAGCGTGCGCAGCGCGGCGGCGGGCACCTCCGCAATCAGCCCGATCATGTCGCCGGGGACCTTGACCTTCTTTCGCCTCGCGACCGCTGCGACATCGACCAGCCTTTGATCGATGACAAACGCCAGCCCGACTTCACGCCCTCGCTGGTACGTGGCAATACGCACCCTTGACCTCCTCTAATTGAAAATACGGGATTAGGATTGGGATCAGGGATTCGTAATCATCTCTGGGCTGGTTTCCCGATCCTTAATCCCTACTCCCTAATCCCGCCGTTGTCTCGTTCGTGTTCGGCAGGGTGTGCTTCTGCGGATGACGAACGCTACCCTCCGATTCCCGAGTGTGCGGGTAGGAGGACAGCGATGCCCAAGGTGATGGTGTTGGCCGGTACAACCGACGGCCTCTTTGTGTTTGAGAGCGATGCGAAGCGCGCGAAATGGAAGCGGCGGGGCCCTCACTTGAAAGGGCTGTCCGTCAACCACTTTGCCTGGGATCGGAAAACGAAGACGGCGTACGCGGCGACCTTCAGCGACGGTCTGTTTGCCAGCAAGAGTCAGGGTCGTTCCTGGACGCCGGTAGCGGTGAATCCGAAAGACCCCGATGAGCTGTGGGCGGGTACGCACTTCAGCTATCTGTTCCACAGCACCGACCGCGGCCACACCTGGACGCTGCACCCCGGTTATCTCGCCGCACCAGGGAAAGAACAGCGGTACGGCGATTGGGGGTTTGGCACCACCGGCAACGCGCTCCATGGCATCCACATCGATCCGAAGGATCCCGACCGCATGATCATCGTCAGCAGTACCAACCACGGTGCGGTGCGCAGCGAAGACGGCGGGCAGTCCTGGGAGTTCGCGCGCCGGGGTGTGTTCGAATCCTGCCCGGTGGCCGGGCAGACGGACCATATGCGGCCGACAAGCGAAGAAGAACGCACGAAAGCGGCCGCGGAGCATCTCGAGCAGGTCCACGCCTGCACGCACCGGATCGGGATCTCGCCGGCGGATTCGAAGGTGGTGTACCGGCAGCAGCACTGCGGTGTATATCGCAGCGACGACTTTGGGGGTTCCTGGCAGGACATCTCCAGTGGACTACCGGACCGGCACGGCTTCCCCCTCGCCGTGCACCCGCGCGAGGTGAACACGGCCTTCGTCGTGCCCGCCTATCAGGGGAAGAGCTGCAAGCGGCACAACAGCTGCATCATGGGCGCCCTGGAAGTCTATCGCACGCGGTCGGGAGGCCGTGGTTGGGAGAAGCTGGCCCAGGGTCTTCCTAAGAAGGTGCACTGCGTGGTGCTCCGGCACGGCATGGATGCAGATTCTCTTGAGCCTGCTGGCGTGTACTTCGCCACGACAACGGGCGAGGTGTATGGGAGCAACACCGAAGGCGATTCGTGGACGGTGCTGGGCAAGGGGCTGCCCCGCGTGCAGGGCGTGGTAGCGGCCGTCGTCTGAGGAAACAGTTGTCAGACGGGCGTTGCGATGCGCCGGCGGGATAGGCGCGGGTAGTAGTCGCTGACGGCGAAGTGCTGGGGCCGGAACGCGAAGACGTCAGTAATCCCCGGATCCACCGTCACCGTAGGAAACCGCTGCGGCTCAGTGGCAAGGATGGCATGCACATCCTCGAGTTGGTTGAGATAAATGTGCGCGTCATCGATCCAGAAGACGAGCTCGTTGGCCCGGTACCCGGTGGTCTGTGCAATCATGATGGTCAGCGCCGCATAGTGGATCAGATTAAATACTAGGCCCACCGGTGCGTCCGCGCTGCGCTGCCGGTGGGTGAGCGTCAGCGTCCCGGCGCGCGAGTTCACGTGCACATGCACCCAGCCGTGACAGGGCGGTACCACCACCCGCCGACCTCCCTGTTGGCCGGTCAACGCGTACTGGGGAATCCACGGTGAGAGTTCGTGATGCCGGGCATCCGGCCGCTCTTTGATCTGCTCGATCAGGTGACGCATCTGGTCGAAGGGCGCGCCTTCTGCGGTGGGGAATCTCCGGAACGCCGCCCCATATGATCCAGGTCCAAGATCCCCGGCCGCTAGACCAAACTTCTCGCAGTGCTCCGCGGTGACCCAAGGGCCCCACCAGTGGCAGCCAAACTGCTCGAGTTCCTGCTGGGTCTGCGCGCCGTTGAGGAAGGCGCAGAGCTCTCCGATGGCCTGGTGAAAGAGCGACGGGCGTTTCGCGTTCTTCGACTCGCTGGCGACGTCTCGCTCGGTCACGATGGGGAACCCGTTCGCGAGCGGGAACCGCAACGCGTGGCCGATGACCTTCAGGGCCGGGACGCCGTGCTCGGTGGGAACCTCCTCACCGGTGGTAATGATCCGTAAGAGCAGATCCCGGTACTGGGTATCGGGTACGCGTTTGTCAAAAGACAGGTATTCAGGCATGGTCCTTATGTTCTGGCGGGGCCCAGGGCCCGGCTCTTGAGAGGAAATTGACCCCAGGGAGGAGGTGCGGGCGAAGGAGGAGTGGTGTCGGTGCGTTGCTAAGTGGGGAGCCTGTCGTGGAGGCGTCCAAGATCAGACTCGAAGGCTCCTCCCCCCTGCGGGTCTTTGGACGTATTCCTTGCCCGCCTCCGAATTCCTGCCTCGGATATCAACATCTTGTGGATAAATTGGGGATACGGCCCAAGCCCCTGCGCCGACCGGCCGTTCGCCTGTTCTCGGGATGAGGCGTCTCACCCAGATGCTCACCACAGGAGGGTTGCTGGGGCTGTCAAAAGGTGGGGCATGACCGACCTGGCCGACCTTATCCGCGGGAAGCTTGCCCACCGCCCCCGCCGCGCACTTA
>VBAL01000315.1:0-1007 GCA_005888595.1 Candidatus Segetimicrobium genomatis
CTGCTGGTGAGGAACGGCTGGGTCGCGATGGCCGCGCTGACGATCGGGGTCTGGACGAGCTGCACGGTCAGTCGCGTCGGTGAGTAGTCAGGACCAATCGGCCCTGCGCCGGCGAAGATCGACGCGCCCGGCGCATTGTTATTGGTCTTCCATGCCAGCTTGAAGACGTACGTGAATCCGGCTTGCAGCTGATACGTCCCATGGACGAATGCGGCGTTGGGTGAGTAGGTCCCGGCAAACCCACCGGACTCTTTCCAAAAGAGCAGCGTGTCGGGACCGCCGCCGACACTGACCGTGATCCCGAGGTCCTGGTTGACGCCGGCCCTCGCGGTCCACAGGTCGGCATTCCCGCTGAGGAGCGCGGCCTCGGTGTCCGGAAGCTTGATCGTGATTGCCAGGCGCGGGTCGATGGGCTGCCAGGTGACGCCATCGCTGCCGGTCAGGCTCGCCTGGCTGGTGATCACCGCCGTATAGGTGGCCTTGGCGCCCAGGCCCTTCAATCCGTAGAGCTGCGGGCTGTCACCCGCGTTGTCCGTGACGGTGAGCGTTCCGTTGCGGGTACCGGGCGCCGTCGGCGTGAACGTGACCGTGATCGTGCAACTGGCGCTGGCGGCGAGTGTTGCCGGCCCGCGGGGGCAGGAGTCGCTCGCGTTGAAGTCGCCGCTCGCCGAAATGTCACTGATGACTAACGGCGCGCTGCCCGAGTTCTGCAGCTGCACGGTCCGGCCGGCGCTCGTCGATCCCATGCTGACCGCGCCAAAATCGAGACCAGGCGGGCTGAAGGCGACGCCCGGGCCCAGGCCGGTGCCGCTGAGCGACACGGTGTGCGGGCTGCCCGCGGCATCGTCCGTGATGGTGAGTGTTCCGTTTCGGGGACCGCCCGCCAGCGGCGAAAAGGTGACCGAGACCGTACAGGTGCCCGCGGGACTGAGCGACGCCGGGCACGCGCTGGACGAATAGTCGCCACTGGTGCTCAACCCGCTGATGTTCAGCGTGTCGTTCCCAGT
>VBAL01000315.1:1020-2764 GCA_005888595.1 Candidatus Segetimicrobium genomatis
CGACCCCCTGGGATCCGAAGCTGAGACTGGTCGGATTGATCGTCAGGATCGGGGCCGCTCCGGTGCCTTCGAGCGGAATCGTCTGTGGACTACCGGCCGCGTTCTCGCTTACCGTCAGCGAGCCAGTTCGTTTGCCGACCACGCTCGGTGTGAACGTGACGCTGACGTGGCAGCCGGAGAAGGGCGGGATCGTGGTGCCGCTCGGGGTGCAGCTGACGCCCCCCACTGCGAAGTCGCCCGACGCCGACGCGTTCAAGCTCGTCACGGGATCGGACCCGTTATTGAAGACGGCGACGTCCAGCGCGGTGCTCGTGGTGCCGAGCCGCTGCTTGCCAAAATTCAGCGATGAGGGATTGACGTCGATCGGGTAATCGGGTTCGACGACGAGCGCCTTGGTGGACCACGCCGGTTCGCCGGTTCGGTCCAGCGCGAAATGGCCCGTCTCCCCCGGGGCCAGGTTGGTGTTGCCGGCGGCGTTGGTAACGTCCCACCGGTTCTGGGCGACGATCGCCCCGGCGTTGTCGTAGAAGGTGAAGGCGACCTGGACCCGCTGCACCGGCGGCGCACTGATGGGGTTCTGCACACTCCCACTCAGGTGACCCTGGCAGTCCGGTAACGGCGGGCAGGTATCGAGGGTGGTGACGAAGTTATGGTCCGGTTGGCCCACCGAGGTGGCGAACGGAATTGGTTGCGCGACGTCGAAGGCCTTATACCCCGCCGGTGGGAGGGCCTCGAATGGCGAGCGCT
The DNA here is from genome assembly GCA_005888595.1 of Candidatus Segetimicrobium genomatis. Lineage (GTDB taxonomy): Bacteria > Sysuimicrobiota > Sysuimicrobiia > Sysuimicrobiales > Kaftiobacteriaceae > Telluricultor. The sequence goes on from VBAL01000315.1 coordinate 1,768, forward strand.
CGCCCGGTGCCAGGACTCGGATCGTGGTCACCGTGGAACTCGTCCCAAGCGAGTGGGTTCCCGTCGCACCTGGGGTCCCGTCGTACAGGTTCAAGCGCGGCTGGATGCCGGTGACGGTGCCCCCGCTATCGTTGCGCACCTCGCCCACCAGGTGATAGGCGCGCTGGTTCGTGCCGCTGTCGATGACCTCGTACCACTGGCTGGTCGAGAGCAGGGTGATTCCGGGCACGGCGGCACTGGCCGCCAGCGCGCCCGGCGGCCATGCGACGATAGCTGGCGCCATCAGCGTCAGCAGGAAAAGCAGAGCGAGCCGCCGCACTCTCATGACCGCTGTCGGTTCAGTCTCCGGGCGCTCACCCTTAGCGACAAGGACTTATCGGACGGATGCCTAGGCACGGGATTCTGCCTCCGGGGGCAATCGGGCAGCCCCTTCGGGCATCACCAGACTTTCCCCCTGCCCCGTTTACGGGGGAGGGGGTTTCAACTTCCCTGTCCCACGACCGCGCTATCGAGGCATTGGTATCCTTGACCGCGTAGTCGTCGCGCCCAAGGAGGTTGTTTTCATGGCTGTCACCACCCAAGCTCGGCCGCAATCCTCAACCCGGGTGGAAGACCTACGTCAGTGCCCGCTGGGGCTACTCCATTGACTATCCGACCAGCTGGTACGACGTGCCTAATCATGGAGCGCCTGACACGCAGAAATACTTTTCGAACGAAAATGTCGGCGCTCCCCTCCAAATGAGCGCAAGCGGGGTCTATGAAACCATCACCATCGGGCTGAATCAAACCGAACCGTGCGCCCCGTCCTGGGCGTCCGGCATGGCCATTCGCCAATCCCCGATCACACTGGACGGCGTGTCAACGACCCGCTACGTCGTCAATTTCACGCCTAGTGGCACAGAGGCCTCCTACCTGGCCGGCGTGTGGGTAAGTCATGGTGGGAGTTGCTATGGCATCACGTTTCAGTCGAACAATCCGTCCGCAAGGGATGCCAATC
>VBAL01000129.1 GCA_005888595.1 Candidatus Segetimicrobium genomatis
GGTGGGTATCGATGGTGGTATCCCCGTGCCCGGGGAAATGTTTGGCCGCTGCGATGACCCCAGCGGCATGCAACCCGGCCACCCCGGCGCGCACATGCCGGGCCACCGCCTCTGCGTCCTCGCCGAACGAACGCATCCCGATGATGGAATTCAACGGGTTGCTGTTCACGTCGGCCGCCGGGGCGAGGTCGGCGTTGAGGCCGGCGGCACGCAGTTCTTGGCCGAACACCGAGTACATCTCACGCGTATCCTCCACAGACCATGTCGCCCCGAGGCCCATGTTGCCGGGCCCCGGGCAGCTGTGCGGAGTGAGCACCGCCCACGCACCCTCTTGATCCGTCGCCAGCAGCGCCGGGATCCCGGAGCCCGCGCTGGCCAGCGCCTGTAGCTCGGCCGCCAGCGCCGCCGCCTGCGTGGGATCGACGAAGTTGTCGTTGCTCAGGTAGCACGCGCCCACATAATGATCGCGGAGCAGAGCGGCGGCATCCTTGGCCGTCGAGCCGGCAAAAGCCAGCATGAACATCTGCCCGACTTTCTGTTCCAGCGTCATACTGCGAACGGACACCCCCGCGTGAGCCGACGGCATCGTCTATTGCACGGCTCCGAGGGCCAGCCCGCGCACGACATAACGCTGGAAGAACAGGGCCATCACGACCGGAGGGATCATCGTCACCACCGCAGCCGCCGACATCGCTTCCCAGGCGACTTCGTACTGTCCGATGAAAAGCGATAGCACCACGGTGAGCGATTGAGCATTTTCGGAGTTCGTGAAGATGAGCGGGATGAGAAAAGCGTTCCACACCGTCAGGAAGGCCACGAGGAACACCGAGACCAACCCGGGGAGCGCGACCGGCAGCACGACGGTGCGCAGGGCCCGGAAGCGGGACGCGCCATCGATCAGGGCCGCCTCCTCGATGTCCCGCGGCGTGGCCCGGATGTACGTCTGCATCAACCACACGTACAGAGGCGCACCATAGGCCACAAACAGCAAGATCAGGCCGAGCTTGGTATCGATCAGTCCCAGCACGCTCATCAGCTGAAACAGCGCGATGAGCGAGACCCAGATCGGCAGCGGCACCAGCAGGAGCATCATGAAAAACAGGAAGGACCGGCCCCGGAAGTTCAACCGGGCAAAGGCATAACCGGCGAGCGAGGCCAGCAGGCTGAGCAACGCCGCGGCCAGCAGCGCCTCGACGACGCTGTTGCGCACGCCGGAGTAGAGCAGCGTCGCCGATGGCAGGAACCCTCCAGCTCGATACTTGGGGCCGGTGGTGAAGACGTCAACGTAGTTTTGCAGCGTCGGCGACTGCGGGATCCAGTGCTTGTACGGAACGCTGTACAGCTCGATCCGCGTGGAGATACTGCTGACCACGATCCAATAGACCGGTCCCAGGCTCCACAGCGCCAGCGCCGCCGCCGCCAGCCAGAAGACGATGCGCCGCAAGAAGCGGGAGAGAGTCATCTCACGCGCCTCGCTCGTAGAGCATGCGCACGAAGATGTACCCGACGCCCATCGACAGCACGAGGATCAAGTAGGCGACGGCGGAACCCAGGCCGAGGTCCAGGTTCCTAAACACCACCTCGTAGTTTAAGATCATGACGGCCTTCGTGAACGGATTGATGACCTGGCCGGCCGCGCCGCCCGCCGTCAGGGACCAGATCACATCGAAGATCTGGAACGTGACGATGAACTCCACGGCCAGCGCCACGGTGAACGCCGGCAGGAGCATCGGGAACGTCACCGACCGGAAGACCTGCGCCGGTGGCGCCCCATCGACACGTGCCGCTTCGACCACGTCCTGGGGAATCGACTGCAATGCGGCCAGCAGCACCACCATGGCAAAGGGAAACCGCGTCCACACCTGCGCCACCGCCACCCAGAACAACTGCGCCGATGGCGACGCCAGCCAGTGATGGTAGCTGGAGACGAGGTGCAGTTGATAGAGGAGGCCATTGAGCGCGCCATAGTCTCCGTTCAAAATCCATGACCACATGAAGCCATTGACCAGCGGTGGCAGCATCCATGGCACGATGGCGATGGTGCGCAGCATGGCACGGCCTCGAAATTGCTCGTTGAGGATCATCGCGGCGGCCAGGCCGATGACGAGCTCCAGGGGCAACACCATCAAGACAATCAGGACGGTCCGCCAGACACTCGCCCAGAACTCGCCCGATCCCAGCGTCTGGACGTAGTTGCGCAGGCCGATGAAGTGGGCGCTACCCTCCAGCCCCTGCACCCGCGGGTTGGCGTCGGTCAGGCCCAGGAGAAACGTGGAAATCGCGGGGTAATAGACAAACAACACGAGGAGCAGACCGACCGGCAAGATGGCCAGGTAGGCAGTCCGCTCCTCGCTTCGCATTGGCGGGGTCCCCAAAAATCGTAGTGTGATTTTTGGGGTGCTAATCCGCAACAAGCCTATTGCTTATACTGCGCCTTCAGTTCGTTCCAGCGTTTCGCGACGGCGTCCACCGCCGCATCGGCCGTGAGCTGGCCCTGGGCCGCCTTGCGGATCGCTTCCGTCACGCTCTGGGTCCACGGGCCCCACCACTTCACCGTTCGCGGCAGCTGGTGCACGTACTTCGCCTGCTCCGCCATGGCACCGAAACCCTGGATCGCGCCCTCTGCATTTAGCGCCTGCTGTACTGACTTGCGGGACGGGACCAGGCCCACCGCCGTGAAGATGGCCCGCTGGTTCTCAGGCGAGACATACCACTTGATGAACTCCCACCCGGCGTCTTTCTTCCCGGAGAATCGCGACAAACCGATGGCCGCGTCCAGGCTCCAGGTGAAGTGACGCTCGGGCATGAGCAGATACTGCACATCGGGCGCCTGCTTGGAAATCTTGGCGTTGTTCATGACCGCCAGCGAACCCTGCCAGGCCTGATGGTAGACTCCCGTTCCACCCATGAAGACGTCATGCGGCGTCACTTTCGTCAGCAGATCAGGCGTGATGACCTTGTCAGTGGAAAAGAAGCCGAGCAGCATGGCCATGGCCTTCCGGGCGGGGGACCCGGAGTCACTGAAGACGGGGTTCAGACTACCGTCGAACATCGGGTCTCCGGCCGAGAGCGACATCAAGAACCACGACCAGTCGATCGCCCCCAACGCGATCGGGTATTGATCCACGCCCTTCTGCTTCAGCGCGACGGACTGCCGCCGCAGTTCGTCCCACGTCGCGGCCGGTGCGTTGAATCCGCCGGCCCGCAGCCGCTTGGCGTTGTAGTCCATCATCACCATTTGCACGTACGTCGTGATCCCTTGAATCTTGCCGCCCACTGTCCAGAAATCCATCCGCTCGATGTCGCCCGCGTTCAGATCGGCGCTCTTGGCGACGCGGGCGTCGAGGGGCTCCATGTACCCCGGCGCCACAATGAACGACGGCGCCTCTTCGGTCAGGAAGATGACATCGGCGGGCGCGCGCCGGCCGGCCGACGCCACCTGGACCTTCGTGTACATCTCGGCCGACGGCGCGGAAATGATTTGCACGGTGATCCCGCTGTGGTCCTCGAACGATTTCAGCAACGCCTGATCGGGGGGCACACCCCAGGGGGCGGTGAGAAACGCAATTGTTTGTGGAGCGCCACCGCGCCCAAGAGCAGGCCACACCAGGGTGATCGCCAACACCATTGCAAAAATCATGCGGTATCTAACCTTCATCTCTCAGACTCCTTTCTGGGATAAGGCGTTGAGGGCTTTCGTGCAGACCAACACGGCTCCTGCTCACCTATCCGTTCAGCTAGGCCTTGCGCAACTCACTCCCCGCCCAGACCAGCCACACAATGGTCAGCAGAACCTGCAAAATCTCAACCACGGATGCGAACGGTCGAATCACCAGCAGCGTCATGATGCCGGTGAGCCCGGCCAGCCAGCCCACCCGCCGGCTGAGCGCTCCGGTGTCCGCGATCGCCCAGCCCACGATGAGCAAGGCGGCACCCACGAAGGCGTTCCCCACATCCGCGGCCCCGCGGGCCATGAAGTCGAGCGCCAGCCAGGCGTGAGTGGCCGCGACCTGATCCCTGGCCAGAAAGCTGGCCATCGCGAGTCCGCCCTTCCATAACACGAACCCGGAGAGGGCGTATCCACCCAGGCCGATGATGGCGAGATAGAGCACGACCGTCGCCCGTGTCGGGGCCGGCTCGCGGAGACGCACCCACAGGCCGATCGTGAAGACCACCGCCAGCCCGGAGGCGAGGATGCCGGCCAGATTGCTGAGTCTCCACAGCCACCGGTCCCCGGCAATCTGGGCCAGGGCCCTGGCCGGATCGGCGTATGTCGCCCCGGTCCCAGGGACCCCAAAACTCAGGATCAGGAGAACGAGGAGGCAGAACGCACTGACGTACCCCGCCGTCCCTCCGTGCCGTTGCAATCGTTCCATCTCACACCCCCCCCATGACACAAGGAGCCAAGGGACCAGGGGACCAGGCGAACATGGAAAATCTCCGTCTTCGTGTTCCCGTGGTCCCCCGGCATCCTGGTCCCTTGATCAGTGTGTTCGCGCAGCATCCCTCTCCGGCCTGCGAAAAGAAAATAGCGCAGAAGCTCCCTGCAGTGGAATGCCCGGTTTGGTAAGCACGCGGGCGGAGCTTACTACTAATTGCCCGTGGTCGTGAGCACTTGCAGTAGTGGGATGTGGATCAAGAACGTGAACCTAACGCAGGACCACGAGGGCGAAACTGCGATAGCCTCTTACCTCTCGTCTACGCGGATGAAGGGGGAAACTTAGGGGATGATCTAGTCTTCAAACCCATACCCAGGTATCACCTAAGAAGTCTGAATCCGATTGCCCGCCGAACAACAGCAAGGAATTAGTAGTAGAGGAATCGGAAACCAGAGGCGCATAGGCTCGGGGCGGGGGACCTGGCGTCTGGCTATCTTGCGACCATGTGCTGGTGAGCGTCCACGTATCGCTGAGAAGAGACCTGTTGCTCAAGCCGCCGAAGAGGAGTATGGATCCGCCGGGTGCGGCTGCCATGCTGGCAAACGCACGCGGCCGCGGTGACGGGCTCAGCGGCACGTATGACCAGTTCGTTCCGTCCCATGCCCAAGTTGTCCCGCTTTCGGGGACCCCCATCCCGCGTCGGCCGCCGAAAAGGATGAGCTTGCCTATGATAGGGCTGTAGGCCAGGCTGGCTCCAGTCACACGGGGAGGACTGGAAGCGGGCGCAAGAGCGCGCCAGGACTTCCCATCCCACCTCCAGGTATCGTTGAGGAAGTTGGCAGGGGTGAAGCCGCCCACCAGGATGAGGCTGCCAGTGGCAGGGTCGAACGCCATGCAAGCACCGTGCCTGGCAGGCGGACCACCACCCCGTACTGCGGTCCAAGTGCGACCATTCCACATCCACGTATCCCCGAGGAATGCTCCGCTCGCGCTTTGTCCACCAAACAGCACAACTGCATTACTGCGGGGATGATAGGCGATGCTCGCCCCGGACCGCGGCGGAGGGCTCAGCGGGGGATTGTGACGAGTCCAAGTAAGACCGTTCCAGGTCCAAGTTTCAGCATCTACCTTCGCTCCACTGAATCCGCCGAAGAGGACAGTCAGCCGGCGGCCGCCATCATACGCCATCGCCGCACCGGCACGCGGGCTTGGTGCGGTCTTCGGGGCGAGCGGAAGCCAGCGGCCCAGACTAGACGGCACGGCAGCAAAAACCTGCTTCAGCTGACCTAGTCCTCCAACCGCAGCCGCGAGACCCCCGGCTCCTATGAGCGACACTTTGAGCATTTGCCGTCGACTCAGACGGGCGGACAGGAGACTGCTGATCAGCGGTCCAGCAGCTGGGGTTTCAGAGTCCGGTTTCTTGGCTGGGTCGTCCATGGGCCCAAGTTCCTGCGAAGCGTATTCAGCGCGGTCTGCAAGTCCATCGCTTAACGCTTTCTTTTTCCCAAAGGACTGAAACCTCAAAAGAGGACTCAACTCTCAAAACATCTCCGCCGCCAGCAGCGGGGCCCCTCTATCCGCCGCGTGAGTTCCGAGCCACAACCCCAACCCAGGCCACAGCGGAACCGGGCGCATGGGCCAGTCGAGACGTGGGAGGCCGGCGCCAACGCGCAGAACTAGCTGCATAGGCCCGTTTCGGCTGTCACATGTGAGGAGGATCCTATGATCGGTGGGTTACTGGCACCTCAACTCAACCAGTATCTTGAGCGGCTGATCCCCCCGCGGCCTCCCGAGATGCAGGCGATGGAAGCCTACGCGAAGGAGACTCGACCCGTCGCCGGGCATTTCTGCTATCAACTGGCGCGGATGATCGGCGCGCGCCGGATCTTCGAGATGGGATCGGGGTATGGGTATTCCACGTCGTGGTTCGCGCGGGCGGTGAAAGAGAACGGTGGAGGCACCGTCTACCACGTCGTTTGGGATGAGGCCCTATCACAGCGCGCTCGAAAGCACCTCAGCGCGCTTGGCTTCGACGGGGTCATCGAGTATCACGTCGGGGAGGCGGTGCAGACCCTCCGCAGTACCGGGGGCACGTTCGACCTCATTTTCAATGACATCGACAAAGAGGGCTATCCCGCGTCGCTGCCGGTGGTCGCAGAGAAACTCCGCCCCGGCGGAGTGCTCATCGTGGATAACATGTTCTGGCGCGGGCAGATCTTCGACGCCAACGACCGGACGGAAGAGACCGAAGGGGTCCGCCGGCTCACCACCCTGGTCACCTCCGACCCTGGTTGGATCAGCTCGATTGTCCCGCTCCGCGACGGTCTCCTGGTGGCGTACCGGGTCGGTCGCTAAAAACCCTACCCGGCCTTGCCCCGCGCCGCGGCCCAAATCTTGGCAGGGGTGAGCGGCATGTCGAGATGGCGCACCCCAAACGGCGCCAGGGCGTCGATCACGGCGTTCGCCACCGCCGGCATCGCGCCGATGGTTCCCGCTTCCCCAACGCCCTTCGCGCCGAGCGGATTGCGCGGTGAGGGCGTCTCCGTGCGCGCGGTGACGATCACGGGAATTGCCGCTGCATGCGGGATCGCGTAGTCCAGCAGCGATCCTGTCAACAGCTGCCCGGATGCATCGTACTCCGCAGCCTCGTACAACACCTGGCCGATAGACTGCGCGACCCCGCCGTGAATCTGGCCTTCGACCAGCAACGGGTTGATCACCACACCGCAGTCGTCCACTGCAAAGTGGTGCAGCAGTCGGGCTGCTCCAGTCTCCGGATCCACCTCGACCACCGTCACATGCGTGCCAAACGGAAACGTCGAGCCCCGCACCGTATACTGACCGCTCGCCCGGAGTACCTTCCGCCGAGCGTCTACGAGTTCACGCAGCGCCACGCCCCGGCTGGGCACACCGCCGACGTGGATGCGCCCGCCGGCAAAGACCAGATCGTTGGGAGACGCCTCCAACCGCTTCGCCGCGCGTTCCAAGAGCATCTGCCTCAAGCGCTGAGAAGCCCGGTGCACCGCAGACCCCCCGACCACCATCGTCCGGCTCCCCGCCGTCCCGTCACCATCCGGGATGCGCGCGGTGTCTCCGGTAACGACACTGATCTGAGCGCGTCGGCCACGATCTGTGCAAATCCCGTGGCGCCCCCCTGCCCGTGAGGAGAGGTCCCACTGAACACGGTGACTCGCCCCTGCGTATCGAGCTCGACACGGGAGGTATCGGAACCATACGTGCATGTTTCAACATAACTGGACAGCCCGATGCCAAGATACCGGCCCGCCTGCCTGGCCTGGGCCTGGCGGTCGCGCCACTGCGAGTAGGAACTCACATCCAAGGCGCGATCGAGCGCGCGCTCATAGTTGCCGCTGTCGTAGACGGACCCCGACGGCGCGCGATACGGAAACGCCTCGGGAGGGATGAAGTTTCGCCGCCGGACCAGAGCGGGGTCGAGCTCAAGGGTCCGCGCCAGAATGTCGATGGCCCGCTCCAGGTAGAATGCCGCCTCCGGGCGGCCCGCCCCACGGTACGCTCCCGTGGGAACCTTGTTGGTATACGCTTCTACCAGCTCTGCCTCGACGTTGCGGATGGCATAGGGACCGGTCGCCATCTCCAGGGTCAGCGGAGGAATTTCGGCGGTCGTGGACATCAGATAGGCTCCGAGGTCTGCCACCACACGCAGCCGCAGTCCCTGGATGCGACCGTCGCGCGACGCGGCCAGCGCGACATCGGCGAATTGACTGCGGCCGTGGCAGATGGTCAGCAGGTGCTCGCGGCGTGACTCCACCCATTTCACCGGCCGGCCGAGCCGGAGCGCCAGCCACGGCACCAGCACCTCCTCGGGATAGATGGTCCCCTTGGCACCAAAACCGCCGCCCACGTCTGGGGCAATCACGCGCACCCGCACGCCCCGCAGCGGTAACCGTTCCTCCAGTGCGTCACGCAGCGCGTGGGGCATCTGCGTGGAGGACCAGACGGTGAGTGTCCGGTCACGATTCTGCGGGGGCACGGCCAGCACCGCTCGACCCTCCAGGGAAATGGCTGCGATGCGTTGCTGATGGATGCGCTGCGAGATCGTCACATCCGCGGCCGCGAAGACCCGGGCCACCGCTCCGCGTCTCCACGAGTCGCGGTAGGCCACGTTGGTCCGCAACTTTCGGTGGAGGAGCAGCGCCTGGCGATCCAGCGCCGCCTCGGCGTCCACGAGCGGCTGCAGCGGTTCGTACTCCACTACCACCTCCATGGCACGGTCCGCCGCCTCCTGGGGGCTCTTCCCCAGAACCACGGCCACGGGCTGACCGACGTAATGCACGTAATCAACGGCCAGCAGCGGATGAGGTGCCACCGCGCCCCCCTCGATATCCCCAGGCAGCACGATGGGTTTGCCGAGGTCGCGGGCGGTCACCACCTGTTTCGCGCGGGGCCGTACCCCGCGGGCGCGTAGCCCGCGGATCCGCGCGTGGGCATGCGGACTGCGCACCACCATCGCGTGCCAGACGCCGGGGGCGGCCACGTCATCGACAAACGTGCCACGGCCTACCAGCAGATTCGGATCCTCGATCCGTTTGACGCGGGCTCCGCGAAATCGAGAAGTGGGCAGGTGATAATCCCTCTATCCCACAATTTCCTCCTCCGAGGCACACTACCCTGTGCGGGAGTCCCCAAGAATTTGCTCGGGCGAATTTTTGGGGTGGCTAAGCGGGGGTTGCTGAGCGTGGATCAGCCGCGGATCGGCGTCATCGGCGCGGGACGGCACGCCAAGGCCAACATCTACCCGGTAGTGCGACTGGCCGGGGCACAGATCGCCGCGGTCTGTGCGCGCCACCTGGACCGGGCCCAGGCGACCGCCGGCGAGTTCGGCGTCGACCATG
>VBAL01000118.1:0-1434 GCA_005888595.1 Candidatus Segetimicrobium genomatis
ACAACCTGCGCAAAGGAGATCGCCACGGCCCTGCGGGCCTCGCGATGACAAAATAGGGCGAGATTATCACGGGGCTGCGCCCCTCGCAATGACGACCAGGGACCAGACTGAAAAGATTGAAATCTCGTGATTGGATTCCCTTGTTTTAGGAGGTAGGCGCCTTGTTAACCAGGAGTGCTGTCCTGGCGGTAATTTTGGTCCTCGTGTCTCCGCTAGCCGCGACGGCGTTTGTGATTCAGAGCGGCGAGACGATTACGATCAGCGAGACGCTCCGCGACGATCTGTACGCGGCCGGAGAGACAGTGCTGGTCACGGCCGCCGGCACCGTGGACGGGGACGTAGCGGCGGCTGGGCAGTCAATTGCCATCGGCGGCAAAGTTACAGGCGGGGTGCTGGCTGCCGGTCAGGATGTACGGATCGGCGGCATTATCGGCCGAACCGTCCGGGCGGCGGGGCAATCGATCAACATCGTCGGCACGGTCGGCATCGACGTGATCGTCGCAGCCCAGGAGATCTCTGTTCCACAGCAGGTCCGCATCGGGCGCGACCTCCTCGCTGCGGGACAGGAAGTCCGCGTGGCCGGAGACATCGGACGGTACGCGCGGGTGGTGGGAGACACGGTGGTGATCGGCGGCAAGATCGGGAAAGGACTGCGGGTGGACGCCCGGCGATTGACGATCTTGCCGACGGCCAGGATCAATGGCGATGTACGCTATTCGGCCGAGGAGCCCATTGACGTCCGCCCGGGCGCGCAGATCACGGGCAGGCTTGAGCGAGTGCCTCGCCCTCCGCAGCCGGAGTACCTGGTGTATGGCATGCCCATCGACTTCCTCTTGCGGGTCTGGGAGGGCGCTGGGCTCTTGCTGGTCGGCCTCGTCGTCGTTACGCTCGCGCCGCAAGGATCGCGCGAGGCTACCCAGAGCGTGCTCCGGCGATTTCCGCTCAGCATCCTCACCGGCTTTATCTTGCTGGTGGTGGTTCCGCTTGTCGCGCTCGCGCTCGCGATTACCCTGATCGGCATCCCGCTGGCCGTAACTGTGATGCTCCTTCTTGCGGCGGTAGTCTACCCGTCGCAGATGTTTGTAGCGGCCGCCATCGGGAGGGTGCTTCTTTCGCCGATTGGGCGAAGGAAAGTGCGTCCGGTCTCAATCCACCTGATGGTTGCCATCGGAACGCTGATTCTGGCCCTGCTCTTTTCGATTCCGTTCGGCTGGATTGTCCGGCTGGTGGCCATGGTGCTGGGAGCCGGCGCGCTGGGGTTGACGGTGTGGAGGTCATTGGGCGGGTGGAAGAAAATCGGCGCGCGGCTACCCCTGCCCATCTTGCTTGCTCCGCCGAAAGGACCTACTAGATGACAACTGCGGGACTAGGGACTCGGGACTAGGGAGAGCCGGAAGTGTCGGAACCAAGGGAGTATCTGCTTGCGGGTGGAGC
>VBAL01000118.1:1454-20765 GCA_005888595.1 Candidatus Segetimicrobium genomatis
GAAGTCGAAGTCATGCTCGAGATGATCGGTGTTGCTCCGGGATGGCGGTGCATTGACCTCGGCTGTGGCGCCATGGGCATCCTCGGGCCTCTGAGTCGCCGGGCAGGCCCGAAGGGTGAAGTGACCGGCGTTGACATGGACGCCAAGCAACTGGACGCGGCGCGAGCATACGTCACCGGTGAGAATCTAAAGAACGTCAAAGTGCTTGAGCAGGATGCTTACAACACAAAGCTTCCTCGCGAATCTTTCGACCTCACCCACGTCCGGTTCGTCTTTGCTCCTGTGGGCCGCGACGCGGGCCTGCTGCGCGAGATGATTGCGCTAACCCGCCCAGGGGGAACCATCGCGATCCAAGAGCCCGACGCCGCATCCTGGAATTCGTACCCTCCAAACTCTTCGTGGATGAGGCTCAAAGAGATCATCCTTGCGACGTTCTCGGCGGGCGGAGGCGATTTCAACGCCGGTACGCGGACATTCAGCATGCTGCGACAGGCCGGCCTTCGTGACGTTCGGATCAGGGCGGCGGTTATCGCGCTTCAGGACAAGAATCCCTACATGCGGCTGCCGGTTCAGTTCGCGACGTCGCTGCGCAAAAGGATCGTCGAGGGGAAACTGGCGACGGAGGCAGAGTTGGACAAGCTCATGGCGGAGTGTGAAAGGATTGTCAACGATCCGGATAGATTCTCGCTGAGCTTTACGGTGACGCAGGTCTGGGGACGGAAACCCGCATAGAACAGGGACCGGGACTAGGGAACCCCGGGACCAGGCAAGCTTGTCATTCCGAGCCTGAAGGGCGAAACAAATCTCGGGCAAGGAGATCGCCACGGCCCTGCGGGCCTCGCGATGACAACATAATGTCATTGCGAGGAGCGAAGCGACGAAGCAATCTCCTTGCACAAGAAGATCGCCACGGCCCTACGGGCCTCGCGATGACTGCATGATCACTCCTCCTGGATCTCGGCGGAGTGTTCCATAGTGACGCAGCCCTTCAAGGTCTGGGCGACGGGGCAGCGACGTTCGAAGACAGAGATAGCTCGTTCGGCTTCCTCGCGCTTGCCCTTGGGGATCTTCAGGTGGTATTTGACCCGGAGATCCGTCAGCTTCAGGACCCCTTCGGGGGCATTGACGGTGCCCTCCGCTTCGGTCCAGAGTTTGTCGGGGTGGCTGGGTATCCCACGCGCTTCCAGCGCGCCGGCGAGGGTGCCGGTGAGTCAACCGGCGGCGGAGGCGACGAGGTAGTCGAGGGTGGCCGGGAGCTCCTCTTCCGGGGTCATCTTGTAGAAGTCGGCGACTTCGGAGTGCACGCCGAAGTAGATGGGTTCTTTAAACCCAGCGAGGTAGGCGCGACGCTTAGGGCGCTTCTCCTGGATGACCTTGACCTTCGAGATGTAGACGGGATCGCTCACGGCAGGCCTCCCGGAACTAGGAGATTGCTTCGGCCCTACGGGCCTCGCAATGACAGAGTGATCTCTTTTGCCTGATTATTCCCGCTTCTCTCCTTGCCAGCATCCCCGGGGTGGGTTTAGGGTCAGACTGCATCTACCCAATTTAGGAAGACCAGCGCATGTTTCTGTGTCATCATAGACTGAGCGGATCAACCATGAACAGGTCAGATACCATGAACGAGAGCTTGGAGATTGCTGCCGAAAAATGCGACAAGGAATTCCAGCATGCCCTCAAGGAGTCTGCCGCTCAGATCAAGCGCGGCGAAGTAAGCAGTTTCGCTGCCCTGCGATCTATTTACGAGGGTCGCCGACGCTGAAAGAGATTGCTTCGTCGCTTCGCTCCTCGCAATGACAACCCCCTCACCCCGAACCACGCGCGGAGCCTGCCCCGTGCCCGAGCGTAGCGAGTGGTGCGGGGCTTGGGTTCGGGGCGCCGCCCTACCCTCTCCCCCCTTAGGGGGAGAGGGAAACAAGGATTTCACCTAGAAGCCTCAGCCAATCCAACCTATCATGCTGGCATCCTGACATGTCATCTTCCCGTGCCCATGCCCGGAGCCGGCCTCTGGTCCACCTGGAACCTGAGGCTGAGGTAGGAACGTGGCCTGCTCAGGCCCCTCCGATTCCGAAGTACTACCAGCTCCGCGCTGAGCTTGAGCGGCAAATCGCCGGAGGACAGCTCGCACCGGGCGCCTTCCTCCCCCCGGAACGGGTGCTCCTGCAGCAGTATGGAGTCAGCCGCACTACCCTGCGAGAAGCGCTGCGCCCGCTGCTCCACGAAGGCACGCTGCTTTCGGTCCGCGGCAAAGGGATCATGGTCGCCAAGCCGGCGATCCGGCAGGCCGGCGACGTGCTGATGAGTTTTTCCGACGTCCTGCGGTCGCAGCGGCTGCAGCCCGGCATCGGGGACGTACGCGTGTCGGGTGGTCGCTGCTCGCTCGAGGTAGGCGCGGCGCTCCAACTCCCTCCTGACGCCCAGGTAGTCCGGATCGAACGCGTCCGCACCGGAGACGGACATCCGGTCAACTTCAGCATCTCCTACATCCCGGCCGGCGATGTCCCGGGATTCACCGCAGAGCTACTCGAGACATCCGGCTCGCTCTACGCACTGCTCCGGACGCGCTACGAGATTCATATCGCCAGAGCGCAGGACGAGATGTTTGCCCGGCGCGCCACCGAGCGCGAGGCCAAGCTGCTCGGCGTTCGCCCCGGTGACCCCGTCCTGGTCATGAACCGGGTGTGCGTGCTCAGCAGCGGCCGGCCGATCGAGTACGCGCTATCGGTGATCCGTTCGGACATTTATCGGTACGTGGTGCGGCTAACACCACCGCGCCAGGCAGCACAATGAAAGCGCAGGAGATCATCCACCGCATTGCCGCGATGGAAGTGCGAGGCGGGAGCGCCATCGGCCGGGCGGCCGTGCAGGCGCTGGCCCTGGCCGTGGAGGAGTGCGACGGCCACAACCATGCGGAACTGCGCGCACGACTGGAGAGCACGGGAAAGGAGTTGCTGCGCCTCACTCCTGTCATGGCCACCGTGGCATCGGCGGCCCGCGGCGCGGCGCAGCTGCTGGAGGAACGTATCAGCACGGGAGCGACGCCGGAAGAAATCAAAGCCGCCTTCCAGACCTGGGCCAGCGAAGAGATCCGTGGGTCGGAAGAGAGACTGGACCGGCTCGCCGAGTACGGAGCCAACGTGATTCAAGAAGGCGCGATCGTGATGACGCACAGTCTGAGTGATTCCGTGCTCCGGACGCTGAGGGCGGTGGCTCGCCAGCGAAAAAACATCGGGATCATCGCCACGGAGTCCCGGCCGCTGCTCGAAGGACGGCGGACGCTCGAGGCGGCGTCAGAGATCGGCTTCACGTCTCAACTCATCCCGGACGCGGCGATGGCGTCGCGTGTGAAAGACGCGACCGTCGCGCTAGTCGGCGCCGACGCCATCCTGCCCTCCGGCGCGTTTGTGAACAAGACCGGCACCTTCTTACTGGCTCTCTCCGCCAGTTACTTCGGAGTCCCCCTGTACGTTGCGGCGGAGACCACCAAGGTGGACCCGCGCACCGTCGAGGGGCATCCGCCCATCCTGGGTGAACGGTCACCCGAAGAGCTCACGCAGGGGTGGAAGCCTCCTCGCGGCGTCACGGTGTGGAACAAGTTCTTCGAGCTGACGCCCGGTGAGTTTGTGGAAGCCTACGTCACAGAAGAGGGCGTGGTCGGCCCCGGCAGCATCGGAGTACTCCGTCACATGGGAGCACACACGTGATCGATCTCTACGCCCGTATCCTCGGCAGTCTGGCCGCCGGCGCGATCGGCGACGCGATGGGCGCCGCCACCGAGCAGCGCAGCTTCAGCGAGATCGTCACCCTCTTCGGCGGGCCCGTCCGCGAGTTCCGGAAGCCGCCGCCGGACAGCCCGTTTTCCGGCGGCCGCGAGGCCGGGCAAATCACCGACGACTCCGGACAGATGGTGAGGATGGCGCAGGCCATCATCGAGAGCAACGGGTCGCTCACCGTCGAGGGCGTCGTGAAGCAACTGCTGAAGTGGGCGGACGATCCGGAGGCGTTCCGGCGGTTCGCGGGACCGACGACGCGGGCCGCGATTGAGGAGCTGCGCAAAGGCACCGATCCGCGCGTGGTGGGCCGGCAGGGAAGGCTGACCAGCCTCGGCACCTCCAACGGCGCCGCGATGCGTATCGCGCCCGCCGGCCTCGCGCATCCCGGCGATCTCGAGGGCGCGGTCCGCGATGCCGTCACGATGTGTCTGCCCACGCACGCCACCCAACTGGCCATCTCCGGCGCATCCGCGGTCGCAGCGGGCATCGCCCGCGCGGTCACGGCCGACGCCGATGTCTACAGCGTCGTGCAATCTGCATTTTGGGGCGCGCGGCGGGGTGAGGAGATCGGCCGCCGGGAAGGCCGCGTGGTGGCCGGGCCGTCGGTCATCCGCCGCATGGAGATCGCCGTCGCGCTCGCAGCGCGGGGGCGCGACGTGATCGAGACGATCCAGGAGATCCACGCCCACGTCGGCAGCGGCCTGCACATCGCCGAAGCCGTTCCCGCAGCAGTCGGCATCTTCGTCGCCGCGGGAGGCGATCCGATGCAGGCGATCGTCGGCGGCGTGAACATCGGCGATGACACCGATACCGTGGCGATCATCGCGGGAAGCATGGCCGGTGCGCTGCGGGGATTCCGGGCGGTGCCGAAAGAGCTCTACGAGTCCTTAGAGCGTGCCAACACCCTGCGCCTGGCCGACGTGGCGCGGGGGCTGACCGCCGTGGCACAGCGCGGCCAGGCCGCCCGGGTTGTAACAGAAGAAAGGAGGTGAGCGGGACAGGGCTGGTTTCACACTCAGCCATCGAAGGAGGCTGATAGACGCGATGTGGGCTCGGATGTGGGCAGGGCTTACCGTCCTGCTGGTCGTCGTCGTGGTGGCGTCCTTGTTTGCTGGAGTGCTGACTTCAGTGCAGGCATCGCCATCGCAACTCTCAGCAGCGTCACCGTTGTCGCGGGTGGCGCAGAAGCCGAAGGTCGTCCTGAAGCTGCTGGCGATTACGGACGACGCGCAGATCAACGCCTGGAAGGAAATCCTCGACGAGTTCCGCAAGATCGACGGCGGCAAGTGGTCGTATGTCGATATTGCATTTGAGACCGTTCCCTTCCAGGATCTGTTCCCGAAGATTGAGAGCGCGGTAGCGGCCGGGTCAGATATGGACATGGTGCAGTCCGACGGCCCGGATATGAAGCACTATGCGTTCTACCGCAGCCTCATTCCACTCGACAAGTTCTTCACCGACGCGGAGAAAAAGCAGTGGCTCCCCCAGTCCCTCGAGGAGGGCAGCTACCGCGGCGTGCTGTATGGCCCGCCGATGATGCAGTCCTGCTCGCTCTTGATGTACAACAAGCAGATGACCGACGCCGCGGGGATCAAGCCGCCGCAGACGCTGGGGAAGAGCTGGACGATGGCCGAAGCTCTGAAGGCCTGGCAGAAGACCACCACGCGCCCGTCGGGATCGAGCGTCCCGTCGGTGTGGGGGCTGCGCTGGGGTCAGGGCACATGGGTCGGTGACTACGAGCACGGCATCTTCCGCCGGTCCAATGGCGAGAAGGGCAGCCCGACGTACAACGGCGTGGGGCCTGACGGCATCACCTTTGTCGGCTACATGGATACGCCGGAATCCATCGAGGCGATGCAGTTCTACCAGGACCTCCACCGCAAGTACAAGGTGACCCCCATCGAGGCCATCCCGCAGATCTTCGAGACGAAGAAGTCTGCGTTCATGGTTACGCCGGACAACCGTATCGGCGAGCTGAACCGGCTGTACGGCGAGGGGAAGTTCCCCTGGGGCGTGACCGGCATCCCGTACTTTAAGACCCAGCTCTGCCACACCGGGAGCTGGCACTACGGGATCTCCCCCAACACCAAGCACTTCGACGAGGCCGTGGCGTATGTGAAGTTCGCCAGCAGCGACGCGGGCGCGCGCATCTGGTACAAGCACCTCCGCCAGCTGCCCGCCAACGTCGCCCTGCTGAACACGCTCCCAGAGTACAAGCCTGGGGCATCGCAGGCTATCTGGGTCGAGGCGATGAACAAGATCGGTGTTCCTCGAATCCAGACTCCGGGCTACACCGAGTACCAGCAGGTGTTCGCAGAAGTCAGCCTTAACATCATCGCCGGCGCGAACGTGGCCGAGCAGATGAAGGCGGGCGCTGCGCGCGCGCAGCAGCTGGTCGCCAAATATAAGGGATGGAAGTAGCGGGTCCGGACCGGGGCTGCCGCTGCGGCGGCCCCGGTCCACACTCTCACAGCACACTGACGTGAGCGCGGTCGCGGCTCAAGCCATTCCCCAGACACGGCGCTGGTGGACAACCCGCCGGCGCGGCCACGCTATTGCCCTCTTGTTTGTGATCCCGGCGCTTGTCAACTTCGCGGTCTTCCGCTACCTACCGATCCTGGCAGCCATTCGCAGCAGCCTGTGGCAGTACAGCCTGCTCGGCGGTTACGGGCAGTTCATTGGGCTGCAGGCCTACGTCCGGATGCTGCAGGATCCCATCTTCTGGAAATCACTGCAGGTCACGATCGCGTACGTCGTCACGAAAGTCCCTGCACAGATCGCGCTCAGCATGGGGCTGGCTCTGTTCCTGGCCAGGGAGAACCGGTTTGCCGCGGTCGTCCGCTCCGCAATTTTTGCACCCGTCGTGTCCTCGATCGTTGTTGTCTCTGTCATCTGGGCGCTGATGTATCACGTGCAGCTGGGCCTCATCAACAGCATCATTACCAGCGTCGGATTGCCGCGCATCGCGTTCATCTCCAACCCCGATCTCGCGCTCGCCGCCATTGTCATCATGATGGTCTGGAAAGAGATCGGTTTCAGCATGATCATCCTCATGGCCGGCCTGAAGGGCATTCCGGACATGTTCTACGAGGCCGCGCGGATCGACGGAGCCAGCGGGTGGCAGCAGTTTAGGGGCATCACCCTGCCGCTGCTCCGCCGGGTCCTGATGTTCGTCGTCGTCACACAGACAATCTTCTCGTTTCAGGTGTTCGTGCCGGTATACACGATGACCCACGGCGGGCCGCTGGACGCGACCAAGGTCATCGTCTATTACATCTACCAGAACGGGTTTCTGTTCCAGGACATGGGCTATGCCGCGGCGATGTCCACCGTGACGCTGGCCATTCTTCTCGTGGTGAGCGCCGTGCAGATGCGGTTGCTGCGGTCGGAAGTGGAGTACTAGAATGCCGTCATCGCGAGCGCCAAAGGCGCGTGGCGATCTCCGATCAAGGAGATTGCTTCGCCCCTTCGGGGCTCGCAATGACAGAATAGGAACCGGGGCTCGCGATGACAACGGGAGGCGGGGCCTCGCGATGACAACGGGCGACACATGTTGAAGCGGGCGGTTCTGGTCGAGCG
This sequence comes from Candidatus Segetimicrobium genomatis, assembly GCA_005888595.1. GTDB lineage: Bacteria > Sysuimicrobiota > Sysuimicrobiia > Sysuimicrobiales > Kaftiobacteriaceae > Telluricultor. The sequence continues at coordinate 8,807 of VBAL01000118.1, forward strand.
CGTTCCTGTCCCTGGGGCGACGAGCTTCACGCGGTGGCTGCAGTCCGCCATGCAGCAGACCTGGTTCTACGTGCTGGGCGCGGTGGTGCTGGTCATCTACGTCACGCCCTTCCTGTGGATGATCCTGGGCAGCCTGCGCCGCGAGGTGGAGATCTTCCAGTACACCTATCCACTAACGGTGCGGACGTTTGTGCCGGTAGAGTGGTCGCTGAAGAATTTCCTGGACGTCCTCGGGATTTCACCAGAGGGGAAGTCCTTCGGCCTGAACTTCGGGCGGGCGCTGCTCAACACGACCCTGGTCTCGGCGGGTGTGGTCGCCAGTTCGCTGGTCTTCAACACGATGGCTGCGTACTTCTTCGCCCGGTTGGACTTTCCGCGCAAAGGATTCTTGTTCCTGTTTGTCATCGCTACGTTGCTGATCCCATTTGAGGCCGTGATGGTGCCGCTGTACATCGTGGTCCGCTCCCTGCACCTGCAGGACAGCTACTGGGCCCTCATCCTGCCCTGGTACGCGAGCCCGTTCGTCATCTTCGCCCTCGTGCAATTCTTCGGGGAGATCCCCAAGGAACTGGACGAGGCGGCGATCATCGACGGCGCATCACACTTCGGCGTGCTGCGCCACGTCATCGTCCCCAACGCCGTCCCGGGGCTGGTCACCACCGCGCTGCTGGAGTTCCAGTTCATCTGGAACCTGTTCTACTGGCCGCTCATCGCGGTGGGGAGCAAAGATCTGCAGACGATCCAGGTGGCGATCGCGCAGCAGACTACGCAGACGCAGGTCTACTGGGGCCGCATCTTCGCCGGTTCGGTCCTGGCCAGCGTTCCTGTCATCGTGCTCTTTCTGTTGATGCAGCGGTACTACGTCAAGGGCGTGGTGATGTCGGGTTTGAAGGGGTAGCAGGCCGTCATTGCGAGGAGCGAAGCGACGAAGCAATCCCGGTCAAGGAGATCGCCACGGCCCTGCGGGCCTCGCGATGACAGATGAGGATAGGCTCGCAATGATTGATTGGCTCACGCCGTCATCGCGAGCGGAGCGAAGCGATCTCCTCGGAGGAGGAGATTGCTTCGGGGGCTATGCCCCCTCGCAATGACAGACCGGGAGTGGGCCTCGCGATGACAGATGAGGACGGCTCGCAATGACAGATAGGAAGGGGTACCCGTTGTGAGCGAAGTGCGCCGCGTCATTATCGATACCGACCCGGGTATCGACGACACGATGGCCATCATGCTGGCGCTGGCCTCCCCGGAGTTGCGGGTGGAGGGGCTCACCACCGTACGCGGCAACGTGGGCGTCGAGCAATGCGCCCGCAACGCGCTGACAATTCTGGAAATCGCGGGCCATGAGGACATCCCGGTGGCCGTCGGCGCCGACAAACCGCTGGCGCGGCCTTACCACGGTCACGGTTCCACCGTGCACGGCCAGGACGGCCTGGGCGAAACCGGGCTGTCGGGTGCCCGCCCGGTCCCCGACCGGCGCGCGGTCGACTTTCTCATCTCGCGTATCACCGCATCGCCGGGAGAACTCACCCTCATCGCACTCGGCCCCCTCACCAACCTCGCGCTGGCGGTAAGCGTCGACCCGCGCCTGCCACGCCGGGTGCGCGAAGTGATCGTCATGGGCGGAGCCGTGGCCACCCGGGGAAACGCGACGCCGGTGGCGGAAGCCAACATCAACAACGACCCCGAAGCGGCACGCATCGTCTTCCATGCCGGATGGCCGGTCACACTCGTCGGCCTCGATGTGACACACAAGGTCACGATGACGCCGGCCTACCTCCAGCGGCTTGCCGCAGCGCACACCCCGGTCACGGACCTCATCACAAAGATCACACCATTCTACCTGGGCGCCTATAAGCGGATGGTCGGGATCGATGGCTTCTACGTGCACGACCCGACCGCCGTCGTGGCCGCCATCCGTCCCGCCCTGTTTGAAATCCGCGAGCTCTATGTGGACGTTGTCACCGACAGCGAGCGCGCGCTGGGGCAGACCATCGCCGATTTTCGCAATCAATGGAAGATGGCGCCAAATCTGCGCGTGTGCCTGAACGTGGATGCGCAGGGGATTCTGGATCTCTACCTCGAGCGCGTCGCCGGATACCGCGTGCCCGCCTGACCGCCCCGCCACCCGGCATGACCGAGCCCGTTGTTCGCACCGAGCAGCTGACCAAACGCTACGACGGCCTTGTGGCGGTCCGCGACCTGGAGATGCGGGTGGAACCTGGGGAGATCTACGGGTTCCTCGGTCCAAACGGCGCCGGCAAAACCACGACGCTGTTGATGGTGCTCGGCATCCTCAAACCGACGGCCGGGCGGATCTACCTCTGGGGGCGGCCGTTGGAGGATGATCCGCTGGCCGTGAAGCGGCGCATCGGCGTGGTCGGGGAGCACGATTACATCTATGACCACGTTACGGCGGACGAATATCTCCGCTTCTTCGCAGATCTGTATGAGATCGCGACTCCGGCCGCGCGCATCGAAGCGCTGCTCGACCGGCTGGGGCTGTTGGAGTTTCGAACGCTCCGGGCCCGCGACTTCTCCCGCGGCATGAAGCAGAAGTTATCGCTGGCCCGAGCCCTGCTGCATGAACCCGAACTGCTGCTGCTGGACGAGCCGGTCTCGGGGCTCGATCCGCACGGCATCGTGGATGTGCGTCATCTTCTGCTGGAGCTCAATCGCAGTGGGGTTACGATCTTCATCTCCTCACATTTGCTCTCCGAGGTGGAACAGACGGCGCACCGGGTCGGCATCATGCACCGCGGCCGCCTCGTCCGGCAGGACACGATTCCGGCCCTGCGCGGCCTGCTGCGGCGGGATCCGACTCTTGAGGTGGAACTGCAGGCGCCGGTGCCGCACCTGGATGCGCAGTTGCTGACATTGCCGGTGGTGCGGCATGCGCAGACCAACGGCCGGCGGCTGGTCGTAACCGTGGCCCCGGGCGCAGATCACCGTGGGATGATTTCCCAGGCCGTCGCTGCCGCGGGCGGCGTCATTGTGGGTATGCACGCACACGAACCCACCCTGGAAGAAGCGTTTCTCACGCTGACAGATGCGGCGGTGGAGCGATGGGTGTCGTAGCCGAGGTACGGGGCGTAACGCGGATTCGCTCAGCCTGGATCATCTCTGGCCGGCCGACCGCCGCCATGATCCGGCTGGATCTCTTCTCCACCCTCACGGCCCTGGCGCCATACGCGGTCGTGGCGGGCGCGGCTGCGCTGGCCGGGTTCGTCTTGCAAAACGACCTGCACCGCGTGCAGGAGGACGGGTTGCTGGTGATCGGCGATCCGTTCGCCGTCTCGCTCTATGGCGGCGTCTTGTTGCTGTCAGTGTATCTGGCCGCCTCGGCGGCGATGGCGGTGGCGCGCGAACGGGAACAGGGTACGGTCGAGTTGCTGTCCTACGGTCCGGTCAGCGCATTCTCATATCTGCTGGCCAAGTTCACCAGCCACGTGCTGCAGTACATGTTCCTTGTGGTGCTGCTCCTGGGTTCCTATCTGCTCCTGGCGGTGGCGACAGGCTTACACCTGCGCGGCACCACGCTGCTGGCGATGGCGCTGTCCATCGGGCCGGCCGCGGCGGCGGCAGCTCTCGGCCTGCTCGTGGCAGCGCTGATACGGCGGGTGCGGCCGACGATTCTCGCGGTATTGGGACTGGCGCTCGGAACGGTGGGGCTGCAGGTCGCCCGGGAGGTCCTGGCACGCCTCCCGGCGCCGGAGTTCCACGTGAACCCGGTGCAGGTGCTGCGGTGGGCTGCGTTCGCAGTCTCATCGATCACGCAGTGGCTCCTGCCGTTCGGCTACGTGGATCGCGAACTGTCCGTGATGCTTCGCGGGGATCTGGCCGGAGCGCTCAGTGTGACGGTAGCGGCCTGCGTGTACGCAGCGGTGGTGCTCGCCCTCGCCGCTACGGGACTGGACCGTACGGGGATCCGGCAATGAACCGCGCCGGCATCATCCTACTACTTCTACTCCTCAGCGCCGGGACCGCCCGGGCTCAAGTCCCAGTCAAAGAACGGCAGTTCGTTTACGGGATCAACGCGTTCGCCTGGGAGGGGTATGTGGGATCGCTCTCGGCGAGACCGCCGCACACCATCTATGTGCTGGCCGGTCACCGCAGCATCGTGTCCGCGCGCGAAACGCTGGTCTACTTCTGGCCCATCACCGGAGAATACCGCGCCGACTGGTCCGGCCTCAATGCCAGTGTGGACGGGACTTTGGAAGTGTTGCAGACCGGACGCGCGTTAATCGTGCTTCCGCGGCAGCCATACGTCATCCAGTATCCGCACGGTCCGGATAGCGGACCGGCCATCCTCTACGTCGGCGAGGAGGCCGCGCGCCGCTATCGCGCGTTCGTCGAGGCGCGTGACCAGTACCGTGACGCTCTGGCGCGATACCTTGAAGCCCGCCGCCGGTATCTGGAGGCGCTGGACAGAGCAGCGGCGGCGCGCCAGCGGGGGGTCACGGTGACGCTTCCTTCGGCGCCGGAAGAGCCCGAGCAGTTCCGGCTTTTCAGCAGCGACGTGCATGACGGCTTTTTGATCAACCTGCCGCAGGGACGCTACGCGATTCGGGTGCGCGGCCCAGATGGGCGGGTCGTTGCCGGCAGCCAGCGGACGCTGGTGGCCTTCACCCATCGCCGCGAGGCTGTGGGATTTACGATCGTCCCGCAGACCCGCTGGACGGTTCCCGAACGCGCCGACGAGCCTGGGTCCACGATCTACGCGCGGCAGGATCAGGTGCTGTACTTCCAGCCGTACGCGGCGCGCGAATATAACGACCTGGCCTATGCACGCCTGGTGAACCCTCAGAGCGCCGAGGGCCGGTCCGACGGCTGGCGGTGGGAGTACTCCCAGTCGCTTGTGGAAAGCCGGCTGCAACTGGCCGGAGCGTCGGGCGTCCAGACTGTTACCGGCCGGCCGTACCGCGTCGAGCAAAAGACCGGTGAAGCCTTAGGGTACGAAGTGATCGAGCCGCCGGCCGGGCAAACAAGTGATTTTTCGGGTTTCAAGGTTCAGGTCCAGGGGACGCTCAATCTCGCATTGCTGGATGCCGCGGGTCGCCCCGTGCCCGGCAGCGAGCGACTCGTGAGAGTGCCTCGCCTGGGTACGGCGTGGCCGCTGGGCATCATTCCCCTGCTTCCACTCACGCTCGGCGCGGGTGTAGTAGCCTGGCGACGCGAACAGTTGGGTCGCACTGCCCGTTCTCGCGAGGTTTAGGTGCCGCGTCCGACATTTGTCACCGTGGGCGGGATCGTCGCCGATCTCATCGTGCCCGTTCAGTCGTTTCCGATCACGCCTCAAGTGCACCAGGTGGTGGAACGGCTCTTCGTCGAGCCGGGCGGGCTGGGGAACTGTCTGGTCGTCGCCTCTCGGCTGGGTCTGCACACCACGGCGCTGGGATGGGTGGGCCAGGACATCTTTGGCGATCAGATCGTCTCGTCGCTTCGTCAGGAAGCGGTGGACGTAGAGCACGTCCTGCGGCTGCCGGGGCGCTCGACGGTCTCCACCGTGCTCGTGGATCGCGAGGGCCAGCATGTCTTTGTGGGCAGCATGGGGGTCCGGGGCCCGGACCACCTCCCCGCCGAGTGGCAGCCGATCGTAGAAAACGCGACGTGGGTGATGAGCGACGGATGGGTGCTGGTGCAGAACCCTGATCCCATCGAGGAAGCCATCGTGCACGCGCACGCCAATGGGCGGACGACGGCCTTTGATCCCGGTCCCCTGCTCCATCGCGTCCCCGGCGAGCGCATCGCGCGGGTGCTGGCCGCGACGACGGTGCTGCTGCTGACCGAGCAGGAAGCGGTGCGGCTTGTGGGATCCGGCTCTCCGGGCCAACTCACGAAGACCCTGCTCGCCCGGGGACCGTCGCTCGTCGCGCTCAAGCGTGGTGTGGAGGGCGCTCTGATCGTGACGCGATCTGAATCGTTCGTGCAGCCCGCGTTCCCCGTGACGGTGCGAGACACGACGGGGGCCGGTGACGCGTTCGACGCAGCCTTCATCGCAGGCCTGGCATTCGGGATGCCCGCGTCATCGGCGGCGACGCTCGCTGCCGTCGCCGGTGCGGTGGCGGTGTCCAAGCTCGGGACCGGCACGGCGATGCCGACCCGCGCGGAGATCTCGGCGTTCATCGCGGCGCACCATCTCGGTATCGACCTGGAGGTGTAAGATGACGCGCAAGGTGATCCTCGATTGCGATCCCGGCCACGACGACGCGATGGCGATTTTGCTGGCAGCGAAGAGGCTCGAGGTCCTGGGGATCACCACCGTCGCCGGCAATCAGAGCATCGACAAAGTCACGACGAACGCGCTGAAGGTCGTCGAACTCGCCGGGCTCACGTCGATTCCAGTCGCACAGGGGGCGACGTATCCGCTCGTCCGCGCACCGCGCCACGCTCCGGAGATCCACGGCCAGACGGGGTTGGACGGACCGGAGCTGCCCGCGCCCACTACAAAGACCGTGAAGACGCACGCGGTCGACTTCATCGTCGACACGGTCATGCGCACAGACGGCGTCACGCTGGTCCCCACCGGACCCTTGACCAACATTGCGCTGGCGCTGCGGAAAGAACCGCGAATTGCGGGCCGAGTCCCGGAGATCTGTTTGATGGGAGGCTCGCGTACGCACGGCAACGTCACCGCGGCGGCGGAATTCAACATCTATTTCGATCCGGAGGCCGCGCACGCGGTCTTCACCAGCGGCATTCCGATCAAGATGGTCGGGCTGAACGTGACGGAACAGGTCATCGCCACCCCGCAGCGCCGCCAGCAGCTGCGGGCGCTGGGCACACGTGTCGCACGTGCCGCGGCTGAGATGCTGGATTTCTACGCCGGAGCGGTCGAGCGCGCGTATGGGTTCGCAGGCGGGGCGATGCACGACCCGCTGGCGGTGTCCGCCCTGATCGATCCCGGAGTCATACAGTTTGAACACATGCATGTCGCTGTGGAACTGGCGGGGCAGTACACGCTGGGCCAGACCCTGTGTGATGATCGATTCTTACGCGCCGGAGCGAAACGGGACGCCGCAGTCCGACCCGGAGCGTCGCCTAACGCCGAGGTCGCCGTCGCCGTGGATGCCGAACGTTTCTTTGGGCTTTTCTTTGATGTACTCCGCCAATACGTGTGACCGCCATGACCCGAGGTATCCGTCTTCATCGGGGTCTGACCCTTTTGAAAACCGAACTTTCATCGGGGTCTGACCCCTTTGAAGATTGTGCTCATTGGGGTCTGACCCTTTTGAAGATCGAACGAGTGTTTCCTGGTTTGCGCTGGGCGCGACATCAGGGACGATACGATTCGAGGAGCCGGCGAGCTTCGGCTTCAATCCGGCCAGAGATGGTGGGAACCCCCAGATGCTGGAGGGTGATGGCCGCGGAGATCGCGCCGTGCACACCGGCCGCAACCGAGCTGTGCGTGCGATGGTAGCCGATAAGCAGCCCGCCGCAGTAGGCGTTGCCCGCGCCCGTGACGTCTGCGGGTGGTCCCAGCGAGATGGCGGCCACGTGCCGCGGCGCCGGATCCTCGCGCGAGCGGACGAGCGAACCCTCCCGACCCATGCGGATGCTGACCAGCGTCGCACCAGCATCGAGAAAGGTGGCGATCCAGCGGTCGGGCGGCTGCGGTCCCAGCATCGCCGTGCATTCCTCAGCATTGGGGGACACGAGATCCACCGATCCGATCAGGTCCAGCACCCGGGTGCGCTGCTCTGTCACCAGGTGCCACGGCGCTGGCTCCCAGAGAATCAGCGCTCCGGGCACACTCCGCATGGCCTGGCACAGACCACCAACCGTCTCCAGCTCCGCGGTCATCAGGTGAAAGCCCTGCGCGTCCGGATAGGCTGTCACCTGATCCGGGGTTGGCCCGAAGGTCGGGAACTCACTCCGTGGGGACTGGAAGATTTCGGTGCGGTGCTCACGCGCGTCGTAGATTTGCCAGGCCCGCGGCGTCATGTGCGGAAACCGGCGCACGCTGCGCAGGTCAAAGCCCATCTGCTGCAGTGCCGTCCACAGCTCATTCGGGAAGTTATCGCCGATGCTTCCGATCAAACCCACATCTTTTGTCCACACCCGCATACCGGCGGCCGCATGCGTGGCCGCGCCGCCCAGGATGCCGGGCAGCGCCCGCCCGTCGCCGGTGACGATATCATCGATAATGATGGTGCCGACCGCGACAAACATCGCCCGTCAGTGTGTTCCGCGCCGGGGATGCAGTCTGGCAAACAGCAGCCACGCGGCCAGTGCGGGGATCACGCTCACGCCGAACACCGTGTGCAGGCCGCGCCACTCGTAGATCGCACCTGCCAAGACCGTACCGGCGCTCGGCCCCAGGCCCATGAGGGCCGCACCATAGAAAGCCTGGGCGGTGGCGCTCCACTCAGGCCGGGTGAGGTCGCGGACCAGCAGGACGCCTGCGACCTCGAGACAGGCAATGGCGACGCTGTGCAACAGCTGCAGCGGGAGGATCGGCCAGGGTGAATGCAGGAGCGCGTAGAGCCCCCACCGGATCGGAAGCACCAGCAGGCCGACTGCGACCAGACGCGACACGCCGAAGCGATGGATGAGATGCTGCATCTTCGCCATCAGCGGAACTTCACCCATGGCGGCGATGGCAAACGCGGCGCCCAGCGTCCACCCTGGGCCACCGAGATCGCGCAGAAATACAGCGAGGAAGGTATTATTTACCCCCATGCCCATGCCGGTGAGCGCGGCAGCCGCCACCAGCGGTCCCAGTCCCGGCGCGGCCGTGAGGAGGCGCAACCGCAATCCCGGCGGCGCGACCGGCCTGGCGCTCTGTGGAAGCAACGTGGCGACGGCGGTCGCCACAAGCGCAAAGACGGCGTGAAGCGGCAGGATCAGTTCGGGATTCGGCTGCGCCACCTTCCACCCGATCACGAACACCGCCACGGAGAATCCGACCGAGCCCCACAACCGGATGCGCCCGAAGCCGCGATCTTCTGCGCCGAGGTGCGTCAGCGCCAGCGCCGTCACCAGCGGAAGAATTCCCGCCCGCATCACCGCCACGCCGAACATCGCGAGCAGGAGCGGCACGAACTCTCGCGCGGCCCACAAGGCCATCGAAGCGGCAACCAGCCCGGCACAGGCCAGCGTGAGCAGGCGCTTCGTCTGTCCCGTTCTGTCCGCCAGCATACCCCAGACCGGCTGCGTGATGACCTGGACCACCGGAAGCACGCCGAGCACGAGACCGGTCTGCGCCGGGGACAAACCGCGGGCGAGCAGCGCCAGCGCCATGAAGGTGATCGCGGCGATGTTCATGTAGATGATTGCGAAAAAGGCTAAGAATGCTGCGGAGCCGGCAGGCATCGTTCCGGTGTTCTTGACCGCGCAGGTCCACTCCTGGAGCGCCCTTCGTGGCTACGACTGAGAAACGTCCCATTGATGCGATGGCCGTATCGGCGGCGTCGATCGACCATGTGATCCGGGTGCGGCAACTGCCCGCTTTTGATGAGAAGGTCATCGGCGCATTGGTGGGCCGGTTGCCCGGCGGCACGATGGCGAACTTCGCCTGCGCGTTGAGCCGGCTCGGCGGCCGCGCGGCATGGATGGGGACGGTCGGCGGCGACCCTGAGGGCGCGATGCTCCTCCGGGATTTCCGGCGCTTTCGCGTTGATACCCAACTGGCGAGAGTCGACCGCCGGCGTCACTCCAACTTCACCGTGATTTTCCTCGGGCCGTCGGCGGAGCGGGCGATCGTCGTGGTCCCGTCCATCCGGGAGCGGCTGCCTGCGCCCGCACGGCTCCGAAGGAGTTTGACCCGGGCCAGGTTTCTCTACCTATCCCCGCACGATATGGTGTTCGCGGAACGGCTCTCAAGAATTGCACGGAAAGCCGGATGCCGGGTGGCGGTGGAAGTCGAGCCGACGGCAGATCTCAGGTTGGCGCAGGCCCGATCGCTGCTGCGTCATACCGATGTCCTGGCGTTCAACCGCGATGGTCTGGCAATGTTCCTTGGCATCCGCACAGCGATCTCGCCCGGACAGGCCGAGCGCCACGTGCGCCGGTTGCTTTCCTATGGACCGCGCTATGTCGCGGTGACGTTGGGCCGCCACGGGGCGATCCTGGCCGGACTTGGTGAGGTCATGGTCCATCCCGGGTTTCGAGTGAACGCCGTGGACACGACGGGCGCAGGAGACTGCTTCAGCGCGGCCTTGATTCTCGGCCTCTGCCGGGGATGGCCGCTCCCGGCGATCGCATCGTATGCCAATGCGGCAGCGGCGCTCTCCACGACGGGGCTGGGGCCCCGCGGTTTCCTCCCGTCGGATCGAGATGTACGGCGCCTGCTGCGGGCCGGCGCCAGGAGACGGGGATGACGTACACGCGCGCACCGCAGCCCATCACATTTCCGGAAATGCTGCGGCCGGATGCCCGGCTGCTCATCCGCGGCGGACGAATCGTCGATCCGGCGCACGGGGTCGACGCGGTCAAAGATCTCGTCATCGCGGACGGTCGCGTCCAAGAAGTCGCCGATGCGATCCTTCCGGAGCGGGGCGATCGCATCATCGATGCCGCGGGGTTGCTTGTCATCCCCGGGCTCATCGACCTGCACTGCCACTTCCACGATCTGTTCGATGTCTCCACAATGCCTTCGACGGAAGTGGTCGCCCACGGGACGACCGTCGCGCTGACGCCGGGCGCCGGCAACACCTTGATGGCACCGGCACTGCTGGGAGCAGAAGTGGACCGGGGACTGCCGCTGCACGTGGGATGCTACATCGGCGCGGCGGCCGTGCTGTCGACGCGCGCGTCTCCCGAACAGCTCATCGCCTACTTCCGCGGCGAACTGCCTGAGAGCACTCGCCTGCAGGTGATCAGCCGCAACCCGATCACCAATGCGACGGGCTCGCTGGCCGTAGGATTGAAGGACCACATGGGACACTGGATTCTCTCCGACGAGGATCTGGAGACATGCTTTACGATCAGCCAGCAGGCCGGCATGCTGTTCATGTCGCATTGCCAGGATCCCGAGCACGCGGAGCGTCTGGCCGAAGCGAGCCGCGGACGGCGCGTACTGCTGACGCATGCCACCGCCGCCGGATCGGGAAGTCACGGCGATGCGGTGGCAAGCCTACAGCACGTGCTGGCGCTGGCGAGAGACCACAAGGGCGTCACGGTGGATTTCACCACCGCCCACCTGCGGAGGTCGCGGGGGCTGCGCGACGGCATCTTGATCGACGCCCGCGCCCAAGTCACCGCCCGTGACGCGATCGCCGGGGGCAGGTGCCGCCTGCTGACCTCCGACGGACCGTGCAACGCGACGATGAAAGGCTTCGGGGACGCGCGGGAGAACATTCCGTGTCTACTCGAGCTCGCCGAAGAGGGCGTGGTCCCCCTCTCGGATGCCGTGGCGATGATGACCATCAACCCGGTGCGCTTCGCAGCCGAGGCCACCGGGCAGAGATGGTGGACCCAGGAGTTGGGTCATCTCGGCGCAGGCGCGCGCGCCAGCGTCGTGCTCGTCGAGCCGCATGCCCAGCGGGCGGTGATGACGCTGGTCGAGGGCGCACGGCGCCGGCGGGTGGGTCAGCCGCACGGGTCTGCGGCCGAGGGTTGGAGTCGGGGATCTGCCGTTGTTTCGTTAGCTGTCATTGCGAGGAGCGAAGCGACGAAGCAATCTCCTTGGTGGGGAAGATCGCCACGGCCCTTCGGGCCTCGCGATGACTGAAAAGGCCCGGCCTCGCAATGACTGATTGGCTCGGGCCTCGCGATGACAGATTGAAGGAGTGGCTATGAGACGATTCATCATCGATACCGACACAGCCTCCGATGACGCCGTCGCCATTCTAATGGCGCATCGATGGCCCGACGTGCAGGTCGACGCGGTGACCATCGTAGCCGGGAACGTCCCGGTGGAGATGGGCGCCAAGAATGCGGGCTACACCATCGAGTTGTGCGGGAAGTCCACGCCCGTCTTCCTCGGCAACCCGCGGCCGTTGCTGCGGGAACCGTCCTG
>VBAL01000119.1 GCA_005888595.1 Candidatus Segetimicrobium genomatis
CCGTCGGCAACATCACGCCGGCGGCGGAGTACAACATCTGGGTCGATCCGGAAGCCGCGCGCATCGTCTTCCAGTCGGGCCTGCCGATCCTCATGGTCGGCTGGGAGCACTGCCGGGGGCGAGCGGCGCTGGATGAGGCGGACATGAAGCGCGTGCGGAGCCTCCGGACAACTTTCGCCGATTTTGCCCTGGACTGCAACACGGCGGCGTTGAAGGCGGCAACAGAATGGTTGGGAGATCCGGGCTTGACGCTGCCGGATCCGGTAACGATGTCCATCGCGCTCGACCCTTCAGTGTGCACGGATCGCCAGAAGCACTTCGTCGATGTGGAGACGGGCAGCGACCTCACGCGTGGCATGATAGTCGTAGACCGGCACGGCGTCCTGAACAAGGAGCCCAATATCGAGGTGTGTTGGACAATTGACTTCGG
>VBAL01000130.1 GCA_005888595.1 Candidatus Segetimicrobium genomatis
CTCCACCGATCTCCATCATATTCACGCTGAATCACGCCGGCCTCAGTCAGGATGTCGAGCCCGATCCCGATCGCCCGGGGCACCATTCCCTCCTGCTGGAGCGCGTTGTTCAGCGCATCGTCCGGCCACGCTGCCGTTCCCACGCGTTCCACCTCCCCCCGCACGATCCGGTAGATGGCGGCCAGCGCCTCACGGTCGGGATGGCGTTCCGCGAGCGCCGCGGCCACCGGTGACAGATCGTCTCTCCGATATAACAACGTCACCGTGGCCTGCCGTCCGTCTAGCCCGGCGGACCCGATGACCTCAAGCAAATCGTCCCGATACGCCGGCAGGCCGGCGATGATGGCCTGCCGGATGTCTGCCGGTGCTGCGTCGGCGGTGAACCCATCCGCCGCCACCAGCACGCGGATCTTGCCATCGGCGAACTGCTGCTCGAGGACCTCCCGCACGCGTAGCGGCAGGCCTCCGTGATAATATGCTACCTGCCCTGCGTTCCGCTCGCGTAGCCGGGCCGCGAGCTCCACCGCGGCGGTCCGCCCACCCGTGTAGAGAAGCGTTTTCTCCTGGCCCTCGGCGGCGAGGAGCATGGTGTCCCGATCCTGTACGCCACGCCGGTCCACCAGCCGCAGGTTGATGCGCAGGAACGGGTCGGTGATCGCTTCCACCGATGCCAGCCTGGGCGGGCTCTCCGCGGGGAATGCACCCCCCTGAAAGTATCCTTGGAGGGGATTTCCCAAGGCCTGCGCCACGCCGTCCAGCGCATTTTCTTCTATTGTAGGCTCGCACTCCGCCAGAAGCAAAGACGGCCGCAGCCGCGGCCCCACCGATGCCGCCTCGCCGCCTGTCTCAATGTTCCTGAGGTACTCGACGCTCGCCAGCAACACATCGACCGCACCGCCCTGCAATGCCTGCAGGAGGTGCTGGCGCTGCCGGAACCGGAGCGCGCCATGAGCCCGTACGCAGCGCACCCCAATCTCCCGCGCGCGTGGGGCCAGGCGCTCGTGCCATCGGTCGACCTGCGATTGCAGGGGGACTGTGATCACGACGGGACCTCGACCGGCGAGAACCCACGCCGCCGCCGTGATTTCCATCACCGCTTGCCTCCCCCGGCCGGGTCCAAACACCGCCCGCACCGGACGGCCGTTCAGCATGGCCTGAATCGTGGCGCGCTGCGCCTCGCGGAGCGGGCGGCCGCGGTGCAGGTGGACGCGGACGCGTTCGACGATCGCGCCGGCGTCCAGCCCGCTCCAGGCCAGACGCAGCGCCTGCCCGGGATCTGGTTCATCGGACGGCGCATCGTGCCGGTGCACATAGATGTTGACGCCGTAACTGCGTTCGCCGCCTCCGGTAATCTGCGACACCGCCGCCGCGTAGCGAGTCCCGCTGTCGATCGAGGGGGCCAGACGCGACGCGACCCGCGCGCTGAGATACCCGATCTGCGTGCCGGAGGCGGTGACGACTTTTACGGCATGTGGATCGTGGGGGTTATCCGGCTCACGCCGCAGCATCAGCGCATCACCCGGGCGCAGCGCCTGCACGGTTTCCTGCCGGCCCTCGAACGTTACGCCAGCGACTTTCGTGTGGAAGGCGCCGGCGTCTTCCAACCCCAGCGCATCCTCGCTGATGTAGTCGGCTGGGCGCGCGAACAGCCTCTCCACCAGCAGACGGCCATCGGTGAGCACTTCCTCCGAGCGCGGTCATTCCAGCGATCGAGACCTACCGTGTATGCCAGGTCGACCTTGGCGCGGGTAAACGCGAGGAGCTCAGAGGCATCGCCGAGGCGGAAGCCGACCGCTTCGGCCAGCGCGTGCCCATCGGTCACGCCCAGTCGAAGGTGCTGGCCATCGCCCATCACCCGCGTGGTGACGGCCGTGAGTCCACGGGTCGCAAACACAGGTTCTCTATTGCCCATCCCAAACGGCGCCAGCCGCTGCAACTGTTCGCTGAGGGCCTCCGTGACCGCGGCCAGAGAGACTTCGGCGTCCACGCGCAGCACGGGGATGAAGTCCTGCGGGGTCAATCTCGTCGCGGCGACCGCCCTGAAGCGCTCGGAGAATTCGCTCAGTCGCTCGGCGTTCGCCGTCAGGCCCGCCGCCATGGCGTGTCCACCGAAGCGGTCCAGCAGGTCGGTGCACTGCGCCAGCGCGTCGACCAGATGGAACCGCTCGATACTGCGGGCCGACCCCTTGGCGGTCCCATGCTCCACGGCCATCAGGACGACCGGCCGGTAATATCGCTCCACGAGTTGCGAAGCCACGATCCCGATCACGCCGGGGTGCCACCCCTCACTCGCCAGTACGATGGCCGGCCCCTCCTGCAGCCGCGCCGATTCGACCTGCTCGATGGCCTGGGCGAGGATCTGATCGCACAGCGCCCGCCGCTGTTGATTTTCCCTGTCGAGCTGCGAGGCAATGGCGTCGGCCTCTGCGGCATCATCGGTGGTCAGCAACGTCACCCCCACGGCGGCATCACCCAGGCGGCCGGCCGCATTCAGGCGGGGAGCCAGGGAAAACCCAACATGCCGCGCGGTGACATCACCAGACAACCCTACGACTTTCATCAGCGCCGTCAGCCCGAGGCAGGGCGCGGTGCGCATTCGCTGCAGGCCCCAACGTGCGATGATCCGGTTATCCTCGACGAGAGAAACGACGTCGGCGATCGTGCCCAGCGCTGCGAGGTCCAGCAGCTCCTCCGGCATCTCTGGTTGTTCCAGCCGGCGGCGCACGGCACGCAGCACTTGGAACGCCAACCCCGCCGCGGAGTACTCTTTGAACGCGGAACCGGCATCACGGCGCTTGGGGTCGACCACCGCGGCGGCCGGTGGGAGCACCGGGCCGGGTTCGTGATGATCTACCACGATGACGTCCTGCTCCCGCTGTCGCGCCCGGGTGATCTCGCCGGTCGCGGTCACCCCGCAGTCCACCGACACCACGAGGCGCCGTCCGGCCTCGGCGAGGCGCTGGAGCGCCGCATCGTTAAGCCCGTAGCCTTCGGTGAAACGGGACGGAATGTAGAAGCTGACGTCGGCCCCCAGGGCGCGCAGCCCGCGCAGCAAAATGCTGGTGGCGGAGATCCCGTCGGCGTCGTAGTCGCCATAGATGGCGATCGGTTCGTGGTGCCGTAGGGCATGAATGATGCGTTCGGCTGCGACCGCCACGTCGACAATGGCCTCGGGGGGTTGCAACGAGTCCAGCGGAGCGTCGAGAAACTGACGGGCGGAGCCCGCAGACGCGTACCCGCGGGCAATCAGGACCTGCGCAACGATGGGGTCAAGGGCGAGGGCCTGGGCGAGCGCGTCGGAAGCCGGAAGCGGCCGGGTGATCTCCCAGCGCAGCTGCATCGGCATCAGCGAGTGACCGGCGAGCGCCTCCGCATGAGAACCGGGATGAAGATCATCGCCTCGATGCTCGACTACCGCTCTTGTTCCTGGTCCTGCTGGTCGCTGGCGATCTCGCGCTGGCGATCAATCTCCCGTAGTTTCGCTTCGGCCGCTTTCGTCCGGGCTTCGGCGTTGCGCAGTTGGGTGCGGAGCAGCTGCTGTTTGCCCCAGGAGATGCCGAATCCGATCACCAGTCCCAGGATGAGGGGTACGATCACGGCGAGACCCACGCTAGTCTCATAATGCCAGCCGAAAAATGTGATGGGGGCCGGGGCCTGATTCCACCAGCCGAACAGACCGAAGAGCACGACCAGAACGAGGAACGCAATGATCATCAGGGACTCCACACTCCCGATAAGCGCTTAGCCTTCGGCGTGGCTATCCCCTCTTGTCCCGCCTGCCGCCGGGCAGAACGGTGACCGGGGACGCGGTGGCGGCTGCGGGACGGCGGCGTCGCTCGCTCCACAGATGCCAGTCCACCAGGATGGGGCTGGCGTTGAGGATGGAGGAGTAGCCGCCCGTAAAGATGCCGACCATCAGTCCGAACGCGAAATCGTGGATGGTCGACCCGCCGAAGAGATAGACGGCCGCGATGGCGAGGATGGTCGTCAGTGCGGTATTAATGGAGCGGACCAGGGCTTCCAGGATGCTGCGGTTGACCAGCCGGTCAAACGGCTCGCGAGTCCGCTGAGCCAGGTTTTCCCGAATGCGGTCGAAGATCACGATCGTATCGTTGATCGAGTAACCCACCACGGTGAGCAGGACGGCGACGAACGAACTGTTCACCTCTTTGCGCGTCAGCGCGAACACCCCGGTGACCACCAGCAGATCGTGCAGCAGCGCGACGTCTGCGGCCACCGCATAGCGGATGGATTTGAAGCGAATGCCGATGTAGATGACCTGCAGCGCGAGTCCCACGATGACGGCGACCAGCGCGATGGTGCGCAGTTCACGACCGATCTTGGGACCGACCTCATCCTCGCGGAGGACCGTCACCGAGCCAAAGCGGGCTTTCATCGCGTCCAGCAAGGCCTGCTTCGTCCCCGCGGGCAGCGGGCGCGTCCGGACAAGCACCTCCTGTCCGGATTTCTGGATCACGCTCTGGCCCGTGGCGAATCGGTCCACGATCTGACGGACGTCGCCCACTTCGAACGGTTGCTGCAGTTGCCACTGGAAGAAGTTGCCGCCGGTAAAGTCGATGCCCCAATCCAGCGCCCCGCGTCCCGCGGCGCCGTTGAGGATCAGCGTCACGATGCCCGGCAGGATGATCAGGAGGGAGAGTGCATACCCCCAGCGCCGCCGGCCCATGATGTCCCAGCTGCGCCCTGCATCGGATGCTGCAGGGCTACGTCCGTTCAGTTGCGGCCCTCCCTTCACCCACGGCCATACGCGTGACGGGGCGCTGGAGTCCGAGCGCGACCGCAGCGTCGACGAACGCCCGCGTCACCGTAATCGCCGTATACATGCTGGCCAGGACACCGATGCTCAGCGTGACGGCAAACCCGCGGATCGGTCCGCTGCCAAGCACAAACAAGACGAGGGCTGCGAGCAGCGTTGTCACGTTCGAATCGACAATCGTGACAAAGGCGCGGTTCCACCCCGACTGGAGGGCGGCCCACAGCGTCTTGCCTGCCCGCAGTTCCTCCTTGACCTTCTCAAAGATGATGACGTTGGCGTCCACGGCCATGCCGACCGACAGGATGATGCCGGCAATGCCAGGCAGCGTCAGCGTCGCCCGCAGGGCGACCAGCGTTCCCAGGACCAGGAGCACGTACAGGGCCAGCGCGACATCGGCCAGGACGCCGGGGAACCCATAGTACAGGGCCATGAAGAGGACAACCATCGCGCCGCCAATCCATCCGGCCCGCAGGCTCCTTTCAATAGAGTCACGGCCCAGCAACGGGCCGATGGTGCGGTTCTCGACGACCTCGACGGGGACGGGGAGCGCGCCGCCGCGCAGCAGCACGGCCAGGGTCCGCGCGTCGGTCAGGTCGTGGAAACCGCCACTGATCTGCCCGCGGCCGCCGCTGATCGCCGTGCGGATGACCGGCGAGGAGATGACCTCGTTATCCAACACGATGGTGAGGTACTGCCCGATGTGCGACGCGGTAAACTGCTCGAACGTCTTGGCGCCCGGCCCTTTGAACTGGAAGTTGACGATTGGTTGCCCGGTATTTTGATCAAACCCCGCCTGCGCATCGGCGAGGTCGGCGCCGGTCAGGATGACCTTCTTTTCCAGCGGTACGGGTTGGGCGTTCGGCGTGGGCAACCGTATCGTCTTGCCATCCGTGGACCACCGCGCATGCTCCGGCACCGGCGTGTTGCCTGTGTCCACGAACTCGAGCAGCGCTGTCTTGCCGATGAGGTCGATCGCGCGCTGCGGATCCTGAATGCCCGGGAGTTCTATAATGATCCGCCGGCTACCCTGCCGCTCCAGCGTCGGTTCCACGACGCCCAGCTGGTCGATACGGTTCTGGATGACGCGCAGCGCGGCGTCGACGGCTTCCGGTGTGGCCGGGCCGGCCGGCGAGTCCTGCGCTTCCAGGACCAGGTGGCTGCCGCCCTGCAAGTCCAGCCCGAGGTTGAGGTGCAAGCGCGGAGCCAGGAATTCCGGCTGCCAGTGCACGATGCGAACCGGCGCAAAGGCGATCTGAAATGTCGCAATCGCCACAAGGAAGATGATTGACAGACGGAGCCAGGGATGCGACCTCACGCATTCACTCCCATACAAATTCCGCGCAAACTCGATTCATTATAGGAACAGCCCCCAGGGGTGTCAATTCACCGCGGGTTCGTTTACTATAGCGACGAAGGAGATCGAACGTGGCGCAGTCTTCGCTTGGGATTTCTGCAGGTGCGCGGCCGCTGCGAGTGGGATCGTGTGAGGTCTACGTGGGGACCTGCTCGTGGGCCGACCCCAACTTCGTCAAAGAGGGACAATTCTAC
>VBAL01000001.1 GCA_005888595.1 Candidatus Segetimicrobium genomatis
CAGGCGCTGCCTCGCCTCGTCGATGCGGTCTTTCGTCAGCCCCCCATCGGACACGTTCAGGGTCGCGGCAAGCGTCATACTCCACATGCTTGAGAGATCCGTCGTAGGGATGAATCCTGTATTGCCATAGCTCACCACGCCTGACAGACTGAGATTGAACCGTGCTCCGCTTTCCGCCAGTTGGATCCCCGCCTGCGCCGCCGCCTGCCGCGCCAACACTTCGGCAAGTTCGGGGCGGGTCTCCAATGCCCGGGCGATCAGCCGGTCCAACGGCGTCTCCACCGCGGTCACCACAAACGGGTTTGTCGGCGTCAGCGGTGTCTCCAGCGGCAGATTCAGCAGCCCATTGAGCGCCTGCATCCCTTGCGCCACACCGTTGCGTGCCCTTACCTGGGCCTGACGAGCCGTCGCCAGCGCGACGTCGGCCTGCACTTCGTCGAACTTCGGCGAGACTCCGGAGGCGACGCGTGCCCGAGCCACCCGGAGGTTCTCGGCCGCCTGCGTGACGCTGTGGTTGGCGGAGTCCAATCCCGCCTGAGCGAGCAGGAGCTGATAATAGGCCTGCCGGATCGTGAAGATGAGCTGCTGCGTGATCCGCCCCAGGGTGGCTACGGCGCCTTTGAGGTTTGCCTCGGCCATGGCAATCTGCGCCTCCACACGGCCGCCCGAATAGAGCGGATACTGCAGGAGGAGTCGTGTATCGTACAGATTAGGAGATAGTGGCAGGGTGGGCCCGCCAGGGATGGTGACCGATGTCTCCTCCGTGCGCGTGTAACTGGCCTGCACGTTCCCCTGGATCGCCGTTCCCGCCCTGGCCTGCGCCAGCTGCGCCCTGGCGACGCCGACCTCGAAAGCCGCCACCCTCAGTTGCTGGTTCTGCTCCAGCCCCAGCCGGAGCGCCTCAACCAGCGAAAGCTGCCTCGACTGGAATTGCGCCGCGCCCTGAGCAACCGCCGGGGTTGCGGCGGCGGCCAGCAGGGCGGGTACGAGGATCACTGCCACCACGGATGACCTATCGATCACGCCGGTCCGCCTCCTTCGCTCTTTGCGCGCATCTATCGTCGATCCAGCGCGTGAACGTGTTGTGCATACTGACGGACGGGGCATGTGTGAAGAGGTGCCGTCATCCCACCTTACCGGTGGCGCGCAAACGCGCCGCACGCCGCCGTGGCACCGCTCCGTACAGAAACACCCGCACCGCCTCTGGAACGATCTCGTCGTAGTCATATGGGATCATCCGCCGGCCTGTCAGCACCTCCTGAACCATCAGGAAGAACATCAGCATGCCCGGCAACACCCGGGCGGCGATCACCGGGTTGAGATCCTCCCGCAGGTAGCCGGCCCGGATGCCGTCCCGCAGGATGCGTTCCAGCACCGACGCCCCGTAGACAGGCAGCAGTTGCATATACGTCTCCCGCGCGGCGGGGCTGAGGTACGGCAGGGCGGAGAAGAAGACCTTCAGAAATTTGGCGTGCGTGCGGACTCGTTCCACCATGGCCTCGGCCATGCGCAGCAACAGCGCCTTCATCTCCTCGGCCGACGCCGGCATCGGGGTAGGCTCCAGCAGTGTGGCCAGCACGGGCTGAGCGAGCTGGCGAGGAATATGCACCAGCAGCTCCTCTTTGCTGCGGAAGTAGTTGTAGATGCTGCCCTCGGCGAGTCCGGCCGCCCGCGCGATTTCGGTGACCGTGGCGCGGTCGAACCCCTTGCGGGCGAAGATCCGGGCGGCTGCGGCCAGGATTTGCATCCGGCGGGCGCCCTCCAGGCGGGCTTTGGCGGCAGGGCTGACGCGCGGCATGAGAGTGTCAGGGGAATAATGAATGAGTGCTCACTCATAATTATCCGTTGGGCCCACGCGGTCTGTCAAGGGGGGTGGTTTGTACACCCACCAACTAACGGAAAAGGGTAACGGGAAGCAGGATACAGGATACAATTAGTGACCGTTTCCCGTTTCCGTCTGTGGTCTTCAGAGCCAGCGGCTGGGCGAGACGAGAATCTCGCCGCGCTCGTTGACGCCGCCAAACTCGATCAGTGAGACATAGCGATCAATCATCTTCTGCCGCGGCGTGGTCGTTTCGATGAGCACCCCGATGCCCTTCACCTCCGCTTGAAACTCCCGCATCAGGTCGAAGACCCCGCGCGCCGTCCCGCCGCCCCGCAGAAAGTCATCGATGAACAACACCTTCGCCCCGGCCACGACCGCCCGCAGCGGTAACGTCATCGACTGCACGGTCCTGGACGAACCAGAGACATAGTTAACGCTCACGGCCGGTCCTTCAGTGACGTGGGCGCCCCGGCGGATGCTCACCATGGGGACGTCGAATGCCCGCGCCGCCATCAGCGCCAGCGGGATGCCCTTGACCTCCATCGTCAGCACCACATCGGGGCGGGTCTCGTCGAAAAACCCTGCCAGCGCCTCTCCCAGCTCCGTCGCATATCGGGGGGTCGAGGTGAGGTCGCTCGTATACAGGAAGCCGCCCGGCAGCAGGCGGGTCGGATCGCGCAGGCGCTGGCAGAGTTCCTCGACCAGCTGCCGGATCCGCTCTTTCCCCCGGAGGGGCAGGTAGCGGACCCCGCCCGCCGCACCGGGGAGCGTCTCCACCTTCCCCAGGCGGAAGCGATCGAACGCCTGGCGCATGAACCCCAGATCCTCGCTGATCGTGGACTTGGCCGCGCTGAGCATCTCCACAAACGTCCCTAACGAGAACAAGCGGTGCGGCGCCCCGAGCAGATGGTAGGCCATGACCACCATCCGCTCGCCTCGGCGGAGCCTGCCGCTACGTACGCGTCCTTCGGCCATGGAGCCCCTTGGGATGAGGTGATTTGTGATTCGTGATTCGTGATTCGAAAAGACACATCCATGAGACACGACCGGGGTTCTGCATTGCCGAATCACGAGTCACGAATCACGATGTTGTTGCAGGGCGGCGCGAATCAGCGCGAGGTTCTCGGGCTTCCCCACGTCGACATCGAGCGCGAGCTCCGGCCGAGGGAGAACGACGGGCATGACGTCGATCCCTACCACCTCCCTGGCCCGAGCCACCATTTCGGCGATGCTCAACCGCCCCGAGGCAAACCGGAGCACGATCGCCCACCCGAAGAGCTGTGCCAGGAGCCAGGGCTTCTTGCGCGCGGCGAAGAGACGCTCCACAAACGGCTGCACCCGATCGATCACCGCCGGGTTAAACAGCATCAGGCTACCGCCGCAGAATGTGCCATCGGTCAGGGTGACGTAGGTTTTCTGCGCGGTGGGAAACTGCTGTTCCATCGCATCCTTGGGGACGACCGCGTAGTAGAAGTCGGCCGGCTTCCGGGCGCAGCCGGCGAGGAACTCTTCCACGACCACACCGGTCAGCAGCGGAATATCCGACGCCGCGACCAGGGTCAGGTCCCTGACGCCGAGTTCCCGAACGGCGTGGGCCACATTTTCCATGATCCCGCCGTTGTCGGAAACGATGATGACGTCACGGGACAACACCGACCGCAGCGGCCCGGGCGGTCCCACGACGGCGATGCGCCCGATACCCCGTGCGCGTTGCACGGCCTGCACCACATAGTCGACCAGGGGCCGACCTGAGATCTGGAGGAATCCCTTGTTGGGAACGTCGGCGCCGAGGCCCGGCTCCGTCCCGCCCCCGGCCAGCACGATGGCGTCTACCATAGACTACGTTGGAACGTTGGAATGTTGAAACGTTGAAGCGGAAGCGACGAAACGCGGAATCGAAAGCGCACCTTTACGTTTCAACGCTCCAACGCTTCAACGCTCCAACGCGTGCGTGGTTAGCCCCACTTTGCCAGGATCGCGCCCATGACGGCGAGAGAGACCAGTTGGTACGCGTTGTTGAGGATGTACAGGTTCCACGACATCTTGGCAAAGAGCACGCCGCCCAGAGTCACCGTGGCCACGAAACCGAGCCACGCCCAGAACCCGGCCGCAATGCCTGCGCCAAGTGTCTTCGCCCCCATCCAGCCAACCAGCATGCTGAGCACGGCCGCAGTCACGAGCGAGCCGATAAATGTTAAGACCATGGTCTTGCCCATGCCCTCACGGCTCATGCTCTGCTGGCTCATGCCCATCATCGACATCCATGTCTTGCCGAAGAGCGGACCATACCAGATCCAGCCGATGACAAACTGCGCGATAGCCGCGACTACAATGGCAACCCAATTCACTGAATGTCACCTCCCCTGATTTGAATGACACTACGTTGAAACGTTGGAACGTTGAATCGTCAACAACTCAGCGCACTGCTGACCTCAAGGCCACACATCAATTTCGCTTCAACGTTCCAACGCTTCAACGTTCCAATGGACGGGTCAGCGTTCTTCCGCGAATGTCCGGGTTACCTGCACGTCAACGTCCGGCAGGACCTGCAGCTCGTCGGCCACCTTGCGAGCCGCCGCCTCGTTGGCCATCAGCCCAAAGACCGTGGGACCGGTCCCGCTGAGTGCCGCACCGTAGGCTTCCCCTCTGAGGACCCGGCTCTTCAACTCGCCGACGATCGGGTGGCTGGAGATGATGAGATCCTCGAAGACGTTGCACAGCAGCCGGCCGACGTCACGGACATCTTCTCGCTTCACGGCGTCCACCATCGCCGACGTGTCAGGCCGCACCGCAATGGCCGCCGGATTGAGCTGCCGGTAGGCCCACTCCGTCGTGACGGCCACCTGTGGCCGGGCCAGGACGATCCACGTCGTCGGCAGCGGTGGAAGAAATGCCAGCCGCTCGCCCCGCCCCCGGGCCACCGCGGCACCACCCTCCAGAAAGAAGGGCACGTCCGATCCCAATTTCGTCGCCAGCGCCAGCAACTCCCGGCCATCGAGGCGCAGCTTCCACATTTGCGCCAGGCCCAGGAGTGTCACCGCTGCGTCCGAGCTCCCGCCTCCCAAGCCCGCGGCCGCCGGAATGCGTTTGACGAGCTCGATCTGCACGTGACGCTCCACGCCGAACGCTTCCCGCAATAGTTGGGCCGCCCGCACCACCAAGTTGCGTTGATCGTTGGGCACCTCGCTGTTCGTGACGAGCACCTCAACGCCTGTCCCCGCCTCCCGCAGCGTGATTGAATCGTGCAGGGCGATGGTATGCATCACCGACTCGATCTCGTGATAGCCATCACTGCGCGCCCCCCCCACGTTGAGGGTGAGGTTGACTTTCGCATAGGCGTTGAGATGAAGCTCCTTCACGGGCTTGCCTCCCTCCACCGGCTTCCCAACCTCTACAGGCATGTCGGACGCACCTCCGTTGGGCGTCGAGCGAATCTCGGTGCAGGCGCAATGTACATCGCAGCGGCAGGAGAAATCGACTCGGGTCGGATGCTATATCCTTTGGTTA
>VBAL01000024.1:0-19068 GCA_005888595.1 Candidatus Segetimicrobium genomatis
TCGTTCGCGATAAAGTTATGCGTCTCAGGGATCGTCAGGTCGTAGACTTGGACGTCTCCGGCGTAGTCGATTCCGGTCACGGGATCCCAGAGGATGTCCGGCGGATTGAGCAACTGCCCCTGGTCAAAACGCGCCCATGACCGCAGCCGCTCCCAGCCAACGAGCCCGATCTCCCGGAACAGACGGCGGGCTTGCTCGCCCTGGACGGTCAGGACGTTCCCGCCCACCGCCGATACCACGCCGAAGCGCAGCAGGAGGTGCTGCACCTGCCGGGCCATGCGTGGGGACGGTGACGCCGCACGGACCGAGATGTTTAGGGCGCCGCCCTCCTCGTCCTGTTGGACGGCCTCCACCGACCCGGTACAGGCCAGGAGGCGGGAGAGGAAGAGCGCCAGCTTGTCACGAGTCACCGTAAACATCAACGCCGGGATCGCACGCCCCTCTACCGGTCCGGCCAGCGTCCGGTGGCGCGCGAGGAGCGCGCCGACCGCCTCGGGGACTGCCGCTCCACGAATCGGGTATGGCGTCGCCTCCCTGCTCCGCCGGCCCCGACACCGGCCTGGTGGCGGCCCGGATGGCCTCACCGACGGCCACCGCGTCCGCGTAATCTGTGGCCAGCGCCGGAGACGTCGGCATCGTCTCTGCGCAGAGATAGGCGAGCAGCTTCGCCTCGTACGCCGGCAGATCGGTCGCGCCGAACACAGGGAGGCGAGTGGGCACCGCAATCGCGTCTCCGATGGACAGCTCGGCCAACGGCCGCCAGCCGGTCGGGGTGAGAAACGGATGCGTCAGCGTCGTCTCGACTTCACGTCCAGACGCGGTACGGACGCGGTACACTGGTTTGATGCCGTCATCGACAAACTGCGCGGGCGCCGTCACGAGCAACTGCCCGGATGCATCCAGGGTCCACAGCGCAGCGGTCTCGCGGGCGACGATCTCCTGAATCGTGCTGACCTCGCCGGTGCGCGCGTTCACGACCTCCGTGTCGAATTTTAGACACTTGCCCATCGCCGGCCGTGCCGCGACGATCGCCAGATCGGCCGGCTGCAACCCGCTGGTAAGCTGATCGATGTCGGTGAATCCCGTGGGGACGCCGGTGACGGTCCCTTTGTCCTGATAGCGGCGATCGATGCGCTCGAAGCTTTCCTTGAGGATCTCACGGATCGGCAGGAACTCCTGGATGAGCCTGCGATTGGCAATGCTGAACACCAGCTTCTCTGCGCGGTCCACCAGGATCTCGACGTCATTTTCGCCTTCAAACCCCAGGTGGGCAATCTGCGTGCCGGCGACGATGAGCTGGCGCAGCATGGATTTCTGCAGCACGATGCGCGCGTAATACTCGACGTTGGCCGCGGTGGGCACGCTGTTCAGCAGCCCGGTCACGTACGCCGCGCCGCCGACGTCGTCCAGTTGCCCTTTGTCGCGCAGGCGATCGGTCGCGGTGATCAGGTCAACCGGCTCGCCGCGCTCGAACAATTCCACTACGGTTTCGTAGATGCGGCGGTGGGCGTCGCGGTAAAAGTCCTCAGGCCTGACCAACTCCACCACGCGGGCGATGGCGTCACGGTCGAGCAGCATCGAACCGAGTACGCCCTGCTCCGCTTCGAGATTCTGAGGGGGGACGCGCTCGATCGAGGTGGAGGGGATCGACACCGTGCGAACCTCCGTTTGCTAGTGTAGGCTATAGTAGACGAACAAATGTACGCATGTCAAGCGCCAGTTGGCGGTCGGGACCTTCACAGTGTTGGCAGTCTGCCTGGGGATTACCTTGTGGGCAGGTGACCAGTTTCCGTGGATAGGACCAGAAATTTACTGTGGATAACCTGAGGAAACGGGGTGAAAAGCGGGTCAGCGGGTGCGGGACGAGCGGCGCGGGCGAGCCATCACATGCGGCAGCACCTCATCGACCGCTGAGGCGTGGACAATCTCGATGCCCTTTACGTCGGTGGGCACATCGGTCTTGTTTTCCTCCGGGATCACCACCTTCCGCATGCCCGCCTGCCGGGCTCCATAGATCTTCTCGGGGATGCCGCCGACCTGCTTGATCTTGCCCTGGATAGAGACCTCGCCGGTCACCGCCACGTCCTGCCGCAGCGGCCGGCGTTGCACGGCACTGAGCATGGCCAGGACCACCGCCAGACCGGCGCTGGGACCGTCGATCAACCCGCCACCGATGACGTTGACGTGGATGTCGTAGGTGCCGACGTCGACGCCGGCAACCTTGCGGATCACCGACGCGGCGTTGAAGACGGAGTCCTTGGCCATCGTGCCGGCGGTCTCGTTGAAACGGATCGTGCCGCGGGCCTGCTTCCCCACCGGAAATGCCGTGGCCTCGATCTCAATGACTGACCCGACGTACTGCGTGACTCCCAGCGCGAACATCTTACCGATCTCCGGGGTCGAAGACGCCTTCACCGGCGTACTCGCGGCCAGCCGGCCGGATCGCACCACTTCATACAGATCGCTGACCGTGATGCGCGGCCGGCCACGGGGACGGCGCGCGCCGTTTCTCACCCGGCCCCGCGTGCGGTACAATCCCACCCCGTACGCGTCGGCCAGCATGTTCACCGCCTTGCGGCCCTCGATCGTGTAGTCGCTGATGATCCGCGGCACGTCGGTCCCGATCTCGACGCCCAACCGGTGCGCCGCCTGCCGCACAATTCGCTGAATGTCCTGCTGTGACAGCGGGTCAAAGAAGACTTCCGCGCAGCGCGAACGCAACGTCGGGCTGATCTCTTCGGGTTCCTTGGTGGTCGCGCCGATGAGGATGAAATCGGCCGGCGCCCCGGCCTCGAAGAGCTTCTTGATGTACCCCGGCGTGCTGGCGTTGTCCCGATCGTAATACGAGGACTCGAAGAAGACCCGCTTGTCCTCCAGCACCTTCAACAACTTGGCCTGCAGCACAGGATCCAGCTCGCCGATCTCGTCCACGAAGAGGACCCCTCCGTGGGCCCTGGTGACCAGGCCGAGCTTCGGTTCGGGGATCCCCAGGTCGGCAAACTCACGCCGGGTGCCCTGGTAGATCGGATCATGCACCGATCCCAGCAGCGGATTCGTGGCCTCCCGGGAGTCCCAGCGCAGCGTCGACCCGTCGACCTCGATGAAGGGCGCATCCTTGCGGAAAGGGCTGCCGGCGAGTTTCTTCGCTTCCTCTAATACCAGCCGCGCCACGGTCGTCTTGCCGACGCCAGGAGGTCCGTACAGGATGACGTGCTGCGGAACGGGCACCGCCAGCTTCGCCAGCAGCGAACGCACGGCACGCTCCTGCCCCACCACCTGGGACAGCGTCCGCGGCCGCAACGCTTCCAGCGCCGTGCGCGCCACCCGCACCCGTTCCAGTTGCTGCAGCTCTTCGAGTTTGCGCCGCGTGACCTCAGTCTCCGGGCCGCCACTCTCCTGCAACAACTGTATCCGCAACTCGCGCATGTAGGCGTCCTGGCGTTCTCGCATCCGGTCGGCGACGCGGCGTTCCAGCTCGTCCTCCACCGTCTTGCGAGCCATCAGGTCGGCGATGCGTTCCTGGAGGTCTTCCAGGATCGCTGGAATCTGGGCTTCCTTGGGGACGGCAGCCAGCGATCCATCGTCGTAGACCAGCCGTTGCAACGCCAACACCCGGCGCCCGAGCTGCCGGCTGTGCATCAAGACCTTCGCGCCGACCTTGTCCGCGCGCCGGGCCAGCCGTTCTGCGCCGAGCAGGCTGTCCAGCACGCCGAATAGCGCCGCCGCTTTTCGCTTCAGCGACTCGCGACCGGTGAGTTTCCCCGTGGGGTTGACCTGTCTGGGTGTTCTGATCTGCCGCATCACGCCTACTGTCCCGAGCCCTATTCGGTGGCAATCACGTTGACATCGACGTGCGCGACGATACCCTGCCCCACGCGCACCGGCACCTTGTAGAATCCCGCGGCCTTGATGGGCTCGTCCAGCATAATCTGCCTCTTGTCCACCTGAAATCCTTGCGAGGCGAGGGCAGAGGCGACATCGGCCGCGGTGATCGCCCCAAAGAGCCGCCCACCCTCGCCACCTTTCGCGCGCATCTCCACCACCGCCTGCTCCAGCGCGGCGGAGAGTTGCTGCACGGTGTCGCGTTCGCGCTGGCTGCGCTGCGCCGCGGTCTGCTGCTGCCGCTGCATCGTGCGCACGGCGCGCTCAGTCGCTTCCACCGCCAGCCCGCGCGGCAGCAGATAGTTGCGGGCGTACCCTTCTTTGACCTCTTTGACCGTCCCGGTGACGCCGAGCCCCTCGACATCTTTCAACAGGATGATCTTCATCGGCGGTCACGACGGCGCGCTGGCAACCGGACGCCAGCGGCGCCGCAGATCGAAGGCCGCATCGGCCAGCCCGAGGAAGAACAGCAGCAACCCGGTGGGGCCGCTACTGAACAGCAGGATCACGATCACCCGGTACCACGCCGGGAATCGATATTTTCCCATCAACACCCACCCGGCAAGCACCCCCTGACTCACGAGGACGAAGAAAATCAGGAACGCCAGATTTGCCCCAAAGCCTTCCAGCGGCGCGATCCGCCGCGCGCCCAGGGCGGCCAGCAGTGACAGAACCGGGAGCGCCCACAGCGCGATCGCCGGCAGGCCCCACATCGACATCGGCGGCAGCGCCGGCGCTTTGACGCCGACGCGCCGCAACACGAGTCGCGCCACTTCGTAGTTGAGATACGCGCTGATAAAACTGCCCACCAGCAGCAGCATCGGAATCAGCCGGTACGAGTAATCAAAGAAGTCCCGCATCATCGTGATGCTCGCGGCCATCTGGCGGGTATCGAGCCCCAGCCGCCCGTACCGCTGCGCAGCGTCATCCAGGCTGCGCTTGTTGATCTCGATGACCTCCCGAGCGAAGACCCGGGGGTCGACGCCGATGCCGATCTTCGCGGCCACGCCCCCCAAGATGAGGGCCAGGAGCACCGCCCCACCGGTAATCAAGACGACGGTCGAGGCCGACCATTGACGGCGCAGGCCGAATCCAATAGCCAGGCCGACCGGCGCGAAACCCAGCAGGATCAGCAAACCCGTCACGGGTCCGCTGATGGCGCTCCCCAGCGCAATCGCCACCACGGTGGCCAGCGCGGCCACCCGCAAGCCGTGGCGGATCATCAACACGGCGAGTGGAATAGGACACAGGAAGTTCGCCGCCAGTCCGACCAGCGGAATGTAGTTCGCGGCCAGGGCCAATACTGTCACCAGTGCCGCCAGCACGGCACCTTCGGTCAGACCGCGGACAGAAACGGTTCGAGCCATAGGCACCCTAAGCTATGGGACCAAGCTACCCGGGGACCAGGGGGGTCCCTTGGCCTCCGCTATTCCGCCGTATAGGGCAGCAGGGCCAGCTCTCGGGCGCGTTTGATGGCCGTGGCCAGGACGCGCTGGTGCCGCGCACAGTTTCCGGAGACACGGCGGGGGAGAATCTTGCCGCGCTCCGTGACGAACCGGCGCAAACGGTTGACATCCTTGTAATCAATGGCATTGGCCTTCTCGCTGCAGAATGTGCAGTTCCGGCGCTTTGGCCGCCGCCCACGCCACTCTCTCCTGCCCTGCGACCGCGACCTGCTGTCTGGCATTGTCTATCTCCTTCTAGAATTGCTCGAGGGAGCGCATGGGGTTGGGTGCCACCCCCTCATCCCATCACGATGGCTCCTCGGAGCCTCAATTTAGAACGGCACATCGTCTTCGCGTTCGGATCCTTCAACCTCTGCTGTCTCCGGAGCAGCCGGCTCTGCCGCCGCCCCGGGTGCGGGGGCTTTGCGATCGAGGAATCGGACGGCGTCGGCGACGACCTCGGCCACCTTCCGCTTCTGACCGTCCTGCGTTTCGTACGAGCGGATCTGCAGCCGCCCCTCTACGGCCACCAACCGCCCTTTGCTGAGGTGTTGCGTCACCTGCTCGGCCAGCCGGCGCCAGGCAACGATGTCGATGAAATCTGTGCCACGTTCGCCCTGCTGGTTGACGAAGGGCCGGTCGACGGCCAGTGTGAAGCTGGCCACCGGCTGCCCGCTGGGGACATAACGCAGTTCGGGATCGCGCGTGAGCCGCCCGATCAGGATAACCCGGTTCAGCACGCTCTCTCCTACGCCTCCGCAGGTTGTGACGGACCGCCCGATGGTGCGGAGGGTACCGGCGGCGCCGCCGGCGCGGCCGGCTCGGGAAGCTTCCCGACCGCCCTGGTGGTCACGGCCCGTAAGACTTCCTCATTGACCGCCGCCAGGCGCCTGATCTCCGCCGTTTTCTGCGGATCGACCGTCAAGCGCGTGTGGACGTACACCCCCTCGCGGTGTTTCCCAATGGCGAATGACATCCGCCGCCTTCCCCAGACGTCGACGGCTTCCACCTTCGCCCCTTGATCCTGGACACGCTGGGTGACGCGCTCGACCACGGCCTTGATGGCATCCGGCTCCAGGTCCGGCCGCACGATATAGACGAGATCGTAACTTTTCAACGGACGCCTCCACAGCCATCTGAACAAAATCCCGCGGGGTGCCCCACGGGCCAGCCGATTATAGCACCAAACTGCGGGGCGGGGGAATAGGGGGTCAAAAACGGGGACTGCCGGGCAGGGGGGGCCCCGGCAGTCCTCTGGCGCCGTGAAAATTGGCGTCATCCAAACGTCATGACGTCACTGGCACGGGCTGTGGAGTTGAATATTTCCACCGTCCAGCATGCCGGAGGCCGCGTATCCATTCGAGAGCCGAAGCGCAAACGTGTCCGCGCGGCCTGGTTCACCGTTGTCGGCAACGTCGGCCTGGAACGTGCCAGGCTGTCCGTTCACATCGGCCGTGCCTTCGACACGGCGCACGGTACCGCCCAGGTTGGTGTACCCGGTGATGGCGGTGGCCTTCACGCGCAACGCCGCCGACCCGTGCTCGCTGTAGATCAGATGACCCCACCCGGGCTCTTTACCTCCCGCGACTGCGAAGTTCGCCTTCGCGCCGGAGGGTCCAGTGATCCACCCACCGCCCGTGACGAATTCCTTCGAGGGATCGCAGACATTCTGCGCGCACCCGACATCTGCATGAGCGGATGCGATCACGATATCGGCAACACCCGTGAGCGTCACGTGAAGCGCGTTGACCGTCATCTCCCCGGTCGCCCCGCTCGTCGAGCCCTCCTGTTCGTTGACGATCACGCTGCCAAACGGCAGGGGAATGACCTGATTCGGCGAGCCCGTGACGGCAATCGGCTGGCCGTTGACGATCAAATCAGCCACTTCGGATCCTCCGCTGATCTGTGGGCCCCGGTCCGTGCAGGCGGCGGTGGCCCGGGCGGCGAGGAAGCTGGCGGAAATTGCGTTCCCCTGCAGCGTCAGCGAGACATTGGCGAGTGACGCCTCGGATCGGGTTCGATCCCCTTGCCCAATCGTGGAGGCGCGGACCACCTCCGCCGATAATCCTCCGGCGCTTGCGTCCAGCAGCGACGCTTCGCGCGCGCCACCAGACGGCGGCAACGGCCCCGTATCTGCCAGGACCGCGGTAATCCCCAGCACCGTTGCCCGCACACCGGTGGCCTGACCACTAAACGTGGTGGCATCGGTCGGCCACGCCCGAGATGGAGCGGGCCACAGCAACACACCGAGGAGCACCACGACCAGGCTTGCTGTCCAGCGACGAACCCTACGCTGCACCATGACGACCCCTTTCTCAAAGTGTGTCTTGGGCAGAGGCCTCTGCTTTCTTCTTCCATACATCGAACGAGGCCGGCCGGTCATCGATAGGAATACTCATGCAGGGAAATCCCTAATGGGTTTTCAGGAAAATCCCTGACATACACACGTTCGTAATTGGGACAACCGGGAATACCGGAGAGGCCGGAAATTACTCGCGCGGCACGGTGAACAATCCGTGCGCCACCGCCCAGACGGCGATCCGCGCACGCGAGCTAAAACCAAGCTTGTTGAGGATGTGCTGCACGTGATTGCTGGCGGTGCGCTCCGAGATCGCCAGGGCCTCCGCAATCTCACGATTGGTCAGCCCCTGCGCAATCAACGTCGCCACTTCTTGTTCGCGGGGAGAAAGAGGTTGTTGTCGGGGACCGTTCGGTACACTCCTCGGGAGGGCCAGGGGGAATCCCTTCTGTGTCTCAACAGGAGGTGTGCCATCGTCCGGTGCGACACGTCCTCCCTCTACAACGTACCCGTGCAGAGACCAGCACAGACCGGCGGAGCTAGGGGGCGAAGCGGAAGAACATGACATCGCCGTCCTGCACGACGTAGTCCTTGCCCTCCAGCCGGACCAGGCCCCGGTCTTTTGCGGCCTGCAGAGATCCGGCGTTGACCAGCATCTCCCACGCGATGACCTCGGCGCGGATGAACCCGCGCTCCATGTCGGTGTGAATCGCCCCGGCCGCCTGCGGCGCCCGGGTGTCCCGCCGCACCGACCACGCCCGGACTTCTTTCGACGCCGTCGTGAAGAACGTGATCAGCCCCAGCATGCCGTAAGCGATCCGGATCAACCGCAGCAGGCCGGGCTCCTCGACCCCGTAGGACCGCAGCATCTCCGCGGCTTCCGCCGGAGATAACTGCGCCGCCTCCGCCTCCAGTTTCGCCGACAACGCCACCACAGGCGCACCCTGCGCATCCGCATACCGGCGGACCGGTTCGGCCGGGGGGGCCTGCGGGAGGTCCTGTTCAGCCACGTTGGCCACGTACACCACCGGCTTAGCCGTGAGCAGCCGCAGCGGTGCCATCACGTCGGCCCGGCGAGGATCCGCCGTGAGGCGCCGGGCGGGAGTCCCGCGCTGCAACTGCGCGCTGAGGTCTTCGAGGAGCGTGACCTCGTCGGAGGCCTTCGCCTCGTGCGCCTTCACCCGGATCCGCGCGCGCTCCAGCTCTCGCTCCACGGCGGCGAGATCGGCGAGCGCCAGTTCTGTTTCCACGATCTCAATATCGCGCACCGGATCGACCGCCCCCTCCACGTGCGGGACTTCGGGATCAGGGAAGCAGCGCACCACATGCGCGATCGCGTTCGCGTCACGGATCTGGGCAAGAAACTGGTTGCCCAGTCCTTCGCCGCGGGATGCGCCGCGGACCAGCCCGGCGATATCCACAAATTCGACCGTCGCCGGCACGACGCGGTCCGGATGGGTCACGGAGGCGATGGCATCGAGACGAGGGTCGGGAACGGGCACAACGCCCCGGTGGGGGTCGATCGTGGTGAAGGGGTAAGCGGCCACCGGGGCGCCGGCACGGCTCAACGCGTTAAACAGGCTAGATTTTCCCGCATTCGGCAGTCCAACGATCCCGACGGAGAGGGCCATCGATAGATCAAGTCTCCCCGGTCTACCCAGTCCTCTCAGTCTTCCCAGTCAACACTTCAACACTTCCACTGGTACTGAGACTGGGGAGACTTCTTTATCTTCTTAACCTGTCGTCTTCTCTTTGACGGCGTGCGCCACGTAGACCTTGTTGCCGCCGGAGCGCTTGGCAGTGTACTGGGCGCGATCGACGGCGTCGACAAGCGCATCGACGGTGTCTCCATCGTCAGGGAAGGCCGCGACGCCCACGCTCAGGGTGACCGAGGTAACGATGCTCTCCCCCAGCAGGAACGGATAGGCTTCCACCGCGCGGCGGAGGCGCTCGGCAATCTCAGAGGACGTGTCCTTGGACGAGTTGGGAAGCACAATCATGAACTCATCGCCGCCGTAGCGGGCCACGATGTCCGACGCGCGGCTGCCTTTGCGGAGCACATCCGCCACGATGCGCAGCACGTCGTCGCCGCGCTGGTGCCCGTAGGTGTCGTTGTACCGCTTGAAGCTATCGATCTCGAGCATGATCACCGCCAGCGGCTGCTCGTCGCGCCGGCAGCGCTCCAGGGTGCGTTCCAGCGCCTCGTGCAGGTAGCGGTGATTGAAGAGTTCGGTGAGTCCATCGGTAATGGCCAGCCGCTTGGTCTTCTCGAACAACCGCGCGTTCTCGATAGCGATCGTGGCGTAGCCTGCCAGCGCCGTCAGGATGTGCAGGTCGCGTTGGCCAAATGCTCCCCGGCGCGTGCTCTCCAAGTTGAATACGCCGATGACCCGGCCCTCACTGATCAGCGGAACCGCGATCTCGGATACCACGCGCTCGGTGATGCCGATGTACCGCGGGTCGCGCCGCACGTCGGCCACGATCTCCGGCTTGCCGGTGCGCTGCACCGACCCGGTGATCCCCTTGCCGGCCGGGATCCGGTAGCCCCGCGTGCCCGTGGAGTAGCCGTACGTGGCCTCCACGACCAGGTCCCCGCTCCGTTCATCGGCCAGCAGAATCGCGCCCTGCTCGTAGGTGAATGCCTGGCAGGTGACCTGCACCAGGTTGTTCAGCACCGAATCTAGTTCCAGGCTGCTGCTGATGGTCTTCGCCGCCTCGTAGAGGACGGTGATCTCGTCGCGGGAGCGCTGGGCTTCTTCAAACAGGGTGGCGTTGCGCAGCGCCACACCCAGCTGCCCGGCCAGCGACTGCACCAGCGACACGTCCGCGTCGGTCAGCCGGCGGCTGCTGTCGGCTTCGATGTTCAGGACACCCAGCACGTGATTGTCGGCGCTGATGGGGACGGACGCCTCACTGCGCACCAGAGGATCGGCCGAGATGTAGTCACGGTCCTGGCCCACGTCGGGGACCAAGACCGGCTTGCCGGTCCGGGCGACGCGCCCGATGATGCCTTTGGTGATGTGAATCTTCTCGTGCGTCTCGCGATAGCCCACCTGCGCCTGCATGATCAGGTAGTCACCTTCCAGGCGGTGGATGCTGACATGCGAGTAGCCGAACGTCTGCGAGACTTCCTCCACGATCCGGCGGAACATGTCGCGCAGGTCCAGCGTGCCGCTCACCGTACTCAAGACCCGGTTCAGCAGGTTGACTTCCGCCGCCCGCTCTTGGGTTTGCGCCAGCAGCGTGGTGTTCTTGACGGCGATGGCGGCCTGGTCGGCGATCGCCTGGGCCAGCCGGAGGTCCTCGGCGCTGTACGGGCGCACGCTGGTGTGGTAGAAGGCCAGGACGCCCAGCAACTCGCCCTGGTACAGGAGCGGCAGCGTGGCCACCGTCTTGATCGTCTGCCACACGGCGGCCAGGGTCGCCTCGTCCTGCCGGAGGAGCATCTCCCGCAGCGCCTTCAGCCGCGGATCCTGCTCCACATCTTCGATCACCGCCCCAGCGCGGGAATCAAACAGCAGGCTGGTCACCGGCCCCTGCGCGGCGCGCTTCAGAACCTCGATGTACTCGGGGGGCAGGCCGTGCGCGTAGGCGTTCACAAGCCCCCGCTGTTCGTCTCCTAGATAGATGGCGCAGCGGTCGACCGCCAGCACCTGCCGTGCGCCTCCGGCGATAGCCGCCAGCACGTCTTCCATTTTCAGGCTGCCGGCAATGGCGTTGGCAATCTGCTGCAGACTGGTCAGCCGCTCCACGCTGCGCCGGCTGGATTCAAATAACCGCGCGTTGTCGATCGCCGTAGCTACCTGTGCCGCAATCGTCTTCATCAGCCGCATGTCCTGCGAGGTGTAGGCGTTGAGCGTGTAACTCTGCACCGACACCAACCCGATCACCTGCTTGCCCCGCAGCACCGGCACGAACAGCATCGAGGCGCTCCGCCGGTTGACCTCGCCGATGCGCGGCAGCGGATCGGGTGCGGCCAGATCGCGCGGCGTCAGGTGGATCAGCCGCGGAGTCCCTCCCTCCAGGATCGCCCGCCACTCGGCGTGCACCGGCATCGTCTGCGGCGGAAACCGCTTGCCGGAATCCACCAGGAAGTCGTAGGCTAGGGTGTTGCGCTCGGCATCATACAACGCCACGTAGAAGACCTCGGCCGGCACGATCTGGCCCACATGCTCGTACATCGTGCGGAAGAGGTGCTCCAGATCCAGGGTCATCGATGCCCGGCCGATGCGCTCCACGACCTCGAGTTCGCGGTGTGCGTGCTCGCGGGTAGTGTAAAGCATCAAGATGTACCCCGTGAGCAGCAGCGGCACCGTCAGCACGATGGCGCCGACGGGCAGCGCCTGCAGGTAGATGAGCGCCAGCACCAGCCCCAGCGTCGCAAACGCCAGATTGTTGACGGCCTCCCAGGTAATGTTGGCGGTGAAGACCTCCCGAAACGGCGACCCCCGTGAACGGGAGACCATGGCGCTGACGAAGAGACTGCTGCTGACGATGTAGACGACCACGGCAGCGAAGAACGAGAGGAAGAACATCAGATCGGCGCGGCCGCTGTACAAGGTGGCCGGCAGCCAGATCCCCCTCCCGTGCACGAGCGAAAACGCCGTCCCGGCAAGCAGAATCGACAGGATGTATTGACCACTGTTAAAGACCGCGTTGAGGTAGGGCCGCCGGTGCAGGAGGCCGTTGCCGATCACGACCCCGGCGCTCATCACCAGCGCGGTGTGCACCGGTCCCATGATCACCAGCGCGGCTGACGACACGGCCAGCCCCGCGGATTGGAAACCGCCCCGGGGCAGCGGTACCATCAGCCACTCGGTGACGACGGCCAGGAGCAGGAAGATGGCCAGGAGGGAGGTGGGCGGAGGCGGCGTGACGTCCAGCAGCGGCAGCAGG
The DNA here is from genome assembly GCA_005888595.1 of Candidatus Segetimicrobium genomatis. GTDB lineage: Bacteria > Sysuimicrobiota > Sysuimicrobiia > Sysuimicrobiales > Kaftiobacteriaceae > Telluricultor. The sequence continues at coordinate 12,523 of VBAL01000024.1, forward strand.
AGTCCCCACCCGGCGATCGCCACGCCCCAGGCATAGAGCCTCATATCACTGACCCTCTGCCCCGCCGGGGGTAAGGTTACTCGCCATCACATCCACCTCAGGCCGGCTGATGAATCGTTTGATGCGCCGCCGCCACCCCACAAATTCACAGGACGAATTTGTGGGGACCCCGACCACTAGGGTCATATCGCTGTCTCCGATCCCACGGGTCGACTGACAAAACGCTTGATGCGCCGCTCCAATTTGGCGCGCTCCATCAGGACGTAGCGGCCGCATCCCTGGCACCGGATGCCCACATCGGCGCCCAGGCGCTCGACCTTCCACTGGTCGCTGCCACACGGGTGCGTTTTACGGGTCTGCACCACGTCCCCGAGATACAGTTTCAACACGGGCATGCGGTCCCACCCATGGGCCTGCCGGCAGGAGAATACCTCATATTATACGGTACGCCTGGGGGGCGTCTATCGCCCCTGGATCAGCATGTCCACCGGCGCGAAATCGTCGGTGAGGACCGGCACGTCGCGGGTCTCGATGGGGCCATCATACAGGTCGCGGGCCGCCTCATCGAAGCGAGGCAGCGTGACGCCGGGGACAGTGCGGGCGCGCGACACGGCGGCGAGGAGGGCGTCCCGCGGCGATCGCGGCTGATCGGCCGCCACCAGAATGATGTTCCGCAACGCCGCCGGGCCATCGAACCGGCCCCAGTCCACCGGAAAGACATACACGGTCGGAAAGACGCTGGCCATGGTCTTGTAGATGGCGCGGAACAACCCGCTGCGCGATCCGGCCAGCGCGCCGATGACATTGGATCCCAGCACGCCGCCCGGCGCCAGATGGGCTCTCGCCGCCACGAAAAACTCGCGCGTGGCGAGGTGGAACGGGATGGTGTCGATCAGGTAGGCATCGAGCAAGATGATGTCGTAGCGATCAGGCGACCGGGTGACGAACAGCCGGCCGTCTTCCGTCGCCACCCGCAGCCGGCTCCCGGCCGGCGCGTGGAAATACCGCCGCGCCGCGTCGACCACGTCCGGATCGAGCTCGGCGACGTCGATGCGCATCTGCGGGTAATCGTCGTAGTAGCGTGCCGGCACGGTCGCGCCCCCCAGTCCGATCATCAGCACGCGGCGCGCGTTGGGGCGCAGGACCACAGGCAGGTGCATGTAGTCGGTGTAGGCGAACACCGTGCGCCGTGGGTCGCCGAGGTCTTGCGCGCTCTGCCAGTAATTGTCGAGCTTCAAGAAGCGCACCCCGCCCTCATCATTGATGGTAATGCGGTGGTAGACGGTATCCCGCTCATACTGCAGGCCCTCCCGGGCGCCGGCTGGGACGCGAAAGACCGGCAGGCCGATCAGGAGCGAAGCCAGCGCCGCAGCGAGCCCCGCCACGACGGACCGTCTGCGCGTAAACCACAACAGCACCGCCAGGACCAACAGGGTCGCGCCCAGCAGGTGCACAATCGTCCGCACGGGCCAGACCGCGAGCAGGATGAACGACGCCAGAAGCGTGCCGGCGATGCTGCCCAGCGTTGACAGAGCATAGAGTGCCCCGGCGACGTTGCCGATGGTGGCCACGGTATGCGCCCGTAGACGGACCGCAAACGGCGACACCATGCCCATCGCCGCGGCGGGCAGAAAGAACAAGACCACCGAGGCCGCGAACGGACCCGCCCGCGGCCCCAGTTCCGCAGCGGACAGCGAGGACAGCAGGCTCGGGGCCACCACCGGAATCGGGAACACCAGGGCCCCGGCAAGGAAGATGACGCCCGCGAAGACGGCCGGCGCCGGCCAGCGGTCGGCGGCTCGACCGCCGGCGACGTAGCCCACCGCGAGCGCACCGAGGAAAGCTCCGATCAGACTCCCCCAGACATAGATAGAGTTGCCGAAGACCGGCGCAATGATGCGGCTGGCGATGATCTCCATCGCCAGCAGGACAGCGCCGCTCACAAAGACGGCCACTTCGAGAATCGGAGTCTCCTCATGAGTCTTCCCAGTCTACCCGGTCTTCCCGGTCTACATACCTGCGACCTTTTGGGGATCGCTGCTTTCAGACGAATCTGAATTGGCTTGGCAGTGAGACTGGGAAGACCGGGAAGACTGCTATTCTGACGCTGTTCGCGCGGGTTCCTTCGCCGCAATCTTGATCGCACCGCCGGCGTAGTCGACCGAAGCAACCTGCCCGGGGCGGAGGTCGGCGGCCAGCACCATCTTCGCCAGCCGGTTCTCGATCTCGCGCTGGATCAGCCGCCGCAGCGGACGCGCGCCGAAGTCGGGGCTGTAACCCTCACGCGCCAGGTAGGCTTTCGCGGCGTCGCTCGTTACCAGACGAATCTTCTGCCCATCCAGCCGCTGCTGGAGCTCGCGCAGCTGCAGCTCCACGATCGCCTTGGTGTGCTCCTGCGAGAGCGGGTGGAAGACGATGATCTCGTCGATGCGGTTGAGGAACTCGGGCCGGAAGGCCTTGCGCACTTCATCCAGCACCTGCACCCGGGCCATCTCGAACTGCGCCGTGTTCCCGGGCTCCAAGTGCTGCAGGAACCGGCTCCCCAGGTTGCTGGTCATGATGATCACGGTATTCTTGAAATCGACCACGCGGCCGTGGCCATCGGTCAGCCGGCCATCCTCAAGGATCTGCAGCAGAATGTTGAACACGTCGCTGTGCGCCTTCTCGATTTCGTCAAATAGCACGACACGATACGGCCGCCGGCGCACGGCCTCCGTGAGTTGCCCGCCTTCCTCAAATCCGACGTAGCCCGGCGGCGCCCCGATCAGGCGGCTGACGGTGTGCTTCTCTTGATACTCCGACATGTCCAGGCGCACCATCGCCTCCTCATCGTCAAACAGGTGCCGCGCCAGCGCGCGGGCCAGCTCGGTCTTGCCCACGCCGGTCGGTCCCAGGAACAGGAACGAGCCGATGGGACGCCGCGGGTCTTTGAGACCCGCACGGGCGCGCCGGATCGCATCGCTGGTGGCCTGGACCGCATCGTCCTGGCCCACCACGCGCTCGTGCAGGCGGGTCTCCATCTCCAGCAGCTTGCGCATCTCGCCTTCCAGCAACCGGCTGACCGGGACGCCGGTCCACTTGCTGACGATCTCGGCGATATCTTCCGCATCCACCTCTTCCTTTAAGAGCCGCTGCCCCGAAGGCATGTGCCGCAGGGTACTCTCCTGCGACGCCAGCTGCCGCTGCAGGTCGGGTAAGGTCCCGTAGCGCAGGCGCGCCGCCGTCTCCAGGTCGGCCCGCCGCTCCGCGTCCTCGATCTGGTGGCGGATCTGCTCGATCTGCTCCTTGGTCCGCCGGATCGCCGCGATCCCCCGCTTCTCCTGCTCCCACTGCTGGCGCAGCCGGTCGCTGCCGTCTTTGAGCTGGACAATCTCCTGTTCCAGCGTGGCCAGGCGGTCGCGGCTCGCGGGGTTATCTTCCTTCTTCAGCGCCTCACGCTCGATCTCCAACTGCATGATCCGCCGGTCGATCTCATCGAGCTCGATCGGCTTGCTGTCGATCTCCATGCGCAGCCGGCTGGCCGCCTCATCGATGAGATCGATCGCCTTGTCGGGGAGGAACCGGTCACTGATGTACCGGTCCGACAGCGTCGCCGCCGCGATGACGGCGGCATCGGTGATGCGCACGCCGTGGTGCACTTCGTAGCGCTCCTTCAACCCGCGCAGGATTGAGATCGTCTCCTCCACGGACGGCTCATCGACGTAGACGGGTTGGAACCGGCGCTCCAGCGCCGCGTCTTTCTCGATGTGTCTGCGGTACTCGTCCAGCGTGGTGGCCCCGATGGTGCGCAGTTCTCCCCGCGCCAGCATTGGCTTGAGCATATTCGCCGCATCGATCGCGCCCTCAGCGGCGCCGGCGCCCACCACGGTGTGCAGTTCGTCGATGAACAAGATGATCTCGCCGTCGCTCTCAGTGATCTCGCGCAGCACAGCCCGCAGGCGATCTTCAAACTCGCCGCGGTACTTCGTCCCGGCCACCAGCGCCCCCAGGTCCAGCTGGACCACGCGCTTGTCCTTGAGTCCTTCGGGGACGTCCCCGCGCACAATGCGCTGGGCCAACCCTTCTACGATGGCCGTCTTGCCGACGCCGGGGTCCCCAATGAGGACCGGGTTGTTCTTGGTCCGGCGCGAGAGCACTTGTACAACCCGACGGATCTCATCGTCGCGGCCGATCACCGGATCGAGCTTGCCGGCGGCCGCCAGCCTGGTGAGATCCCGGCCGTAGCGCTCCAGCGCCTGGTATTTGGTTTCGGGATTGGCGTCGGTAACCCGCTGCGAGCCTCGTACCTCCTGGATCGCTCGGTACAGGCCGTCCATCGTCACGCCGGCGCCGGCCAGCGTCTGCGCAGCCACGCCGTCGTGTCCCGCAGCGATCCCCAACAGGAGGTGCTCCGTGCTCACGTACTCATCGTGGAGCCGCTGGGCTTCAGTCTGCGCGGTCTCGAGGGCCTGCCGCAGCCTGGGACTGATCATCAATCCCTCGGCCGGCTGCCCCTGGACCTTCGGCAGCCGATCCAGCTCCGCCCGCAACCGGCCGCGCAGCGCCGGCACATTCGCGCCGACCTTTGCCAGCACCTGGGGGACGATCCCGTCGGCCTGCTCGACCAGCGCGAGCAACAGGTGCTCGCTGTCCATCTGCGCGTGCTGGGACGCGCGCACCGATTCCTGAGCGCTCACAAATGCTTCCTGTGCTTTTTCCGTAAACTTGTCAAACCGGATTGCCATATATGTACCTCTAACGTCTATTGCGTCTTTCGCGCCTATTTGCGTCCGTCGCGTCCCTTACGTCACTTGCATCCCAGATGCGCCCGCGGATTTTCCTTACGCAATTTCGCCAGTTCTTCGAACAGTTGCTTCTCTTTTGTGGTGGGCTTCGCCGGCACCACGACCTTCACGCGCACCAGCTGATCCCCCCGGCCCCCACCGGGTCGAGGCATCCCTTGCGCGCGGAGCCGGAACGTCTGCCCGCTCTGCGTGCCGGGGGGAATAGTCATCTCGACCTTGCCCTCCAACGTCGGCACCTCGATCGCCGCGCCCAACGCGGCCTCCGAGGCCGTCACCGGCACTTCGATCAAGACGTCGTCATCGCGCCGCTCGAAATGCGGGTGCGGCTGAACCTGCACGGTCAGGTAAAGGTCGTTCCCGTCCAGGGCACCGGGCAGCCGGATACGCTGGCCGCTGCGCACGCCCTTTGGGATGGTCACGTCGAACCGCCGGGTGGTCCCGTTGAGTCGCACGGCGAACGACTTGCGTGCGCCGGCAAACGCCTCCTCCAGCGTCACCGCGATCGAGGACTCCGCCGGGGCCCGTCCGCCCTGCTCCCGCAGCAGGTCGTCCACTCCGGTCCCGCCCCGCCGCCGAGCGCCTTCGGTCTCCTCCCCGAAGAACTGTTTGAAAAAATCACTGAAGCCGCCCAGGCCGCCGAGCAGATCTTCGAGGCCTTCTCCCCCGAACGTGACGGTCCATCCGCCGGGGGTCTGGGTTGCGCCACGGCCGAAGATTTGCTGCCAGTCCATGCCGCCGTGCTGATAGGCTTCATACATCTGGTCGTACCGCGCACGCCGGTCGGCATCGCCCAAGACCTGGTAGGCCTCGTTGATTTCCTTGAACTTCTCTTCCGCCCCGGTGGCCTTGTTGACGTCGGGATGGTACTGGCGCGCAAGTTTCCTGTAGGCCACGCTGATCGCCTTCTGATCCGCGTTGCGGTCGACGCCAAGGACTTTGTAGTAATCTTTGAATTCCATGGGCTCGGACCTACCGCACCAGGCAACCAAGGGACCAGGGAACCAGCAAGCCTCCAGCGCGAGGCAGGCTTGATCCCTGGGTTTCTTGGTCCCTTGGTTGCCGCCGTGTCATTTCGCCACCCGCACCTTGGCGTGACGCAGCACTTCGCCGTTCACGAAATACCCGCGCTGGAGTTCCCCCACGATCGTCCCCGGCTGGACGCCAGATTCTTGATGGGCGACAACATCGACGGCCTCGTGGTATCGCGGATCGAACATCTGACCCAGCGTCTCCATGGGCGTCACGCCTATCTTGGCCAGCACCTCCAGGGCGTGCCGGTGCGTCATGCGGATCCCGGCCACAATCTTCTCATCATCCCCGCCGGCATGCTCCAGCGCCCGCTCCAGGTTATCGACCACGGTCAGGACGGCCGCCAGCACCGCATATCGCGCCCGCTGCACGGCGTCCTCGCGCTGCCGCGACGCCTGCTTTTTGTAGTTTTCCAGATCGGCGGCCGCGTGCAGGAACTGCTGCCAGTTGTGCTCGGCTTCCTCTTTGTAGCGCACCACCGCAGCGCGCAGTTCGGCCAGTTCCTCCTGCGGCGTCCTGGCCTGGTTCTGCGCGTCAGGGCTCTCTCCGCCTGCCGCCGGCACTTTGTCTTGACGCTCTTCCATCACGGCTTCTCGTCGGTGCGTTTGTAATCGGCGTCGATGACCTCGTCGCCGGGCTTCGTCGCACCCGCCGCACCATCGGCTGGCTTGCCGCCAGCGCCCGCCTTCGCGTACATCGCCTCGGCAAGCTTGAAGCTGGCCTGCTGCAGCTC
>VBAL01000024.1:19104-21541 GCA_005888595.1 Candidatus Segetimicrobium genomatis
TTCGTCTCCACTTTCTGCCGCTCGTCGGCGGAAATCTTTTCACCGACCTCGCGCAGCATCCGCTCGGTCTGGTAGACGAGCGAATCGCCACGGTTCCGTGTGTCGGCCACTTCGCGCCGGTGCTTGTCCTCCTCGGCGTAGCGCTCCGCCTCCTTCACCATCTTCTCGACCGCATCTTTGGCGAGCGTCGACGTGCCGGTTATCTTGATGGACTGCTCCCGGCCCGTGGCGGTGTCTTTCGCCTTGACGTCGAGGATGCCGTTGGCGTCGATGTCAAACGTCACTTCGATCTTTGGCACGCCGCGCGGCGCGGGCGGAATGCCGTCCAGAATGAAGCGCCCCAGCGTGCGGTTGTCGCGCGCCATCTGCCGCTCGCCCTGCAGGACGTGGATCTCCACTTGGGTCTGGCCGTCGGCCGCGGTGGTAAAGATCTCGCTCTTCCGTGTGGGGATCGTGGTATTACGGGGAATGAGAGGCGTCATGACGCCCCCCAGCGTCTCCACGCCCAGCGACAGGGGCGTGACGTCGAGCAGCACCACCTCCCGGACGGTGCCCGACAGCACACCGGCCTGGATCGCCGCGCCCACCGCCACCACCTCGTCGGGATGCACTTCTTTGTTGGGCTCTTTACCGGACAGGCGGCGGACGAGTTCCTGGATCATCGGCATGCGTGTGGCGCCGCCGACGAGAATGACTTCATCCAGATCCTTCTCGGTCATCTTGGCGTCAGCCAGCGCCTGCTTGAACGGACTGATGCAGCGCTCCACCAGATCCGCCGTCATCTCCTCAAACTTCGCCCGGGTCAGCACGTAGTCGAGATGTTTGGGGCCGGTGGCGTCGGCGGTGATGAAGGGGAGGTTGATCGTGGTCTGCGCCACGGTGGACAGCTCCACCTTGGCACGCTCCGACGCCTCGCGCAGCCGCTGCAGCGCCTGCCGGTCCTGGCGCAGGTCGATCCCCTGCTGCTTGCGGAACTCGTCGGCGAGCCAGTTGACGATCCGCTCGTCGAAGTCGTCGCCGCCCAGGTGGGTGTCGCCGTTGGTGGACTTGACCTCGTAGACGCCCTCGCCGATCTCGAGGATCGACACATCGAACGTGCCCCCGCCGAGGTCGAACACGAGGATCGTCTTGGCGTGCTTCTGCTCCAGCTGGCGGCCGTAAGCCAGGGCGGACGCCGTCGGCTCGTTGATGATCCGCAGCACCTTGAGCCCGGCGATCTCGCCGGCGTTGCGCGTCGCGGTGCGCTGCGCGTCGTTGAAGTAGGCCGGGACCGTGATCACGGCCTGCTCGACCTTTTCCCCGAGGTACGCTTCCGCGTCGGTCTTCAACTTCTGGAGGATCATCGCGGAGATCTCCTCGGGCGAGAAGGTCTTGCCGGCGGCGGGGATGTTGACGACCGCCGTGCCGTTCTTGCCCTCCTCCACCTTGTAGGAGACGATCTTCCGCTCGCTCTCCACCTCGCTCAGGCGCCGTCCCATGAACCGCTTGATGGAGTACACGGTGTTCTCGGGGTTGAGAATGGCCTGCCGCCGGGCCATCTGGCCGACCAGCCGCTCCCCGGTCTTCGTAAAGCCCACCACGGAGGGCGTCAGCCGGCTCCCTTCGGAGTTCGGGATGACCGTCGGCTCGCCGCCGATCATCACCGCGATCACTGAGTTGGTCGTTCCGAGATCGATCCCAACAACCTTTGGCATTGTCTATTCCTCCCGGCGGCGCGCGTTGTGGCCCACGCCGTAGGCCCCGCGCCGCGTCTGGAGACCGGCCGGCGCCCGGGTCCACCAAGCGCCGGCCCGCCTCCTGGGGAGCGCGGCTCCCCTATCCGATCTGCGTTAGTCGACCTGCACCTTGACCGATGTCGGCCGGACCCGCTCCGACTTCGGGATCTTCACTTCGAGCACGCCATCCTTGTAGGTCGCCTTCGCCTCGGCGCTCTTGACCTCGGTCGGCAGCGGCAGCGTGCGCGTGAACGCGCCGGCGCGGAGCTCTCGCCGGTAGTAGTTCCGGCCCTTCTGCTCCTCCTCGTGCCTCGTCTCGCCGCGGAGCGTCAGCGCCCCGTCGGTCACGGTGACGTCCACCTTCTTGGGGTCGATGTTGGGCATCTCCGCCCGCACGACGACATCCTGGTCCGTCTCGTACATCTCGACCGCGGGCTCCCACTCGGGTGCCGCCGGGTCACGCCCGGGGCCCCGGGTGAGGACCTCGTCGAGCATGCGGTCCAGGGATCGCCGCAGCGTCCCCACTTCCTCAAACGGTTCCCATCGAATGATATTCATCGTCCTCGTCCTCCTTTCTTGTTTGGCCTGTGTGATCTTTCCTGGTGTGGCCGTTCGTGCTCTCCATCATCCGCGGCGGGCGGGCCGCTCTCCCCCTCGTCGAACACCCACGTGAGCTCCTCGTGGTAGTGCTCCTGGACTTCGAGGAGCAACCGCACGCCGGC
>VBAL01000314.1:0-1416 GCA_005888595.1 Candidatus Segetimicrobium genomatis
GCCACCTCCCTGCCCGTGGTGACCTGCCAAACCCGGGCCGTGTTGTCCACACTGACCGTCACCACCTTTTCCCCGTCGGGTGAGAAGGCGGCGGACAGTGCGCAGTCGGTATGCCCGGGCAAGACTGCCACCTCATGACCCGCGTTGTCCCACACCCGGGCGGTCTTGTCCCCGTTGGCCGTCACGCCCCACCGCCCATCGGGCGACAGGGCGGCAGAGGTCACCCGGTTGGTATGGCCACCCAAGAGCGCGAGCGTCCCACCCGTCGCCGCCTCCCAGACGCGGGCCGTTTGGTCCCCGCTGGCCGTCACCACCTTCCTGCCATCTGGTGAGAACGAGGCGGAAAGCACGCTGTGGGCGTGACCGCGCAACGACCTGATGACTTGCTGCCCCGTCGCCGCCACCCACACTCGCGCCGTGCTATCGTAGCTGGCCGTCACCACCCGGCGCCCGTCGGGCGAGAAGGCGACGGAGGTGACCAAACCCGCGTGCCGCCGAAACACCACCACCTGTCGCCGCATCGCCACGTTCCACACTTGGGCGATCTTCCCGCTGACGGTCGCGACCCACCGCCCGTTGGGTGAGAAGGCGGCAGAGTTCACGGGGTCGTGCTCGCGAATGACTGCACTGGCGCCCCCCGCGCTCCCCCTCGTTGCCACGTCCCACACGCGCGCCGTGCTGTCGTTGCCGGCCGTAACGACCCGGCGCCCGTCGGGCGAGAAGGCGGCGGAATTCACCGGGCCCTTGTGTCCCCGGAAGGCTGCCACCTCCCGACCCGTCGCCGGCTCCCACACCCGGGCTGTACCGTCGTTGCTGGCCGTCACCACCTGGTGCCCGTCGGGCGAGAAGGCGGCCGCATTCACGGCAGCGGTGTGCCCGGTGACGTCCCACACGCGGGCGGTGTCATCCAGACTTGCCGTCACGACCCATTGATCGTCGGGCGAGAAGGCAGCAGCGGTCACCCCTTTGGTATGCCCGCGCAACAGCATGACCTCCCTGCCCGTCGCAACCTCCCAAACGCGGGCAGTGCGGTCTTTACTGGCCGTCACCACCCACCGCCCATCATGCGAGAAGCCGGCAGACGTGACTGATCCCGTGTGCCCCTCCGGCGTCACGAGGCGCAGGGGCTCCGGCGTCTGGCCGCGGACCGGATGGGCGGCAGCCGCACAGCCGAACAGGAGGACGAGGTAGCACCAGCCCGGAGCCACCCTCGTCTTACGGCGCATAACTGAGCCCCCAGAACACCCGCGCCTGGTAGGAAGACGGCAGATGGTCGAGAAAGCCGAAGTCGGACACCTTCTGTCCGACTTGGATGCCGGCGGGCAGACGCGGGCCGTACTGCCAGACGACCCCGCTGTTCACCAACACGGGCTCGAGCAGGCGCAGGCTCGCGCCGAGATAGAAATCGGGGCGTTT
>VBAL01000314.1:1556-2672 GCA_005888595.1 Candidatus Segetimicrobium genomatis
GCATAGATCTCCAACCGTCCCTGCCGCACGCGCGGGACCTCCTGCATGTCCCCCGTAGGGCGCAGCTCGATCACCAGGCGGCGCACATCCCCGCTGGGGCCGGTAGTGAAGGTCTGCGTGGAGCGAGCGCGGGCGGTCTCGATCCGCACCAGCGCGACTTCCAGGCGGCGATAGGCAGCCTCGAGGGCCGGCAGCACGGAATCCACCCGGCCGGCAAGCGCGAGGGCTTCGCTCGCCGACGCCGCCGATCGGTCCCCCGCGAAGTCGCCCGCGCGGATCGCGCGCGTTACCGCCGCCAGCGTGCGCAGGTGGGGCCGGGCGGCTTCGGCGCGCTGGCTCAGCAGCTGCGGCACCTGCGCGGCAGCGCTCAAGCCCGCCTGGGCGCTTTCGATCGACTGTTGCAGCTGCGCCAGTAGAGAATCGATCGGCGTGGACTCGCCCAGCTCGGCGATTCTCACCAGGGAGTCCTGGAGCGTATTCGCGAGCACCACCACCGTCCCGGTGAAGTCGAGGTACCGCCTGATCGGCTCGCGAATCTCTCGCAGCGTTTGCTCCAGGGCGGCGGCGTCGAGCCTCCCCCCGCGCGGCGCCGCGCTGAAGCTACGCGTCTCGACGTCCGGGACCATTTTCCCTAAGACCTGCCGGGTCAACCCTCGGGGCGGGGCCTCTACCGCCAGGACGCTGAGCTCGGCGAGCAACGCGGTCGCCGAGAATCGCTTGCCGGCGTCGCGACACGCACGCACGTCCTTGCGCGTGACGACCGCGGACGACACGGCATAATCGTATAGCAGCGCGTTCGCGTTGCGGATCACGACCACCACGGGGCGGTCGACCGGCAGGCGAATCAGCGGCGCGGCCGACGCCCCCACGCCCCGCTCCCAGTGCTCCAGCACCTGGCCCTTGTGGCTGCGCAGCTCGAGGGTGCCGCTCAAGTGATCGTAGATCACCTCGTAGGGCGGCCGATCGACGAAGACCCTCGCCGGCGCGCCCGACAGCGTGTCGGCACTCTGCCGCTGCGCGTGCAGCGTCCCACTCAGGGATGCGACGAGTGCCAGGATCGGAATGTCCCAGAGTGACAGTCTCATCGGCGCGAGCTTACGGTTCGGCCAGAGCGTC
>VBAL01000002.1:0-5962 GCA_005888595.1 Candidatus Segetimicrobium genomatis
GGGGTAGAGCACCTTTGGAGGGGTGAATGGAACCGGTGCACGCCGTGGTGCTGGCGGCGGGGAAGGGCAAGCGGATGCACTCCGACCTTCCCAAAGTGCTGCACCTCCTATGCGGTCAGCCCCTCATCCTGTACGTCCTTGACGCGCTCCATCACGCTGGCATTCCATCCTCCATCGTAGTCGTCGGACAAGGGGACGACNNNNCGGTATGTCGAACAGCCGGAGCCGCGAGGCACAGGCCACGCGGTCATGACGGCGCTCCCGCTGCTGCCCCAGGACGGCAACCCGGTGCTGGTGCTCTATGGGGATACGCCGCTGCTGACCGCGGAAACCATCCACGCGCTCCTGGCTCTGCACCGGACCAGCGGCTCGGCGGCGACCCTGTTGAGTGCGCAGGTGCCGGATCCGACTGGTTATGGCCGGGTGATCAGGGATCACGACGGCCGCGTGCGCAAGATCGTTGAAGAGGTGGATTGCTCAGCCGAGGAGCGCCAGGTAAGCGAAATCAACGCCGGAACGTACGTCTTCCGGCACGAAGCGCTCCGCGAGGCGCTGCGCGCGCTCGCGCCTGACAACGCTCAGGGGGAGTACTACATCACCGATACGATCGGCTGGCTGCTGGCGCGGGGGCACCAGGTCAGCGCCCTCGTGGCCCGTGGGGAGGACACGGTTGGCGTCAACTCGCGTCAGGAACTGGCCGCCGCGGAAGCGCTGATGCGCCGGCGCCTTCTCGACCGCTTGATGGAGGGCGGCGTCACGATCATTGATCCGGCCACGACGTATGTGCATGCGGGTGTGCAGGTCGGGCCAGACACGGTCATCCATCCCCAGTCGTACCTGGAGGGGGCCACCGCAGTGGGCGCGCGCTGCACGATCGGGCCGCAGGCGCGGCTGGTCGATGCCACCGTAGGGGACGGCGCCAGGGTCGTGGCCTCGTCCGTGGAGCACGGAGCGATCGGGGAAGGATCCACCGTGGGACCCTATAGCCGTCTGCGGCCCGGGACGCGCGTGGGGCGGTTCGTCGAGATCGGAAACTTCGCCGAACTCAAGAATGCCGTGGTGGGTGACCATACCAAGATCCACCACATGAGCTACCTCGGCGATGTCACCATCGGCGCCCGGGTCAACATCGGTGCCGGCACGGTGACCTGCAACTACGACGGGAAGCGCAAGCACAACACGATCATCGACGATGACGCCTTTATCGGGAGTGACACCATGCTGATCGCGCCGATCCGCATCGGCAAGGGGGCGATGACCGGCGCAGGGTCGGTCGTCAACAAAGACGTCCCTCCCGGAGGGGTGGCCGTAGGTGTGCCGGCCCGAGTGATCCGATACGTCCCTTCAGAGCGGTGACGCTGAGACCGTGTCGTCTGTTGCGTCTATTGCGTCGGTCGCGTCTCAACTCTACGGGAGACGCGATGGACGCGACAAGACGCGATGGACGCTGAGGGGTTGAGGCACAGCAGATGCAGCAGGCGCGTTTAATAGAAACGCAGCGAGCGGCCCCGCGTGAAGTCCCACAGCGTTCGCGGCTGAAGCTGTTCAGCGGCCGGGGCAACCCGGTGCTGGCGCAGGAGATCGCGGCAGGGCTCGACGTCCCGCTGGCGGAGATGAGCATCTTCCGCTTCGCCGACGGCGAGATCGGGGTGCGCATCGAGGAGAGCGTACGCGGCGAGGATGTGTTCGTCATCCAGTCGACAAGTCCGCCGGTAAACGAGAATTTGATGGAGTTGCTGGTGATGGTCGATGCGCTGCGCCGGGCCTCGGCCGACCGGATCACGGCAGTCATCCCATACTTCGGCTACGCGCGCCAGGATCGGAAGATGCGGCCCCGCGAGCCGATCTCTGCCAAGTTGGTCGCCAACCTCCTGACGGCGGCAGGCTGTCACCGTATCCTCACCGTGGATTTGCACGCCGGGCAGATCTGGGGATTTTTCGATATTCCGCTGGATCACCTGCCGTCGCGCATGATCCTGGGCGACTACGTCGCGCGCAAAGGGTTGCAAAACATCGTCGTCGTCTCTCCGGATGTCGGGGGGGTGCCGCGAGCGCGAGAGTTCGCCAAGCAGCTGGGGGCGCCGATCGCCATCATCGACAAGCGCCGCGACAGGCCAAACCAGGTGAAGGAGATCGTGCACGTCATCGGCAAGGTGCACCGCAAGACCGCCATCATCGTGGACGATATCGTCGACACCGCCGGCACCCTGACCATCGGGGCGCAGGCGCTGATCAAGCGAGGGGTCACCGCCGTGTATGCGTGCGCCACGCATGCGCTCTTGTCGGGTCCGGCCGTGCAGCGGATCAGCGGGAGCGCCATCGTCGAACTGGCGGTCACGAACACGATTCCACTGCCTGCCGAGAAGAAGATGGAGAAGATCACGGTGCTCTCCGTCGCGCCGCTGCTCGCCGAAGCCATCCGGCGCGTGCACGAGGATAGGTCTGTGAGTCAACTCTTTGACTGAGGCGAACGTAGCGAACAGGGCGAGCAGGCGACCAGATCATGCCGGCCTTGGTGTAAGAGGTTATGGGCATATTTTCTGGTGTTCGCTCTGTTCGCGCTGTTATTGATTGTCTGTGGGCATAACTCTAGAATGGTGAAGCCATGCACATCCCCCCGTACGTGATCGGCGGGCTCCTGGCGCTGTTATTCACCTACGCCATCGCCTACGAGATGCGGTGGGTCGCGCAGGGGTTAGGCGCCATGACCCCGCCCGGCGGCCGTCACATCCATACCCAGCCGGTGCCGCGACTTGGTGGGCTCGCGATCTTTGGGGGCGCGCTGCTGGCATTGCTCGCGACCCTCCCGATCGACCAGTCGGTCGCCCTGGTGCGCGAGACACGCTACGTCGTGCTCGCGGTTCCATATAAACCCCTCCCGCTGCCGGTGGTGGGCATCCTGCTTGGTGCGGCCGCCATCACCGCGCTGGGAGCGATTGATGATGTGCGATCCCTACCGGGGCGGGTGAAATTCCCTCTGATCTATGCCGCCGCCAGCATTCCGGTGTGGTTCGGCATGACGACCGACTTTATTACGCATCCGGTCACCGGGGCGGTCGTTCCGTTGGGGGTGGCAGGCAAAGTATTCACCGTGGTGTGGTTGGGGTCGATGGCGATCGCGATGAACTCCATCGATGGTGTGGACGGGCTGGCCGCAGGCGTATCGGTGATCACCGGCATGACGCTCCTCAGCGCCGCCGCCTACCGCCATGACGTCCTGACCATGACGCTGGCGGCCGCGGCCGCCGGCTCGGCCCTGGGCTTCCTGCGCCACAACTTTAATCCGGCCCGATCGTTTATGGGCGACTCCGGTTCGATGCTGCTGGGATTCCTGCTCGGCGCTGCCGCGGTGCGGGGGCTGGCGAAAGCGGCCACGGCGCTCAGCCTCGCCGTCCCTGTGCTCGCCCTCGCGTTGCCTATTCTGGACACCGGCTATGCCATTGTCCGGAGGTACCGGAACGGCGTCTCTATCTTCATCCCCGATCGGGGCCACCTGCACCACCGCCTGCTGGATCGCGGGCTGTCACAGCGCCAAGTCGTCTTCATGCTGTGGCTGCTGTCGGCCATCCTCGGGCTCGGTGGGCTGGCCGCAGCTGGCATCAGCCGGACGCCGTCCCTGATCATCCTGGCGGTGATCGCCCTCTTCCTGGTGGTGTTGGGATGGCGCCTTGGGTTGGCTCGCCTGCACCGGCTACACGCCACCGAACTCGCTGGTCCCGCCAACCTCCCCTGACGGGCGTGCGACGGCACGCGCGTTTCGTCCCAGGCACACGCGGCATCGCTGACCTCGGGGTGCGGTAGGTGGCGACACTGGCCGAACCAAAGCCGCTGGCTGCTCGCCAGGCCGCATCGGCGGGGCGGCTGTCCATCATGACGATCTTTGGCACGCGGCCGGAGGCGGTGAAGATGGCTCCGGTTGTGCAACGCCTGCGCGCCAGCCCGGAGTTCGTTCCCATTGTGGTCACGACCGGCCAGCACCGGGAAATGCTGGATCAAGTCACGCGGCTGTTTGGGATTACACCCGACGTGGACCTGGACATCATGCGGCCGGAGCAGTCGCTGGTGGACATCACCACCCGCGCCCTGGCGGGGTTGCACCGCGTGCTGGACGAGCTGCGGCCGGAGATGGTACTGGTGCAAGGGGACGCCCACACCACGTTCATCGGCGCACTGGCCGCCTACTACCACCGGATCCCCGTCGGACACATCGAGGCGGGTCTACGCACCTACGACAGGTACCAGCCGTTCCCGGAGGAGATGAACCGCCGCATGACGTCGGCGCTGGCCGAGGTGCAATTTGCGCCCACGGCCCGCGCCAAGCGCAACCTGGTGGGGGAAGGTATCCCCGAGGAGTCGATTTTCGTCACCGGCAACACGGCGATCGATGCGCTGCAGGCGGTGCAGCGTCTGCCAGATGTCCCGGCCGTCGCCGGGATTCCGCCGCTTGGTGGGCGTCGGCTGCTGCTGGCGACGACGCATCGCCGGGAGAACTGGGGCGAGCCACTCCGGGAGATCTATCTGGCCCTGCGGGATCTGCTGGACCGCTATCCCGATGTGTTGCTTGTTTTCTCGGTGCACCCGAACCCGGCTGTGCGCCGTGTCGTGCACGAAATATTGCATGAGCATCCCCGAGCGCATCTGATCGAGCCGCCAGAATACGCGGCCTGGGTGCGCTTGATGCAGCAGGCGTATCTCATCCTCACCGATTCCGGCGGCATACAAGAGGAGGCCACGGCCCTGGGACGGCCGGCGCTGGTGCTGCGCCGGGTCACCGAACGGCCTGAAGGCATCGAAGCTGGGACTGTGGCCCTGGTGGGTACTGATCGCTCCAACATCGTGCGAGAAGCTGGCCGCCTGCTGACCGATCCGGCGGCATACCAGGCGATGGCGCAGGCACACAATCCGTTCGGCGATGGCCGCGCATCAGAACGAATCGTGCAGGCCCTGCGTTTCTACTTCAGGAGAAGTGACAATCGCCCCGAGGAGTTTGCGGGCTAGAGCGCAGAGCGACCTCACACCATGCGCACGGTGGCTGTCATTTTCGCGATCGTCGCTGGCGCTGCCGCCGTCCTGGCGCCGTACCGGCTTGATTCGCGCCACGTCTCGCCGCCAGACGGCCTAACCCATCGCGTTGGCACGGCACTGGCCGCGGATCTGCTCGATGTGAAGAGCAGCCTGGCAGGCGTGGTGCAGGAGGAGCGCCTCGTGAAGGCCGGCGACCAGGTGGAGGACGCCCAGCCGCTGGTGTATGTGCGCACGTCGTTGACCGGAACCATCGGAGTGGCGGCACGCGCGCCACAAGACGGTGTCGTTCGCGAGGTCCTGGTCCAGCCGGGGCAGCGGATTGAGCGCGGCGACGTCGTCGTCCGTCTGCAGCCCAACTAGCCCCGTCGATTCTGACGGGTAGGGAGATCGCGTAGATTGAAGCGGCCGGGGAGGCATCCCGGCAGTTTTCATTTTCTTCGTAACGGGGGATTTGTCGGAATCACCACCACAGACACCGGGCGCCGTTTTGCGGGGTCTGTGTCGCTGAGGGAGGCAGGAGAGTGGTCAGACGTGTCGTTGTGGCGGTGGTGCTGCTGGCGGTCGTGCTGACGCCGCTGATGGGCTGGGCGCAGTCCAAGCCTGCTCTTCCGGCGATCATGCCGCTGCGGGAGATCAAGCCCGGGATGCGCGGCATCGGCCGCACGGTCATCCAGGGGCAAAAAATTGAGGAGTTCGACATTGAAATCATCGGCATCCTGCAAGGGGGCGGTGGCATCATTCCGGTCCACCACCTGATCCTCTTTCGCGCGTCCGGGCCTATGACCGATCGCTCCGGCGGGACTGCCGCGGGGATGAGTGGAAGCCCGCTGTACATCAACGGCAGGCTGATCGGCGCCCTCTCAGCGGGGTACCTGTACCAGCCCGGGAAACGCGACCTCGCCTTGGGCACACCCATCGAGGAGATGTTGCCTGTGCT
>VBAL01000002.1:6007-10278 GCA_005888595.1 Candidatus Segetimicrobium genomatis
CGGTCTCCCGCGTCGTGGTGGCCGACACGCTGGCGCAAGCCCAGCAGGTCGATGCGGCCGGCCTGCCCGGCACAACCGCGTTCATTCCAGCCACGTTCCCGGTGATGGTCTCTGGCTTGTCGCCGCGCGCGGTAGGTTTGCTCCGGCAGGCCTTGGGTCCAGCGCAGCCGTTGCTGCAGTACGAACAGGAACCGGCGACGTTCGTCGCCGCGCCCATCACCGGCGGGAGCTCGGTGGGGATCTTGCAGGTGCGCGGTGACGTGAACTACGGCGGCATATGCACCGTGACGCTGCGTGTGGGGGACAAGCTCCTCATCTGCGGCCATCCCTGGGATCAGGTGGGCGAGGTGGAGTACGCACTCACCACCTCCGACATTGTCACCGTCGTGCGGACGCTGCAAGAACCATTTAAGGAAGGCAACCTCGGCGACCTCATCGGGAAGATCGACCAGGACCGCGGCCCGGGGATCCGCGGGATCATGGGGCGGATGCCGCGGATGCTTGCCGTACGCGTGGCGGTGACCGATTTGGATACCGGCACGCGGATTGAGAAAGGGGTGCAGGTGGTACGCCGGCGTGATCTGGCCAAGACGTTCGCCGCCGCAATGGCGCTCACGGCCGTTGACCGGGCTCGCGGTCAAGTTCTGGGCGGTGGCACCGCCCCGCGAGAACGTGTTTTACAGCAGCAGCGATGTGGCCATGGCCTCACTGCTGGACCTGCCGGAAGCGTTGAATTTTTTCCTTTACAATGATCTGGCCCCCATCGACCCGCTGGACATGAACATCGAGATCAGTCTGACAGGCAAACGTCAGACGGCGGCAATTGCCGACGCTACAGTAGAACGCCGTGAACTGGCGCCCGGCGAGCGGCTGCGTGTGCGCCTGACCCTGCGGCCGTTTCAGGAGGAGCCGGTACCGTCGCGCGTGATCGAGATCCAGATCCCCCGGAACTACCCGCGCGGTCCGGCCGTGCTGGTGGTGGGCACGGCAGGCAAGCAGATTCCTCCGGGAGGCCCCCTGGATCACAGCCTCGTCCAGTTCATCCAGGAGGAACCTAGGCCGAGTCCGGTGTCCACGCTGGAGGAGGCGATCCAGTTGTTTGAGGATTACGGGAAGAATACGGACGTCCTGCTGCAACTCATTCCCTTCGGCCTGCCCCCGGAAGGCAGCGAGTTCGTGAAGTTCGATGTCTTCGCCGGCGAGGTGGTTCGCACCGATTGGGTGGTGCAGGGAGAGATCCAGATCCCTATCCTGATACGTTAAGAGTGGCAACCCCCTCGGTCGTTGGGAATACCGCGGCGGGGCCGCGGGAATGTCTGTACTGAGGAGACGTGACCACCAAGAATCCCGCGGCATGCGCCTCACGATTTTTGTCATCATCCTGATCGTGCTCCTGGGCGCCGGGCTGGCCTGGTTGGCTGGGTCCGGCGCCCTGGCCGGATCGGTGCGTGCCGCTGCGGTGGCGCAGATCGCGCAGGCACTGGGGCGCGAGGTTCGCGTCGCCCGCCTGGCTGGCGATCCCTTGCGCGGGATCGTGCTCGATGGCGTGCGTATTGCCGCGCCTCCCGGCGAGCGTGGCACCTTCTTTGACGTCACCCGCATCGTCCTGCGGTTCCATCCTCTCACCCTGCTGGTCGACCTGCTGCGCGGCCGCGGACCGGCCGCCAGCCTGGCCACGATCGAACTGGACCGCCCGGTCCTGGTGCTGTCACGTGACGCGGCAGACCGGTGGAACTATCCTCGCCTGCCTCAGCGGCGGACGGGCGGCGCCGGGCTGGCGGGGTTCACGGGAACGTTGGACATACGCGAGGGGACCCTGATCGTCACCGACGCCTGGCAGCAGCCGGTGCCCTTTGGCGCACATTTCGAACGGGTAACCGGAAGCATTTCTTGGAGCGACTCCCCACGCCTGCGTATCGAGATGGACGCCGTCAACACCGACGGCCGTACACCGGCGCTATTGCGCGTCGCTGGAATCGCACTCCCGGCACAAGGAGTCGTGGATCTCGCGTTCACGACCCGCGGCGCATCGGCCGCGCATTGGGGGGAGTATCTGGCGCGTCTGGACTGGCTCCGATGGACCGGTGGTACGGTCGATGGGGATGCGCATCTACTGGTGTCGCGCTGGGGACCAGAGACGGCATACGACTATCGTGCCAGCCTGCGGATGCACGACGGCCGCGCCGTCCTGCTCCCCACACAGGTGACGCTGTCTGAGATCGAGGGGCCGCTGGTGCTGGACAACCGCCGCGTGACCAGCGATGGGCTGGCGATGGTCGTGGATGCATCCCCGGTCTGGGTGCGTGGTGAGATCACGCACATGGCGGGCGCTCATCTCGACCTCGCCATCCGATCGGTGTCGCTCGATCTGACCACGTTGAAGCGCCTGTTCTTCCCGAGCGCCGGACTGCAGATCTCAGGCCGCACCGGTGGGGAGGTGCGGGTCGCAGGTTCGTTGGGCTCGCTCCTGGTCGATGGCGCCGTGACCAGCGGGGCCGGCCAGATCCAGGGACAGGCATTTTCGGATCTCTCCGCCCACCTGCAACTGTACGGCGGGGTGCTCGTCTTTGACGGGGTGGATAGCGCCCTCGATGGGGGGAGAACGCGTGGGTACGTGCGGCTCACCCTACCAACACGGGAGTTCTTCGTGCTGGCCGACCTCGAGCGCGTCAACGTCAGGAGTATCGGATCTCTCGACCTGCTCCCGATTCCATTCCGGGGTGAGGCCACAGGATTCATCGCCGCCGCCGGGACGCCGGGTTCGATCGTCGGCCAGGCCCGGCTGGGCCTGGCTCGTGGAGATGTTGCGGGGGTGATCGTCGACCACGCCGACGCGGTGCTCGGGTTTGGGCGAGGCGTCGTGGACGTCGACCGGTTCGAAGCTCACCGCGGCCCCGCCGTCGCGCACGCCACCGGCACAATCGGACAGAGCGGAACGTTGGACCTGGCGCTCGTGGCGACGAACATGAACCTGCAGGCGCTTGGCGGGTTCGCCGGACCTGGGCGGTGGCTGGCTGGCACGGCGGATCTGGATGGACACCTCACCGGCGCGGTGGGGGCGCCGGTCGTGTCCGGCCGCCTTGATGCGCGGGAGGGCCGGCTGGGCCCATTTCCGTTCGACCAGGCGACTGGAGCGGTGCAGCTCAGCGCGACCGGGTTCATGACGCCCGGACTGGTGCTGCGCGACGGCGAGGGATTCTACGAAGCTGCGGGCGAGGTCGGGTGGGGTGCGCCTGAGCATCTCGACCTCGCACTGCGAGCCCGCCGCATTCCTGCACAACGACTGTTCGACATCGCAAAAATGCCACTGGATGTGACCGGCACGGTTGACGGGACGGTGAGGCTGACCGGTACGTTTAACGATCCGCGGGCCGACGGAGCGGTGACACTCACCGACGGGTTTGTCGGCGGGCAGCCGGTGGATCGGGCGATTGCGGCGTTCCGGTGGACGGGCGGGGGGCTTCAACTGGACGATGTCTCCTTGGAGGTGAATGCGTCGCGCATCGCGCTCCACGGCAGCGTGGACCAGCGTGGCCAGCTGGCGCTCTCCTTCGCCACCACGGACTTTGACCTCCATGATGCCGCCGCGCTCCGCAACGGGGCGGTGCACGTTGACGGTGCCGTCAACCTGGAGGGGATACTGGGCGGTTCGTTGACCGCGCCCACCGTCACGGCGGCGCTGTCGTCCACCACGATCCGCCTCAACGGGCAGCCGGTAGACCGGGTGGAGGGGACACTCTCCTATCAACGCGGTCGGTTCACCCTGGCCCCGCTGTCGCTCTTCCGCGAGGGGGGGACGCTCGAGCTGTCGGGCAGCGCGCTGCTGGGCGAGGATCCTGTACTGGATCTACGCGCGTCCGCACAGCAGGTAGGGCTCTCGACGCTGCTGGGATTCCTTCGGATCCGGCCGCCCTTCGCGTTGAACGGGATGGTGGATGGTGAGGTCGGCGTGAGCGGCAGAGTCAGCGATCCCGCCGCCGTCCTGACCGCACAGCTCACCGACGGCGTGGCGGGCGACCATACCATCCGCCATGCCGCCGTCAACGCGACGCTGGCCGGGCATGCGATCACGCTGCGCACGCTGTCTATCACCCCCGAGCAAGGCAGTGTGATTGGCGCAGGTCGCATCGACCTGGGGGGGGCCAGTGAGCTTGAGATCAGCGGCCAGGGTCTGAGCCTCGGCCTGCTGCAAGCGCTGGCCGGCGGGCGGCGGTCGATGGACGGCGAGTTGGAGTTTACGTTGCAGCTCAGCGGTGATCTTGCCGATCCTC
>VBAL01000003.1 GCA_005888595.1 Candidatus Segetimicrobium genomatis
GACGCGGATGTCCACGCCGGGGTTCGGGATGTACTCCTGGAGGCAAACGACCTCGCCGAAGAACTTCAACGTGTCGACGATCGACGCGGTCTCTTCGAGGCTCTTCACGCGCATCACGCCGATCCCCTGCGTGCCCGACAGGATTTTCAGGATCGCCGGATAGCGGACGAGATGCGCCGCCTCGACGAAGTTCGGCCGCGAGGCGAGGAGGATGCTCCGCGGGATCGGGATATTCGCGTGGCGGAGGGACTGGAGGGCGAGGAACTTGTTCCGCGCCGTGATGAGCCCGTCGCTCGCGAGCGTGGTCCGGATGCCCATCAGCTCGAGCTGCCGCAACAGCATCTTCCCGAAGTCCGTCATCGACCGACCGATTCGGGG
>VBAL01000004.1 GCA_005888595.1 Candidatus Segetimicrobium genomatis
AAGGCCGCGATGCCGTTCGCGGGAGAAAAATGTGTCGCGTCCGAGAATGACGCGGTTAATGCTATATCGGCGCTCGTATATCGACCCGGGAAGGGAGACGGAAAGGGTGCACCCTGTGGTCGCGCGTCAGCCGGCGAAGGGTGATCGGACGGCAATCGGCGTCGTGGAAGAGGTCGTGATCCGCGGAAGCAAGGGCGATATCCGCGTGCTCGCCCGAGTCGACACGGGGGCCGCGCGGACGAGTCTCGATACGGACCTGGCCCTGCGGGCCGGGCTCGGGCCGGTCTTCGACCGGGTGCGGGTGCGTGCGGCGGCGGCCGACGAGCCGGAGGAGCGGGACGTCGTCGACGCCAAGATCCTCATTGCGGGTCGGGAGTTCGACGTCGCGGTCGCGGTGACGGACCGCAAGGACATGCGATATCACATGATCGTCGGCATGGACGTCCTTCGGGAGGCCGGTTTCCTCGTCGACCCGTCGAAGGGGAATGAACGCGAGAATCACGGGAAACGCGCACCGCGTACGACGTGAGGATTCCGTCGCTGACGTCCGGGATTCAGCTGACAGTCCAGCTCACGGAAAACGTTGGCAAACCTGCCTGCCCGACGTTGAGGAATTCGGCGCAGTAATTCCAGTCGCCCGTGAGAATCTTCAACGTCTTTCCGCTGGGAATCTGCGCGTGGCCGTCACGGTCGCCGCACGGCCTCGCGGTGTTGTCGCGGGCATCGTATATCCAGAGCGACGCATAGGGGGCGACGAACCCGTTCACCGTCGCTTGGGCCTTGACGAAGTGGCCCGGTGGCAGGCCATCCACCGTGAATGCGGGGACCACCGACGGGGTGAAGTCACACGCAAAGCGGACCTCGCCGCTGGAGCCCGGAACCACGGAAGCGGGATCGCTCTTGAGATTGGCGTTTTCACAGAGGCTTGTCAACGTGCCGTGGGGCGGGCGGGCTCCCAGGATACCTTCCGGGAAGAACAAGACAAGGACGAGGATGAGGATGGACGCGACACTAAAGACGACGCCTGGTCTGGCGCCTTTCGAAGTCCCGCGAACCAATTTCGAGACCTTCCTCATTGGCTCATCGCCTCGATCGCGACCCGCCGGTCCTCTAACGCGCCCAGGGAATCGGATAGCACGGAGCTTTTCGAAGGCTCAACCCCGGTTGCCGACGGGCTATGGGTCGCTGGACCCCGAGAGAGTTTGCGGCGTCGATAGGAACTCAGGTTCACCTCGCCGGTTTCTTGCTGCGTCCTTTTCCCTCCGCAATTCCTCGCTCGAACCTCGGTGCTTTCCAGTACCACAGTCTCGTCTTTGCCCCCGTCTACCTCGATCCCAGGAGCTTCCCCGTCAGATGGAGCTACGTTTGCGAAATCTAGGTTGTGGTCCAAGACACGTAGAACGCCGGCAAACCGCCGCCCCCAACGTTCGCGTACTCGGCGCAGTAGTTGTAGTTGAAGGGTGCTATATCGGCAGCGGTCACGCCGCTTGTTAGTTGCCGCGCCCCGGTTCGGCCACTGCAACCTCCGGTCGTCGTGCCGCCGTCCGATTGGTAGATCCACAACGTGGTGTACGGGGCTGCGAACCCAGAGCCGTCGAAGTAGGGGATGGCTGAAAAGGTTCCGCCGCTGATAGTGAACGCGGGAGTGGTGTCGGAACACTGGAAGGAAATTTGTCCAGTTGAGCCCGGATCCACGGCGCTTGGGTTCGCGATTAGGGCGGCATTGGCACACGTCGTCGTCATCGTCGCGGGCGTTGGTACCGCCGGGGCGGTGTGACCGAACAAGAAGTTCGTGAGGTACCCCCTGTACCAATATACGACGAACGATGCCAAACCGGCGCTACCAACGTTCACGTACTCGGCGCAGTAATTGTAACTGTGGGCAGCCATATCGGCCTCGGTCCCTCCGTCGTCCAGTTGCCTCGCTGCGTCCCGGCCGCTGCACGGTCCGGTCGTCGTGGTGCCATCCGATTGGTAGATCCACAGCGTAGCGTACGGGGGTCCGAACGCGGTACCATCGGAATAGTGGAAAAAGGGAACCGCGGAGAAGACCCCGCCGCTGATGGTGAACGCCGGATCGGTGTCGGAACATCGGAACGAAACTTGCCCGCTTGAGCGCTCCGCTACGGTGGTCGGGTCTGAGACTAAGCTTGGATACGGAGGGGATTGATTACTACAAGTGGTCGTCATCGTTGATGACGGAGGAATCGCCGGAAAATAATGGGTGAACAGGGCCGTCACCCCACTCACCGTCGTGATGACGAGGATGAGAACCAACAGCATCGCGACCGGCGCGGACGTGAAACGTAGAATCTTCGTCATCTCCTCACCCTGGGATCGGCGGGGCCTCTTGCCCTCGCGTGCCGATGACTTGGCAGCTCATCCCTCCCGGCGTCCGTGTTCGGAGCGCGCCGGGAAAACCCCACCCTTTGTGGCCAAAATCCATTGCTAAGACTGACAAGCGTCCCGCCTCCCTCTCCAAGGGGGTATGGGGGTTCTGCCACTTAATGGCTCGTTTCTCCCGTCGGTCCTGTCTACGGTGATCGAGGAAAGGAGGAGTGGCAGCAGGCATTGGCCGGAAGACAGACAGGGCTGCCGTGCTTCGGCGGAAGGTTTAATTGCCCTCGCGTCCCATTTTCCTCCGGGGGAGCAGTGTCCTGAGACGAGATTGGTTCGTCACCGGCACAATCGTGGTGGTCGCGGCCGCGATCGCGGTGGTCTATCTCACCGGGGTCGGCGGGTGCGAGTCTTCCCCGTCGACGGGCACCTCGACTTGCTACAGCACCACCCCATGGAGCCTTCCGATTGTTCTGCTCGTGATGGCGATCGGAGCGGCGATTATTGTTTTCTCAATCGTGCCCGTCCAGTGGGTGAGGGCGATGCGAGCCGCCGTTCGCAAAGACGACCCTGTCGAGGAGCCGCTCCGGGTTGGCGAGCGACTCTCCAACGATGACGACGTTCCTCAAATCAAGAAGGTCCCGAAGACCCGAAGGACCACGGGCGTGTTCGGCGCAGGCAAGTTCGAAGGTCGCGAGGCGGATCTCGAAGAAGCTGCCCGCGTGACACGCGAGGAGTCTGTGAAGACTACGGCGGAAAAACGGCGGCTCCGGGATTGGGCCGAGAAGCTGGCTCAGCGCGAAGCGATTGTCCAAGAAACTGAGGAGAGGCTCCGACGGGAACGGGAGGAACTAGATTCTCGAATCCTCGCCCCTGCGAGGAGTCCAGATCCGGGCGGGGAACGAGACGAAACCGGCGCAACGCTTGAAGCGGGGATGTCGGGCATCTTGGCGCGGCTAGAAACGATCGAGCGGAGACTGGCCCGCCAGGAGACGGTGGCTGCCAGCAACGGGAATCTGGACGTCACATTGAAGGATGAACGTCTTGCTTCGACCGAACGGCTCGAACGAATCGCGAAGCGTCTGGCCGACGAACTGGACCTCGACGGAAGAGACTTGCTCGCCGAGAGAGAAAGCCTCCTCGAGCTGGAGGAAGACATGCAATCCAGAGAGGAAGCGCTAAGGGCGGAACTGGACCAATTCATCGGTAGCGGCTTACTCTCCAGCGAGGAACGAACGGCCGACGACGTGAAGAGCGTAGAGCCATCCCCCACCGACGTCAAGGACCTCGAGCGGAAAGGCGCGGAACCGGCTCCGCCAAAGCACATCGCCGCGGAGCCGGAGTTGCGGCCGCCGCTGACGGCCACCCCCGCCGGCAAGGACACATTCGAGGGAGATTTGGGGAAAGCTATCGAAGGGAACTTGACGATCCTCGTCACGAAAGGCGTGGCGGTGGAACACATCAGTGAAGTGCTCCAAGCCGCGAAGAAGGCGGTGCGAAGCGCGCGGGACGTGACCGAGGTCCGGGAGATTCTCGAGAGGGCCCGTGCCTCGTTCGATGCCGGTCAGTACGAAGAAGCGATGCGACAATCGGACAGAATCCTCCCGTTACTCCGCTCGCCTTCCCCGGAGGCGCGCGGGAGCCGCGTGAATACGCCTGAGTTCTAGGCTAGCTCGCGCGACCGCCGGGAAATGCCAGCTCCGAATTGCTGACGCGTCGTAGAGCAGGCCTAGCAAATCTCTCGACTGGATTTCAGGTGCGAGAAAGCTAGCACGCCCTTCCGTCAAAACCGAATACCTTTAAGTAGGCCGCTCCCATGGCTGCGTCGTGGTCCGATGATTAAGCCGCTTTCTCTCCTCAACCAACGGATCAGCTCGAACGTGATGGTTGAGCTGAAAGGCGGGCGGGGGTACCGCGGCATCCTGGACGGATTCGACCCCCACATGAACCTCGTCCTCCGTAACGCGGAGGAGATGCAGGACAACCAGGCCCAGCGGAAGATGGACCTCGCGATTGTCCGAGGGGACAACGTCATCTACATCTCCCCATGACGTGAGGTGCGTCCGTGACCAAGGGGACCGCGTCGCTCGGCAAGATGGGACGGCGGAGCGTCCACATCCGGTGCCGGCGGTGCGGGCAGCGGGCGTACCACAAGCAGAAAAAGTACTGCGCCTCCTGCGGCTTCGGACGTCTGAAGAAGATTCGGAATTACTCCTGGGCGAAGAGGCATTGACGA
>VBAL01000005.1:0-1416 GCA_005888595.1 Candidatus Segetimicrobium genomatis
TCAATCGACAGTTCTCCCTGGTGGTCGGCTATGAGGAACAGACCGGGTTTGGGTATCTCGGATTCAGCTTCGATTTCAGCAGACGGTAATCACCGCGCTCGACAGCATGAACCCCGCCTCCGATGAGGAGGCGGGGTTCTCTGTTTCTGTCGTCGGTGAATCATCCGATTCAGGTAGAATGGTCATCATGAAAACGTCGTCCGAATTCTTATCCACCGCGATCGAGGCCGCCTCGCAGGTCGGAACGCGGCTGCAGGAGATGCTGGGGGAGTCTCGGGCCAGCAAAGGCGTCACCACGAAACGCAATCCGGCGGATCTGGTGACACAGGCAGACCGCATGACAGAAGACCACATCGTCCGCCTGCTCCGCGAACGCTTCCCCAACCACGGCGTGGTGGCTGAGGAGGGAACGTCCCACCCCGGAGGAGACTATCGCTGGATCATCGACCCGATCGACGGGACGACAAATTTCGCCTACGGGGTACCGCTGTTTGCCGTGTCGATTGCGCTGGAACACAAAGGGGACCTCATCGCGGGGGTTGTCTATCATCCGTCAATGGATGAGTTGTTCGCGGCCGAGCGGGGTCACGGCGCATTCTTGCGCCGCAATGGGCATGAGAAAACCTTGAGGGTGTCGGACCAGGCTACCGTGGCCGACTCCGTGGTGGCGACCGGGTTGCCGTATGCGATCCGCGAGACCGGGCACAACATTCCTGAAATTGAACGGCTGATGCGCACGGCGATCGAAGTGCGCATCATCGGGACCGCCGCTCTAAACCTGGCGTATGTCGCGGCAGGCCGCATGGGTGCGTTCTGGGAGCCCGGTCTCAACGCCTGGGACATCGCCGCCGGCGCGCTGCTGGTCCAGGAGGCCGGCGGCCGCATCAGCGACACGCAGGGCCGCCCATTCCACGTGGATTGCCGGGATGTCCTGGCCACCAACGGCCGCGTGCACAACGAAATGGTGCGGCTTCTGGGCGCTGCGTGAGATCAAAAATCGTCGGTGCCAGGCACCGCCGAGTCGTTCATCCCCTCCAGTACAAACCGCTCGTAGGCCGGTCGACTCACCCGCGGATCTGCGCTAAATAGCTCAAGCACGGGCCAGACCTCGACCAGGGTCTGTTGCGTCCGGCTGTATGGCGCAATGTAGGCTCTGTAGCTGCTCCACGCGTAGTCTTCTGGGTTCTTGACAGCGCCAGCGTGCACCGGGTTTAGATGAGCGTATCGGGTTGCTTCGAGCAAATACGCATCGGTGTCGATGAGCTTGCTGCGAAACCGACCCTCGAACAGATGGCCCCGGCAGCCGTGGCGCCGGTTAAACGCGTGGGCGTACGGACTATGAATAACATGGATTGTTCTCGAAATGTTGGGAGTTGTGGTTTGCAGAACGAGATGGAGGTGAGTGGTCATCAAGGC
>VBAL01000005.1:1432-11271 GCA_005888595.1 Candidatus Segetimicrobium genomatis
CTGATAGCTTTGGCAAGAAGCGCAAGGTAGGCGTAGCGGTCGGAGTCGTCGGTGAAAACGTCCGAACTATTGTTCCCACGAGCAACCACGTGGTACGTTGCCCCGGCAAAGGCGGGGCGAGGTGGACGTGTCACGATTCTCTCCCCCGAGGTCCACCGCGAAATTCGTCGGTGCCTGTCACCGATTAAAGCGCTGCTGCGGGGGCAAATCTATGACTCAAACCGTCCATTCTGCGTCGCTAAAGGGGGGGAAGGCCCTGCGGGGCTGCCGGGCCAACTGGAGACTGGATGCCTTCGTCAGTGCTTCCTCGCCGGTGCCTGTCACCGACGAATGTCACCGACGAAGGGGATGAATGTGAGGTCAGTCGGCAGGGGCCTCGCGGTCCTCAAAGCGGACGCCATAGTGGCCGCGACTGTAGTCGTACATCCGATCAGAGAATTGGTGCGGGTTGGTGAACCCGCGGTAGTCTTCCTTGATCTGCGACAACTGGATCATGAACCGCGCATCACCGTTCTGGTAGAAGAAGTACAGCGACCAGCGCTCGTCGCGCTCCAGGACCATGTAGTCCGACTGCAACCCGCGGCTGCGGATGGCATGCCAGGCCGGGATGAGATCGTCCACGACGAACCCGATGTGATGGATGCGGGATGGGATCCCGGGGTTGAGGGGGCCTGGGGTCGTGTCGAAGAGGAAGATTGCCGTGTTGCCGGTGGTCAGCACGGTCTGGTGCGCATCTTCGCGAATCAACTGCATCCCCATCACCTCTCCGAAGAACCGCCGCGCATCTTCCCGGTCGGCCACCGCCAGCGCGATGTGGTCAAACCCTACGTTGCGCCACGGGCCCGGCCGGCCCTGCAGCGGCTGGGAACGCACCGTGAATGTACTGGTCTCGAAGTGGGCTACCGTCTCTCCTACGAACATGTCTGGATAGACCGCGTCCCCCCCGGGGGTCCGGATTGTGATCCGGCATCCCACCCGCAGCCTTTCAGGGAGAAGATGCTCGAGGGCTTCATGGAACACCCCGGTCCCGTCGACGATTCCTGAGAACGGCCCGTCATCTGTTTGAAAGGTCAGGCGGGTTTCCATGGTCACCATCCTGTCGTCATCGGGGTCTGACCCCTTTGACACAGCCGGAGTTGACACCCTAGCTGCTGTCCAGTATCCTGAGCGGGAAGTCAGACCGACGCGTCGGTCTGATTCGTACGAAGATGAACCGATCCACCGCGGACACCCCTACCCGGGAACGCATCCTAAACGCGGCCACGGAAGTCTTTGCCGCCCGGGGCTACCACGGAACGGTGGTGGACAACATCGTGGCGGCATCGGGGACCTCGAAGGGCGCCTTCTATCACTACTTCCCCAGCAAGCAGGCGATCTTCCTCAAGCTGATGGACGAGCTCGCGTTTGCTGTGGAGCAGGGCGTTGAGGTAGCGATCGCTTCGGAGGAGGGCGCGCTGTCGAAGGTTGAGGCTGCCCTGCGGGTCGTGCTGGAAACTGCAGCGGCTCGGCGTGACCTCGTCAGGATCCTTCTCATCGAAGCAGTGGGCTTGGGTCCGACGCTGGAAGGGACGCGCTTGGAGATCCACCGGCGATTTGCAGGCCTCATTCAGCATCATCTGGACCGCGCCGCCGCGGACGGCGACATTCCCCCGCAAGACACCGCCCTGGCCGCGCAGGCGTGGATCGGCGCGCTCAATGAAGTCATTACGCAGTGGCTGCTCTCCAACACCGGCGATTTGATGAGCAGCCTGCCCGCGCTGCGCACGCTCCTATTGAGGAGTATCCGGGCGGAGTGAGTCAGTCACCGCGAGGCCCGAAGGGCCGTGGCGGCCCCAGTCCAGGAGATCGCCCCGCGCCTGCGGCGCTCGCGATGACGCAAGGGATCATGGCGACGTTCACGGTTGATCAGATCCTGCAGGCAGTGCGGACGCACCTGGCGCCGCGGACCGTGGTGACGCTCGCCACGTCCCATCGCGACGAGCCGTGGGCGGCGACCGCCTTCTACGTCGCGCGCGGACATGACCTGTATGTCTGCCAGAGCAAACGAGCCCGCACGCTGGCGCATATGCTGGCGAATCCGCGTACCGCGTTTGCCGTGGACGATCGCCGGGCGGATGCGTGGTTGCAGGGCATGGGTGCGGCAAGTGTGATCCGAGGCGACGAGGAAGCGTGGGCCCGTGGGGCGCTGCAACACGCCGCACCTGAGTTTACGCATCACTTCACCAATTCCGAATACCCCGTGCTGATTATCCGCGTGGATGAGCTGACGTTTGTGGACCGGTCCGGGGGAATCTACCCGCGGCAGCATTTGCTGCTGCAGGATGGGGTCTGGAGGTTTGCCGGATGACGAGGCAGAGGCTGGTGGCGCTGGCGATCGCAATGATCCTGTCGGCCCCTGGCCTGACGGTACGGGCCGGAGCACAGGGGCAGCCGTTTGCGAAGGTTCGCGTCGTGCATGTTCCCGTGCTCATCTTCGCTCCGCTGTACGTGGCCATCGAGCGGGGCTATTTTACCCAGCAGGGAATCGACGTTGAATTGATCGGGACACCCGGCGGTCTCTCGTCTTTTGCGGTGCTGGCCAGCGGGCGGGCCGAGGTCGTCATCGGCGGCCTGGGCGCGTCCCTGTTCAACGCCGCGGCGCGGGGGCTGGACTTCAAGGTCGTCGGCCCGGTGCACATGGAGAGGCCACCGGTCAGCACGCCGCTGGTGGTGAGCAAGAAAGCGTACGACAGCGGCGAGATTCGGTCCGTGGCCGATCTGCGCGGCAAAAAGGTCTCGGTGAACGTCATCGGCTCAGCGACGGAGTTCTGGCTGCACAGTGCGCTTCTGCGCGGCGGCCTCACGATCGATGACGTGCAGCTGGTTGCGGTAAACTTTCCCGAAGTTCCGGCGGCACTGGCCAACGGCGCTATCGCCGCCGGACTGCTGGGTGAACCGCTGGCCACGCTGGCCGAGGGGCAGGGCCAGATCGTGCGGCTGAGCGAGGATTTCGTGAACGGCATACAGGTGACCGCCGTGTACTACAGCGGTGACTTCATCCGCCGGTCTCCGAAACTGGCCACCGGGTTCATGATCGCCTGGCTGCAGGCCTCACGGGATCTGTACGGCGATGGGTACCGCCGTGATGACATCGCCCGGATTGTGGAAAAGTACACCGGCGTACCCGCCGCGGTCGTGAAGAAAGCGCGCCCGCCCTTCCACGAGCCCGACGGCAAGATGAACTTCAATGACTTCAAGCGCCTCCAGGACTTCTTCCGCAAGCGCGGCGAGCTGACGTATGACAAGGCGCTGGAACCTTCTGCCTACATCGACACCTCGTTCGTGCGTCAGGCCGTGGCTGCGCTGGGACCGTTTGCGGCCAGATGATCAGTGCGGCACCGCCTCGCCTGGTCCCGTACCAAACTTGATCAGCGAGGGTTGCGACGTGATGCTGCGTGCGGCGGATCAAGTTGGTACGGGACTGGCAGGCATCGACGTCGCCGGCCTGAGCAAGGCGTATCAGGGCCGGCACGGGCCGTCTCCCGCATTGCAGGACGTGACCTTTACGGTCCGCGCAGGTGAGTTCGTCGCGTTGATCGGTCCATCGGGCTGCGGCAAGACGACTTTGCTGCACATCCTGGCCGGCCTGATCGAGCCCACGGCAGGTTCAGTCAGTATGCCCCGACGCCACCCCGGCCGCCTCGGGACCGCCCTCGTCTTCCAAGGGGCCAGCACCCTGCCGTGGATGACTGTGCTGGACAATGTGGCCTACGGCCTGCGCGTGATGGGCGTGCCGGCGAGGGAGCGGCGCGAGCGGGCGCGACAGCATCTCGGACAGGTGGGCCTGCTGGCATCCAGTGAGGCCTACCCGCATCAACTCTCTGAGGGAATGCGCCAGCGGGTAAACATCGCCCGGGCGCTGGCGACCGATCCCGCGATCCTGCTCATGGACGAGCCATTCGCCGATCTCGATGAGCAAAATCGCCTGTTGCTCCAGGATGAATTGCTGCGCATCTGGCAGGAAGACCGGAAAACGGTCCTGTTTGTGACGCACAGCCTGGATGAGGCTATCCGGCTGTCTGATCGCGTGCTGGTGATGAGCGCGTCTCCCGGCCACATCACGACCGAGGTGCCGGTGCCGCTTGGACGGCCGCGCGACTTTCAGAAGATTCGCCAGGATCCGGCCTACGGCGCGCTCAGCGCGCGGTTGTGGGGCGAGCTCCGCGAGGAAGTGCTGCGCGCGAACCGGTCATGAAAGCGCGCATCGCGGATCGCTGGCTGGCCCTGGTCTCTCCGCTGGGGTTGTTGTTGCTGTGGGAGGGGTTGAGCCGGGCCGGCCTCCTGGACGTACGCTTCATCACGCCGCCCAGTGCCATCGGTCGCACCCTGGTGGCCCTGACCCGCACCGGAGAACTCCCCTACCACGTCGGCGTGAGCGTCGAGCGCATCATCGCCGGATTCCTGCTCGGCTCCATTCCGGCGGTAGCGCTGGGCCTGGCCATGGGATTGAGCCGGTCCGTCCGCGCGCTGCTGATGCCCATTGTCGCGGCGATCTACCCGATTCCCAAGATTGCCATCTACCCGCTGATCATCTTCTACCTGGGGATCGGCGAAGCGTCGAAGGTAAGCATCGTGGCGCTCAGTATCTTTTTCTTGGTCTTGCTCAATACCATGGCCGGTGTTCTGGGCATGGACCGGACGTATTTCAATATCGCCCGTGCCTACGGGGCGCGGTCCATCGATGTGTTCACGACGATCGCCTGGCCCGGCGCGCTGCCCTCGATCTTCACCGGGTTGAAGCTGGGAATGGGATTCGCCATGATTGGATGCCGGAATCGGTTTTCTCATCTGGCGATCGTACCAGATCTTCGCGATCGATGTGATGTTCGCCGGCCTGCTGGTCACCGCGGTGCTGGGATGGCTGGCGACGATCACCCTGGACTGGCTGGAGCGCCGCGCCATGCCGTGGCGGACGGAGCATAAGTGACCCGGTCGCGCAGTCGCGCGGTCGCGCAGTCGCGATCAGCTGGTCCAAGTTCCCGTTTCCCGTTTCCCGCTTCCCGCTTCCGTTGGCTTCGCGTCTGGTGGCGGGCCGTGCGCCCCTTCTCCTTTACGGCCTCGATGACGCCGGTGCTCGTTGGATCAGCGGTGGCGTTCGGGGAGACCCGCTTCCACCCCGGCCTGTTTGCGGCGGCGTTCATCGCCTCCGTCGCCATCCATGCAGGCGCCAACCTCGTCAACGATTACTACGACCATGTCCGCGGCGTCGACACCCCGGAGTCCATCGGCCCCGGCGGGATGATCCAGCGCGGCCTGCTGACGCCGCACACAGTGTTGCGCGGCGCGCTGGTGTTGTTTGCGCTGAGCGCGATCGTGGGATTGATCCTGGTTGCCTCGCGCGGCTGGCCCATCCTGGTGATCGGGGCCCTCAGCGTGGCGGCAGGGTACGTGTATACCGGCGGGCCCGTCCCCCTGGGCTACGTGGGGCTGGGCGACGCCGTAGTATTTTTCTTCATGGGTGTGGTGACAACCGCCGGTGCCTATTACGTTCAAACCGCGGCCATCTCCAGGACGGTGCTGTGGGCCGCCGTGCCTGTGGCCGCCCTGGTGGATGCGATTCTAGTTGTGAACAATCTGCGTGACCTGGATGGGGACCGGGCGCGGGGGAAGCGTACGCTCGCGACGTTGATCGGCCGCGCCGCGACCCGGACGCACTTCCTGACCCTGGTCGTCGCAGCCTATGTGAGCATCGCCCTGGGAATCTGGCTGCGCACGGTGCCCCCCCTCGCCGGACTCGCCGTCGTGACGATCCCGGATGCCGTGCGGATCTGGAAGGTAATCAGGGCCGAGACCGATTCACAGATCCTGACCGTGAGCGGGATCCGCGCCACGGCCCAACTCCACCAGCGCATCGGGCTGCTCCTGGCCCTGGCGTTCGTGGCAGTCCGGCTGACATAAACGAGTCTCCCCGGTCTTCCCAGTCTGCCCAGTCTACTGCCCGTGCTGAAAGCAGTTAGACTGGGAAGACTGTAGAGACTGGGGAGACTGTGAAGACGTGTTCGCCGTTTCAGGAAATGACTTTGAGGTCTCGTGGCAAGCGGCTCAGCACGTCCGCCCCCCGCGCGGTGACCACAACAATTTCCTCGAGCCGCACCCCGAACTCTCCAGGCAGATAGATCCCCGGCTCCACGCTGAATGCCATCCCTTCTTCGAGGGGGAGGTTATTCGCGTGCGTCACGGACGGCGGCTCGTGCTCGGAGAGGCCGATGCCGTGGCCGGTCCGGTGGACGAAGTTCGGCCCGTACCCCGCCTCCTCGATGGTCCGCCGGGCGGCCAGGTCCACGTCGTTGATCGGCACCCCCGGGCGAATCACCGCCAGCGCCTTGTACACCGCCTCTTCGACGGCACGGTGAAGTTGCTGATATCGGGCGGAGGGCTCTCCCAGAAGCGCCATTCTCGTAATGTCAGAGCAGTACCCATCGACCCGGCTCCCCAGATCGAACAGCACCGGTTCACCGGCCTGCGTGCGCCGCGTGCCCGTGTGATGGTGCGGGAATGCGCTGTTGGGACCCGAGCCCACGATAGCGGATCTCACTTCCGTAGCTCCGGCGGCGCGAAACCCGGCGTCGACTGCGGCCGCGATGTCTGCTTCGGTCACGCCAGGGCGGCACGCCCGCCATGCCGCCTGCACCGCGGCATCGGCCGTCGCCGCGGCGCGCCGCAGCGCCTCGATCTCCTCCGAACTCTTGCGCATCCGCAGCGGGGCGAGCACGATCGATGCCGGGACGAACTGGGCGTCTCGCCACTGTTGTTGCAGGAGCAGCAATGCGTCCGCGCGCATCGTGTCGCCGACGCCGATGCGGCGCCTGGCTCCGAGCCGCTGCCGGCCCGCCGTCAGGGCGTTCGCCGGCCCTTCACTGTCGCCGTACGTCATCGTCGGATCATGGATGTGCGCGCTGGCCTGCTGCGCGTTGAGTTCGGGCACCAGGAAGAGCGCGGCATCGGCCGTGATGAAGAGGTAGCACGGCCGCTCATCGGCAACCGTCGAGAAGCCTGCGAGATACCGCAGGTCGTCGCCTGGTGGAATGGCCAGCAGGTCGATGCCCCCTCGGGCCATCGTCGTCCTGGTGTGTTGTAGGCGCCGCGCGTAGTCCATATCTTTGTGAAACCTTCTATGAAAGTTCGTGTGGAGTTCACCGGCTTCCCTTCAGAATTTGTTCACTTCGACTGACGTGTGGCCCGCGCGGGCAAAAAGACAGTGCAGGTCCGCATCACCCAGCCCCCCGGGTCGATGACGGCTGCACCGGGTTGTTCCTGGCGCGTGCGCGTATCGAGCCCCGCGGGGAGTCTCCGAAGGAGGGGAGCATCAACATGAAACGCCTCTGGTTCTTTCTGTGCGCCTCTCTTGTGGTGATCGTTGCTGCTTCTGCGGTGGGTGCGCAGCCGCCACAGAAGGTTCGCCCCCCGGAAGACAAAGGCGGTCAGGTCGCAGACGAAGTTCTGGTGGCGTTCCGCGATGAGGGCCATGCTGCCGTCGTCGCGCGCGCGGTCGGCGCCAAAGTGTCCCGTGTCTTGGAAGGCCTCCATGTCCACGTCCTGAAGGTCCCTGCGGGATCGGTGGAGGGAACGGTGCGGGCACTGACACACAACCCGATGGTGGAGTTTGCGGAGCCAAATGCGATCCTGCACGCGTTCCTCGAAGACCCCAACGATCCCTACGACAACACCTCCTGCTACAGTACCTCTACCGCCGGGTGCATCACGCAGTGGGCCTGGGCAAAGGTGCAGGCCTACGACGCGTGGAGCGTGACGAAGGGAAGTCCCGCCGTAAAAGTAGCAGTGGTGGACACCGGGATCGACGTGGGGGATCCGAATTACTGGTGGCCGGATTACACCGGGCACGAGGATCTGGTCAGCTGCCAGTCGATCATCATCAAGAGTTTTGTCAGCGGAGAGTCCGGCAACGATGACGATGGCCACGGCACGCATGTCGCCGGAACGATCGGGGCCTGCACGAACAACGCGATCGGCGTGGCCGGCGCCAACTGGCAGGTGCAATTGATGGGGGTGAAGGTGCTGGACTATTCCGGTTCGGGCACGCTTTCCGCGGTCGCCTCGGGGATCCGCTGGGCCGCCGACAACGGAGCGAATGTGATCAACCTCAGCCTGGGGACCGACACCCCGTACAAGACACTCGAGCGAGCCGTCAACTATGCCTGGAACAGGGGTGCCGTCCTGGCCTGCGCGGCAGGGAACAACGGTACTGCGGCGAGGACGTATCCCGCCGCCTACACGAACTGCATCGCGGTTGCGGCGACGGATAGCAACGACGCCAAGGCATGGTTCAGCAGCTACGGTGCGGACTGGGTGGACGTGGCCGCACCGGGAGTCAACATCCTATCCACCATCCAGGACGATTGGACCTGGTGCTTCCTGTGCTACTGGTATGGCTACTTCCCGGGGTATGACGCGCTGTCCGGTACCTCGATGGCCGCGCCGCACGTGGCCGGTCTGGCGGCGTTGGTCTGGGCGACCGGAAAGTGCTCGACGAACAGCTGCGTGCGAAGCCAGATCGAAAGCACAGCCGACAAGATCGATGGCACCGGGAGTTACTGGCGGTGGGGTCGCGTCAACTATTACAATGCGGTGAAATGATCCGGTAAGGACTGGGCATGGGACGCGGTGAATAATAAAGGGGTCCCCGCACATTCGCTCTGGCGAATTGCGGGGTGGAAATAGACTAGCGTCCCATGCCCGCATCATCCCGTACCAGAACGCCGGGTTCCCCTAGGGCCGAACGCCCCGGCCGGCGCCGGCGCTGGGCCCTACGCATTATCGCCCTGCTCCGCGAACGCTATCCCCAGATCCGCCTGCCGCTGGTGCACCGCGATCCCTTCCAGTTGCTCGTCGCCACGATCCTCTCCGCGCAATGCACCGACGCCATGGTCAATCGCGTCACTCCTGTGCTGTTCGAGCGCTACCCGACGCCACAGACCTTAGCCGCCGCGCGCCTGCGGGATGTGGAGAAGATCATCAAACCCACCGGGTTCTTCAGGCAGAAGACGAGGGCGATCATCAATATGAGTTGTTCGCTGGTCGAGCGGTTCTCCCGGCGTGTGCCGCTGACCATGGAGGAACTGCTCACGCTGGAGGGCGTCGGACGCAAGACCGCCAACGTCATCCTCTCCGCAAAACGCCTGGAGCCATGGGGCCGCGGCGAGGATCGCGCCGATGGGTTGGGCATTGTCGTCGACACTCACGTGCGGCGCGTGAGCCAGCGGCTGGGACTGGCGGCTACCGATGATCCCGAGAAGATCGAGGAGCAGTTGATGAGCATTATCCCCCGCCAGGAGTGGGACTCCTTCTCGCTGCGGCTGATCTACTTCGGGCGCGAAGTCTGCACCGCGAAGCGGCCGAAGTGTTTGACCTGTCCTCTGAAACGGCTCTGCCCGTCGGCGCCGTTTCTGGGCAATCCTCCCTGGATGCGCCGCCGGAGGCGGGCAGGCCGCGTTCCGTAGAAGGTTGACCGTCGCCGGAAGGGGAAAATCCACAGGTCAAGGAGGTGGTCAGGTGACACTCATCCACGAGGGGGGACGAGCATGGTGACGCAGCCGGTGTCTCAACGGTATCTCCGTCTAGTCCTCGTAGCCTCAGCGGTCGGGACGGTCATTGAGTGGTACGACTTCTACATCTTCGGCAGCCTGGCCAGGGTGCTGTCGCAACAGTTTTTCTCCAAAGCCAACCCTGTCGCCGCATTCCTGGAAACCGTTGCTCTCTTCACGATCGGCTTTCTGATCAGACCGCTGGGAGCGCTGGTCTTCGGCCGGATCGGCGACGTCATCGGCCGGAAATACACCTTC
>VBAL01000316.1:0-1087 GCA_005888595.1 Candidatus Segetimicrobium genomatis
CTCGCCGGCCCCTGGCGAGCGGCGCACGAGACGGACGACCGTGTGCCCATCGGCGCTGAGCGCGGCCGACACCGCGCTGCCAATCAGCCCGCTCGCCGCCGAGATCAGGGTCCGCATCTACTCGATCGCCACCTGCTCGCCGAGCTTCGCGGCCAGCGCCTTGAGGTGGGACTCAATCGTGCCGGTGTACCCCAAGAGGAAACGGGCGACGAACCGGAAGATCGGATTGTAGATCTCCCCATCCTCGGTGATCGTGAGCGTGCTGCCGCCGGGCGCCGCCGCGATCTCCCATGTCCAGGTGCCGCCGAAGGGCAGTTTGGGATCGGCGATCCGTCGCACCAACCGCCGCGGCGGGACGGCCGCGATCGTCTCGAGCGGCAGGCGTTGCCCGCGCTTGTCAGTCTCCAGCCACACCTCGTGCCCGTC
This sequence comes from Candidatus Segetimicrobium genomatis, assembly GCA_005888595.1. Lineage (GTDB taxonomy): Bacteria > Sysuimicrobiota > Sysuimicrobiia > Sysuimicrobiales > Kaftiobacteriaceae > Telluricultor. The sequence goes on from VBAL01000316.1 coordinate 427, forward strand.
CCGGTCCGGCGACCGCGCGACCGCGCGGAGGTCGGCGCGCCAGGACGGCATGGCGGCGTAGTCGGTGAGCAACCGCCACAGTGTCTCCGGCGACTGGCGGAAGGTCGCCCGGCGGGAGGCGCTGTGCGCCTTGGGGAGAAGCGACCCGACCGAGGCGACGAGCGTCGGTACGCCCAGCAGCACCGCGACCACGATGACGATCCACTTCATGGGTGCCTCCCGTGCCCTGGACGTCGTAACGGTCGGTGGTAGCCATTGCCTGTGCGGGGGCGATATTAACGCCCGGGCTGTCGCGGGGCGAATTCCTTTGCCGGCTGGCGGCAGCTAATGCTCGAACCCTCAGTCAGGATGGCGACGTGAGACCGACCCTCGTGTGTTTCGGACTCTGCCTCGGCCTGCCGCTCATCGCCATTCCCCTCGGTGCGCAGGCCGCGACGGACTCGACCAGGAGCGTCCAGGACTCGGCGGTCCGTGTCTTCTTCGACTGTCCCAATTTCGATCGGGGGTGTGATTTCGACTTCCTGCGCACAGAGATCGGGTTTGTGAACTGGGTGCGGAACCGGGAGGACGCCCACGTCCACATCCTCATCTCCACGCAGGTGACAGGCGGGGGCGGCGATGCCTACACGATCACTTTCATCGGGCTGAAACAGTTCCGCGG
>VBAL01000316.1:1098-1649 GCA_005888595.1 Candidatus Segetimicrobium genomatis
GGCTGAAACAGTTCCGCGGCACGACGGACACGTTGCACTACGTGTCCAACACGACGGAGACGCGCGATGAGATCCGCCGCGGCTTGGCGCGGGTGCTGAAGTTGGGCCTGGTGCGGTTCGCGGCGCTCACGCCGCTGGCGCCCCGCATGGACGTGACCTACAGCGCCCCGGCAGCGGGGCAAACGGCCGCCGCCGTTTACGATCCGTGGGATTATTGGGTGTTCCGCATCGGCATGAACGGGAACTACAGCGCGCAGAAGTCGATCAACAACTTCGGCATCTTCACCGACCTGAGCGCCAGCCGCATCACCGAGCGCCTGAAGGTCAGATTGAGTCTCAACGGCGGTTACCGTGAGAACAACTTCCATATCCGCTACGACCCCGACTCGGCAGCCACCTTCAGCAGCTTGACCCGCAACTACGGCGCCAGCGCGTTGGTCGCGCGGAGCGCGGGCGGCCGATGGTCGGCGGGGCTGCGAGGCTCCATCACCCAGTCCACGTTCCTGAACCAGCGGCATCAGATCCGCGTCACGCCCGCCGTCGAATACGAC
>VBAL01000316.1:1697-2279 GCA_005888595.1 Candidatus Segetimicrobium genomatis
CTCATTTCGCCTACATCGAAACGACGATCTACGAGAAGAAGTCGGAGGCTCTGCCCCTGCAAACCCTTACCCTCTCCGTGAGTGCCACGCAACCGTGGGGAACCGTGTTCGGGTCGGTGGAGGGGTCCGCCTACTACCGCAACAGCACGCTGAACAAGAACAGCCTTTCGTTCTTCGGGAGCACGCAGGTGCGGCTCATCAAAGGCCTCTCGATCAGCCTGTTCGGCAATGCTGCGATCGTGCACGATCAGATCTTCCTCTCGGGCCAGGGCATCGACGAGCCGACGCTCCTGCTGCAGCGGCGGCAGCTCGAAACCAGCTTCTTCTATCAAGCCTTCGTGGGAATGAGCTACAGCTTCGGCTCGATCTACAACAACATCGTCAACCCGCGCTTCGAAGGCGGCGGCGGCTCCTTCTTCTTCAGCAACTAGGCCCGGGCACCACTTGCGTTCCCAGGGCTTGCGGCCTCGACGCAACCTTCGCGGCCCTCGCGGACCCGACGCGCCGCGCGATCCTGGCGCGCCTCCGGGCCGGCGAGTCGTCCGTTACCGAGCTCGCCCACCCGTTCCCCGTGTCCCTGCC
>VBAL01000093.1 GCA_005888595.1 Candidatus Segetimicrobium genomatis
CCGACCGGGCGACGTCTTCGTAGCGGATGCCGGCCACGTCAAAGTGCTCCAGGTTCTCGCTGAGCTTCTTGAAGGTAACGTCAAACGAGGGTAGAGTCTTGCGGGCGCGTGTTAACGGAGTCGTCCGCGCCAGGACGTAGTTCTTTACAAACGGATGGCGAATGCCTCGCGTTTTCAGCCTGGCGACGACGCCCGACAACAGCTCATCAGCTTTTCGCACCAGGTCCGCCCGTTCCTCACGCTCCTCCAAGGCGTTTGGCAACGCGGCTTTGAGAAACTTGTCGACGCGGCGCAGGATGGGCGTGAAGGCCCCGCCCGCAAACCGGCGGTTCTGCTCGTACAGGAGCCCAAGCGTGATGAAGTGCGGGGACTCGAACTGGAAGGCGTAGCCCTCTTCAGTGGCCCGAGGCGTCTCCGTCACCAGCGCGCGATACATCCGGATGACCTCGAGGGACTTTTCTTTGACGTTGTGTGCTTTCTCCGTGTTCAGCGCCAGGATCTGGTACGCCACGGCTGGCTCGGGGATCACGACGGCGGAGACAAACTTGCCGCGGAGCTTCTCCAGGACGGCGCGCCGGTGGTTCCCGTTGGGCGTCCAATACTGGCCGGGCTTCGGAGAAACGACGACGATGGGGTCGACGAAGCGATCGAGTTTTCGAACCACTTCCTGCAAGCGCTTCACGTGCGTGGGCGAGAGATCCCGCTGGTACGGCGTGGGCTCGACGCGGTCCATGGGCAACAGGCAGAACAGATGCCAGTGATCGCCGATGGGTTCCTGGAACACGGCCAGCACATGGCCTCTGTCGCGCTCAATCTGCTCTGCCAGCGCGCGAACGTTGCGCGGCGGCTCTTTGTCGGGGAAGGTCGTCCAGGTGGCCACGGCAAGATTGCTTCGCGCCGGCGGCGGCATCTCCCTAGCCGTCTCATCGGTGTCAGGCACCGTGAAACAGGAGGAGACACGCGGCCGCGTGCTACTATGAGGGCATGACGCGGGCATCCCGCCGCAGTATTCTGGCCCGGGTCCGAAAGATCTGCCTGGCCCTCCCCGAGACTAGCGAACGGCCCAGCCATGGGGCGCCGACATTCTTCATCCGCGGCAAGAGGGCCTTCGTCACATACCATGACAACCACCACGGCGACGGGCGCCTCGCGATCTGGTGCGCGGCGCCGCCGGAGATCCAGCGGATGCTGGTTGCGTCGCAACCCGATCGCTACTTCGTCCCAGCCTACGTCGGCCATTTGGGCTGGCTCGGCGTGCGCCTGGACCGGGATCTCGGCTGGAGCGGGATCGCCGGGCTGATCGAGGACGCGTACCTGACAGTTGCGCCGAAGAAGCTGATCGAGGCAGCGAGAGCTGATCGCCACCTCGTGAGATCGTGACCTGTCCTTCCGTCCAGAGCCCGGCCTGGCCTCTGACGGGAGGCGGGGACAGGGCATGCCGGGTCTATCGCGTCGCCTGGACGCTGGCTACCTCTGGCACGAATTCGGTGACCTGCATCTCATCTTGCCGGACTAAGGCATCGCGACGGGGTCCAGCCTAACCGGTCACGATAGGAGATTCGTCCCCACGCAGCGGACCCGCTCCGTGTGTGGCGAAGTTTCCAACAGGAGGGTCAAGCCGTGCACTATCTACTCTTCTACGACGTGGTCGACGATTATGTGGCGAGGCGGGCGCAATTTCGCGACGCCCATCTGAAACTGGCCCGCCAGGCCTATGAGCGGGGTGAGCTCGTGCTTGCCGGGGCGCTCGCGGATCCCGTCGATGCCGCGGTGCTGATCTTCCGAGGACGGGATGCGCAGGCCGCGGAAGCATTCGCCCGAGCCGACCCGTACGTCACCAGTGGGCTCGTGACCAAATGGCGGGTGCGGAAGTGGACCACCGTGGTGGGCGATGGGGCCTCACCGCCATGATCGCTCGTCTCTGGACAGCCGACACCACACCGACGCATGCCCCAGCCTACGCCGAGCACCTGCGGACCCGTGTCTTGCCGGCGTTGAACGCGATCGAGGGATACGCGGGGGGCACGCTCCTGGAACGGACCACTCCCGCGGCCGTGGAGATCGTCGTCATCACCTGGTGGCGGTCACTGGAGGCCATCCGAGGATTCGCCGGCGCCGATCTTGAGCACGCTGTAGTCGCCGATGAGGCGGCCCGGCTGCTGACCCGGTTCGATCACCGCGTCCGGCACTTCACGATGGTTGCAGAGGATATTCCCCGCCCGGCAACAACGGGGTAGATCGCCACCCCCGCGCGGCTCGGTCAGACGGCTTCTGGCTTACACCGAGTGGGGCACGCGGTCCCCGACCGCATGCTCCAGCACGCGGCCCACGACCCGGCGGGCGTCGAAATGTTCCTCAGCCAGCGCACGTGCTTGGCGACAGTGCCGGTCGTATTCGGACTCCGCCGTATCGAGAGCGCGCACCGCTTCGTCCAGATCCCGGAACCGGAAGAGCCCATCGGCGTCGGGCAAGAAGCGGCTCGGGCCGGTACGCTGAATGATGGCGGGCTTTCCACTCGCCAGATAGCAGATGGTCCGGTCGCTGATCCAGCCGGCTTGCAGCGTCACATAGGCCGGCTTGGCACAACTGAACTCTCCCCGCGATTGTTGAATGTACGCGCGATAGTGATCGGGTGTCGCGCTCACGTCCCAGGCTTCGCGAATCGTCCAGCCCAGCGGCTCCATCTGGCCGCGCCACTCCTCGTAGTGGCGTCCCAGACAGATCGCCAGTTCGAGTCTGGCGGACGTGGTGTACGGCAAGCGCGCAAATTCTAAGAATGCGGCACGCTTTTCATTGCTGAAGGTGACTCCGCGATACTCGAACGTGCCGCCCCACCAATGCGTGAGCGTGGTGTACGGCGCGCCGGGCTCAGCCGCAGTCTGCGGCCATTCCGGGAGGAACACCGGTGGCGGCGTGTAATGCCACCGCAGGCCGCAGTCAGGAAAGCGGGCCCCCGGCGCGCCCACGGTTTCTCCGATGGTGAAGTAGAGGTCGTGGGGCGCCACCGCGATGTCGCCAGTGCTCATCCAGATCTGAAGTAGCCCCGGATCGGTATCCACAAATGCGGATCGCCGAAAGCGACGGACGACCCGCGCCGGCAACGAGTGCCACAGGTTGACCAGCAGGTCGGCGGTGGCCGCCGCGTCCAGGTCCAGCGCCATGCCCGCCACGTCCGGCGGCAGCGGGTCACCCGTGAGTGAAAATAGCGCCAGCGATTCCGCCAGCCCGTACGGCTGCAGGCGGGCTCGCAGCATCGGTACCAGCTTCCGAGGGTCGCCCGCGCGCAGGTGCCGTGGCTTCGTCGCCTGGGGCATTCCCCCGGCACTCGGATCGACCCCTTCAAGCCAGATGACCCGGCAGCCGAGGGCCCGCAGCGCCAGCGCCCATTGGAGATAGACCCAGAGATGGCCGCTCCCCTCAGGGTAGTCGATGGTCTTCGCGGGGGCGAGACAGACGGTGAGGCTCACGGTACGCTCGCCGAGGCGGCCCGGCGCCCGGCCGTGCCGCTGCCGAGCGCCGCGTTCAGCATGGTCGTGAGAACTCGTGTCGAGTCGAAGTGTGTCTCGGCGATATCGCGGGCGGCGCGGCAGTGGTGCTCGTAATGGGCGTTGATCTCCTCCAGCGCCTCGGCCGCGTCGCGCAGGGAGGTGAATCGAAACATGCCCTCGCCGTGCTGCAGATAAGAGCTCGGCCCGGTGTGCTGCACGACGACCGGCTTTCCGCTTGCCAGATAGCACAGTGTCCGGTCGCTGATCCACGCGTTCTGCAGTTCGATGCACGTCGGCTTGGCGCAGCTGAACTCGCCGCGCGACCGCTGGATGTAGGCGCGGTAGGTCTCGGGGGTGCCCGCCACCTCCCTCGAATCACACACGCGCCACCCGTGCGACTCGAGGCGTGCCCGGTCCGCCGCATCTTTATGTTCGACCAGATATAACGCGAGCTCGAGCGGCTGGCGCGTGTGGCGGGGCAGATCGACGAATGGGAGAAACGCCACCCGCTTCGTGTTCTCGCGCAGCACGGTCTTCCCGTCTTCAGTGACTTTCAGCCAACTGGCCCCTGACCAGCTTGAGACGGTGGTGAACGCCTCGCACCGTGGATCGTAGACGGCAGGCCAGTCCTCGAGACACACCGGCCGGCCGACATAGATCCACCGAAGTCCGCAGTCGGGGAAGCGGGCCGCGCTCATCCCGACGGTTTCGCCGGTGGTCAGGTAGCAATCGTGCGGGGGTACGGCGAGCTCGCCGCGGCTCATCCACAGCTGCAGCAACCCAGGATCGATGTCCACCAGTGCCGTGCGCCGGACACTGTTGAGCAGGCGAGGGGCGATCGCGTAGTGGAAGTTCAGCATCAGGTCCGCCCGGCGCAACATCGCCTCGGCTCCGGACCGCGTGCAGCCGACGAACTCGGGCGTCCCGGGGTCTCCCATCCGGCGGTCGAGCCTGTACAGCAGCGTCCTGCCCCCTAGCCCAAATCGTTCCATCTGCTTCAGGAACGTTTCAAGCAGCTGCGGTTCTCGCTCTGGATCGCGGAGCGGCCGGAGCTGCTCCAGCCAGTAGACCTCACACCCCAGCCGGCGCAGCGCCTGAGCGTACTGCATGTAGACCCAGAAGTGGCCGCCGCCATCAGGGAAGTTGGCCACCTTGTAAACGGAGATCACGACCGTGCTCATCGCGCGCGCTCCGGCACAGCGACGCGGGGGGAGGGCAGATCCCGGAAGCCGATGAGGCGGATCTCCATCTCCCAAATCGCGTGGCGCACCCGGCCGTCGCACAGCGTGTGCAGTTCCACCTCACGCTCCGCAGCATAGCTCGACGAGACCCCCGGCTCCACGTAGCCGGGATGACAGGTCAGCTCAGTCATGCCGTCCCCAACCTCGGTCCGGAGCAGGCGAAGCAGTCCCGGAACGCCGATCTGTTCCGGGTGAGTCTCGCCGCCCCACTGGCCGTAGAATTTTGAGAGATGGCGGACGCCGGCATACCCACGCACCGGCACACCGGTGTGCTCGGCCCACCTGAGCAGGTGCGGTAGGACCCGGGGATCGTGGTGCACGTCATGATGGGAGTCGAGGTGTGTGGGCGGGGCGCCGACGAGCGCGGT
>VBAL01000094.1 GCA_005888595.1 Candidatus Segetimicrobium genomatis
TCCAGAAAGAAGATGAGCAAGAAGGCGAAAGGTTCGAGCAAGCCGAAGTCGCGGAAGACGCTCGACCCGCGCGTCCAGGACCTCCGAAAGAAGATCCTCCATCTCGATCCGTACTCCGGATGGTTCCCGGCCGGCGCGACGAAGCGGATCATGAGCATCGTCGATGCGGAGCTGGAGCCGATCGGAGAGCTCGAGACGGGCAGCGATGGGTTCGTTCAGCTCGCGGTCCTTGTCGGCCGGCGTTTCGTGCGGATTTCGTACTACCCCGGCCAGCCGTACGCGACCCTGACGTGGATTACGCTGGAAAAATAGTCCATTACGATCTCCGATCACGGCTCAGTCGCTCTTCACTTCGTCGGGCGGCCCAGGGGTGCGCGGAGTTTCACTTCTGCGGTCCAAGATTTGTCGGACTCCCGCAGTTTGCGCAGAAGCGATACGATTCTTGAAGTCGGCTCCCACAGTGAGGACACACACCGGGTTGCGCAGCGACTGAGTCCGTTGAAACTGCATACCCCGGCGGGGCTGCGGAAAGGAGCGACGGTCGCTTTGCACTGCGACGCCGCACGAAGTAAACAATGAGCAGGAGACCGGCGACGGTCGACACGGCGACAGCAAGAGGGACTAGGAAGCCCGGAATCGGCAGGGGTGCGGTGATCACGAACCCATCGACCATCTGTTCAACGGTGGCGTTGTACAGGGGGTAGAAGTCGATTCGTACGGACAGGATCAGGAGCCATGCCCGATGGTGCGCTTCGCTGACGACAATCTCTACTTTCTGCTCGACGGCGCTGTTCCAATGCTGGACCGCGAACCCGACGGCGGCGTGGCCCGAGACGGTCCGGTACGCAGGCGCCTCGGTGACGATGAGGCTCGGATCATCGCTGCGCAATTGATTGATCAGGTCGCTCACGAGGTTCGCCATCGACTCCCGATCCTCGCGGAGGGTCGCGTCCGAGATGGAGTCGACGAGGATGTTCGTCTGGAAATTGTCGTGGACGGGGCCACGGAGTATGAGGTCGAATGTCGCGCCGCCGATCCGCTCGTTCTCGGAACGCACCCAGCTCGCCGGAACGGGGAGGGAGAAGTCCGAGCCGTGGGAGTACGGGACCAGGGGAATCTCGGGGATGACGGCGACGGAGATAGGCAGCGTGGAGGTACTCGAAAGTCCATGGGTGTCCGTGACCGTCATCGCCACGTTGAAGGTGCCAGACGTCCGGAACGCGTGGGAGACTTGCGGCCCGGTCGCGGTAGTGCCGTCTCCCAGGTCCCATTCGTACGACACGATGCTCCCGTACTGGCTCGAAGATTCTCCGGCATCGAAGTAGGCGGTCACTCCCGGATACAGCGGTTGGGGCATGTTCACCCGAAACGTCGCGCTCGGCGGCGGTGGAATGCCGACATTGAAAAGCATCGACGTGGTGTTCGTGAGCCCACTGTTGTCCGTCGCCGATAGAGTGACGGAATAGTTGCCCGGATGTTCGAAGGCGTGGTAGGTCACGATGCTTTGGCCCCGAGTCCCGTCGCCAAAATCCCAGTTGTAGGCGAGGACGAGGCCGTCCTCGTCCGTGGAAAGCTCTCCACTCACCAGGACCGTCTGGCCGGCGACCGGCGCCGGATTGTTCGTGAACATCCTCGCGACGGGCCAAATCGGCGGCCGGCCCTGGGGGAGGAGCACGGGATAGCGATCCACACCATCCGGGTACGCCATCATGTACGGGCTGTCTCCAATCCCGTCGCCGTTCGCGTCGACGCCTTTGTAGTCGGACCAGTAGTTTCCACCGATCGGATATCCGTCGTCCCACGTGAAGTTCGTGCACGCGATCTGGCGCGCCTGGTCTTGATCGTACGAGCCGGAGTGGATGAAATTGTTGTGGTACGCCCGGCTGTCGTTCGTTTCCTCCACGACCGCTCCCATGCCATTCCGTTCGAACGTGTTCTGAATGATGGAGACGTCTCGCGCGTGGGACACGGACAGCCCCGTGCCGCTGCCCGTCACGGAGTTCGTCTGCACGGTCACGTTGTTCCCGCCGAACACGTCGATCGCCGATTCCGAGCTGATGTTGGCGAGATGGTTCGCCTCGATCACCGCATCCGTGACGGAGACAAGCTTGATTCCCATCGGGACGTCGGCGATGGACAAGCCGTGGACGCGAACCCCGCGGCATGCGATAATCAGCACCTCGGCAACGGCCGCGCCATCCAGCGTCACGTTGCTGCAGTCCTTGTACGCCGCGAACGGGAGCCCGTTCACTGTGTTATTCGCCCCAAAGCTGTGCGTCGCGAGCTGCGAGAGCTCTGTGCCGTGCACCGCGATCCCGGCGCCAATGAGTCGATTCGCGTCGACCGTGGCGTTGATGCTGTCCCACAGATAGAGTCCTCCGGACACGTTCGAAAAGTCGTTGCTCCGGATGGTCAGATTCTGGCTGCTTTCGACGAAGAGCGCGCCGCCGTACCGGATACCGGTGAAGTGATTCTTGCTGACGTCCACGGTGTCCGATCCAAAGACCCAAATGCCCCGCTGTCCGGTGTTGTGAATCGAGTTGTTCCGAATCGACGAGAATCGAACCCCCGAGACGTCGAGTTCCGCACCGTTGAATTCGTTCTGAGCGACGGTCATTCCGTCCGCCGACAAGACGTCGACGACCCAGGGAGCGATCGGCGTGAACCGATTTCTCACGATGGTGTAGTTCATCGCGAGGCGGTTGTCGTAGCCGATGAAGTAGACAGGAGTGTTGAATCTCGGAAGGTCGTTATCTTCAAAGACGACCCTCGAGGAGGCGAGGATCCCGACCCCGCCCACCTCGGTGATGTTGGCGAACCGGAGATCGGCGGACTGGTAGGCGGTAAGGCGGGCGCCGGACATGTTGACTCTTGTGACCGAGACGCGAGCCGAATAATCCACGGCGACGTCGGATGAGATCTTCGCATCGTAGATTTGCCCGTCCGTGGCGTTCCGGATTTGAATGCCCGCATACCCGTACCCCGATTGCACGGTGACGTTTCGGATGGCGAACGCAGCGGTGGTATTGGCAACGTAGACTCCGTACGCGGATGGACTGTCGATTTCCCATCCTTCGATGACGTACGGATTCGCGGGAGTGCCTTTTCCGCCCGTCACGCCGTTCGCGCGTGTGAAGTCTGCGTTACTCGTAATCGCGATCGGTGCATGCGCGACAAGCGACGACATGGGAGGGACCAGGACCGCGGATGCCGACCGGGCTCCGCCGACTAATAGCGTGGCGACGAGAAGCCACGACCAAACATCCCTCTTCACGCTCAAGCATGGGTGCGACCTGATTTGAAGCTTCGGGGAAAGGCGGCGATATCGCCGTTGATTCCAGCCGTTCGACCAACCGATTGCAACCCGAATCAGGTGGCGCTTCACTTCGACCGTGAGCGTTGCCAGCGGCGGTAGTCCCGCTCCATCGCGGCGGCGAACCGCTTCCACGCGCGAAGCGCATCCGCCTCCCGCTGGGCCTTCGTGAGTTCCTTGGCGGCCGCGACCTTCGGTCGCCGCTTCCAGCGGAGGTCCAGCCGGGTCCGACCGTCCGGAAGCCTCGAGAGCTTGTAGTCTGCCGTCACGTCGCGGCGATTCCCGACGCCGTCCATATGCCACCGATTCGGCGGAAGCAGGGTGACCACGTCTTGGCCCCACACCCAACCGTTCTTGGTCTCCTCGAGGTCCTCGAAGACGACGTGACGTGGGCCCCGCTCGATGATCTTCCGTTGATACGATTCGCCCTCCAGTTTTGCGTCGTTCGGCGTGTAGTCTGTACACCACGCGAAGGCGAAATCGAGGGGGACTCGGAACGAGACGTCAATCTGATAGGGGGCTCCCCACGTCGGCCGACCCCGAGTCTTCATGGAAGTCTCTCCCCGACGGCGTTCCCACTAGCGGTACGCGGTCAGCACGATCCCCATCGCGCTGATTGCGATCGCATGCTGGATCTGAACGAGAGCGAACGCGGTTCGGGAGCTCTTCGTGAAGAGGAGCCCGGGCGCGCTGGGGAGCAGGATGAACGCGAACCAGATGATCAACGCGACCTCGATGCCCTCCACGATGCTCGTCGCCCCGGCGACGCCGATGACCCACCGCAAGAAAATCGCGCCGATGATCGAGATCACGAGAGCCGCCGCGAAGCCGGGCGCCGGGTTCCCGGCGTCTTCGGGCTTCATCCCGAGAGCGGCCATCCACCGTCGGCCGAACACCGGCGGCGAGAACCAGATTCCACCGATGATCCACGCGCTCAGTCCCGCCAACACGATCGCGATCCAGTTGAAACTCGACGTATCGAAGGAGACCATGTCCTCCAGCCCCGGAGGGGGACTCCGTCTGACTGAGATATACGTTCCGCTGGGGCCGCGATAAACCCTTTTCGGATGGGACTCGGGCGAGACTTGGGCGGGATTTGGAACAACGGACGACCTCCCGAACTCAATCCGCGACGCAGGAGGTATCTGCATCATGCAGCACAACGGAGCGATTCTGCGGACCTCGGCGTTGGGCTTGGCGCTCGCCTTGCTCGTCGTCGGAATGCTCTCTGCGTCGGCGGTGCTCGCGACTCCCATCGCGAGCGGCAACGGCGCGGCCGCGGGATCGGTCTATACGACGACGAACGATGCGACGGCGAATGCAATCCTGTGGTACACGCGGGCGGCGAACGGGGGCTTGGCCCTCGCGGGCAGCTTCCCGACGGGAGGCGCGGGAACAGGTGCGGGGCTCGGCAGCCAAGGAGCCGTGGTGCTCGCCGAGGACGGGAGCGTCCTCCTCGCGGTGAACGCGGGGAGCAACCAGCTCTCCTCGTTCCAGGTGAGTGCCTCGGGCCTCACGTGGGTGACCAACGTGGCCTCCGGGGGCACAACGCCGATCAGCATCGCGGTCCACGACAACCTCGTCTACGTCGTCAACGGCGGAGCCGGCGGCTCGATCTCGGGCTTCTGGCTCACCTCGGGCGGGGTCCTGACGCCCATCGCGGGATCGACACGAGCGCTGAGCGCGGGCGCGGTCCCGGCGCAAGTCTCGTTCGATCCGACCGGGCAGGTCCTCGTCGTCACCGAGAAGGCGACGAGCCTCATCGACACGTTCACGGTCGATGCGAATGGCATCGCGAGCGGTGTGACGTCGTACGCATCGAGCGGCGCGACGCCCTTCGGCTTTGCGTTCGACAACAAGGGCCATCTCATCGTGAGTGAGGCCGCGGTCGCGGCCCTCTCGTCCTACGCGGTCAGCCCTGCCGGCGTCGTCACGACGATCAGCGGATCCGTTGTGGACGGCCAAGGCGCGGCGTGCTGGGTCGTCATCACGAACAACGGGAAGTTCGCGTACACGAGCAACGCCCACGATCCGTTCAACGACATCTCGAGCTACGCGGTCGGCACGGACGGGACGCTCACGCTCCTGCAGGTCAACGCCGCGTCACCCGGACTTGGACCGACGGACCTGGCGATGAGCGGCAACACCCACTTCTTCTACGTCCTCGCGTCCCGCGGCCACGCGATCACCGGATACGCGGTCGGCGCGGATGGGAGTCTCACGCAGGTGACGATGGCCGGTGGTCTTGCAGCGTCCGATGTCGGCCTCGCCGCGATGTGAGGTCTTGAAAGCGGTGGACGTCCTCCGTTCGAGCCATGTCGGCCAGCCCCGCTCCGGCACAGGGGCGGGCTCCTTTCCCCTTTTCTTCCGGGCACCACGTTCATGTCCGCCTGCCGCTTGCCGCCGATCCGATGAGCGTGGCGCTCAAGCAGCTCCTGTGGTACCTCATCGCGGGCACCCGAGGCGGCGAGAACCGCGCTCGAATCCTCCAAGCGTTGCGCGCCCGACCCTTGAACGCCCACCAGCTCAGCGAGGCGTTCGGCCTCGACTACCGCACGATCCGCCACCATCTCGATCTCCTCCGGAAGAACGGCCTCATCAGTCGGCCGGCGGGCGATGCGTATGCCGCTCCCTACTTTCTTTCGACCCTCCTCGAGTCGAACTACGCGGACCTCGAGGAGATCCTGACGAAGGTCCGCTGGTCGCTAGGTGATGTGAACGAACGCAAGATGTGAGACGATGGCAGGGCGGGAGAATCGGAGGTCGGAAGATGGCTAGCCTAGCGATGCTCGGGGCGACCGTCCTCGGCGCGGTCAACATCGTCCTCGCCGCCCTCCTGCTCGCCCTGTACGGCCGGATCTACGCGAAAACGAAGGCCCCCTTCACCGTCGGCTTGATCTTCTTCGCCCTCGCTTTCCTGCTGGAAAATGGACTCGTCGTCTATTCGTACGGCAGCATGATGGACCTGGTGCCGGATGCGCTTGCGCCGTTCCTCCTCGTCGTCGGACTCCTCGAGGCCGCAGCTCTGGGCGCCATGCTCTGGACCGCGAGCCGGTGAAATCGGGTTTAAAGGGCAGACCGATCATCTGGCGACGAGGAATCGCCGGTGACCGCGGATGCGAACAAGGCTCTGATACGCCGCTACTTTCAAGAGATCGACAAGGGGGACCCCGACGTCTTGGACGAGTTTGTCGCCCCGGACTTCGTTTCCCACGATCCGTTACCGGGCGTATCGGGCGACCTCAAGGGCCTGAAGCAAGCGTTCATGCTTTTCAAAAGCGCCACTCCGGGCTATCACACGGTTGACGAGCTGATCGCCGAGGGTGACAAGGTCGTGGCGAGGATCACCGGATACGGCACCCACGATGGAGATTTTCTTGGCATCCCTCGGACGGGGAAAGAAATCAAGATGAGCGGAATCGTGATCTGGCGCATCAGGCGAGGCAAAATCGTGGAGCACTGGGCGCAGAACGATACGCTGAGGTTGCTACAACAACTCGGGGCGTCTCCCCCGTCGCGGTAAGCCCGCAGTTGTCGGAAAGGATTCGTACCCGTTGTATCGGGCCTCGCGGGCGCCCGCCGTCTGCCCCAAGCGACCTATCCCGATTTCCGCCGCTCGCTCACCAGGAGCACTTCCCCGACATGCTGGGTGTCCTCCGCAAGATCGACGAGGGTCGCTGCGAGGTCGGCGCGCGAGATGTGGTACGGACCGTGGGGGAGGTCCTTCCTCCCGGTTTGCGTTCGAACCCGGCCCGTCTTAGGCCCGTTCGAGAGATACGGCGGTCGGACGATAGTCCAGTCGACCGAACTCAAAGTAATGAGGCGCTCCATTCGAGCGAAGTCGGCATAGGGCTTTCGCAGAATCCAGCGGACCAGGTTGATCAGAATCCAAGGTCGTCGCCCCTCAATCGCGGAGACGCTCACGCTGACGAGCCTTCGGACACCGGCTTCGCGCATCGCGTCGAGTTCGACGCGTGTGACCTCACTCATCACGGTCGTCGGACCGCGGCCTTCGGACGAGACAATTGAGATGACGGCGTCCTGGCCGGCCACCGCACGCCGGATGTCGTCGAGGTTTCGGCCATCCCCCTGAACGACCGATGTCAGTCGGGGGACCCCCTCGAGTCGTTCGGGGCGGCGTGTGAACGCCGTCATCGAATGCCCGCGACGCACGCCTTCGTCGAGGACGAGTCGGCCGGTGCGACCCGTCGACCCGATCACGAC
>VBAL01000317.1:0-925 GCA_005888595.1 Candidatus Segetimicrobium genomatis
ATCGCCTGTACGATGAGCGAGGCACACACGGCCGTGGCTACGGGTAGCCGCGACACCCGGAGCCGTTCCCACACACCTCCCGCATCATGCAACAACTGGTTGAACCTGACCCATCGCTTGACCCGCATTGCTAACAGCCCAAGGGCCAGTCCCCCGGTGATCACGAGCACGAGCGCCGGTCGCCAGCCCAGGGCCCAGGACAACCGCTGCAGGAGTGGCGACACCAGCGCGGGGGCCATGAGGCCGCCGAGCACGAGATACAGCAGCAGCGCGCCGACGCCGAGCATCCGTTCGATAATCACACTCGAAAGCGCGCGGCCCGTCGTCACGCCGCCGCGCGAGAGCGCGACGATGCGAACCGCGTCCCCGCCCACGGAGGTCGGCAGGAACAGGCTGAAGAACTGGCCGATAAAGTACAGGCGCACCAGCCACCCCAGCGGCACGAGTCCAGGACCGAGCACCAGCCACCAGCGCACCGCACTCATGACGAGCGCGCCAGCGAACAGGAGGACAGCGGCGCCCATGCCGCCCAGGATGGCCACGCCTCCGGGAAGTCTCACATCGGCGACTTGCGCGCGACTGACAACGAAGACCAGCAGCGCACCACTCAGCGCGGCTTTGAGGGCGAGGCGCGCAGTTCGGCTCGGGGTAGCGCTGGAGGGCGCGTCCTTGCCGAGTGCCAACGTGGGCGAATGCATCCTATCGAGAGCGGCCCGACCCACTGCGACGCCGGCTCAATTGCGAAACGCGCCGGGACTGCCCATACGCGGCGGCGGTGGTGACACCAAGCGCGGCCGCGGCGGCCGCGCGACCAAACGCGGTGCTCGCGGCGGAGACGCTATCTTGGCGAGCCCCACGCTCATCCCGAGGAGCACGTAGAGGAACGGGGAATACGCGTGAGATAGGAAGAACGCGGCCACGACGA
>VBAL01000317.1:1003-1537 GCA_005888595.1 Candidatus Segetimicrobium genomatis
CGAACAAAATCAGCCCCAGGACGCCGATCTCGGCACCGATCTGGAGGAGGGAGTTGTGCGGCGCGGACGACTTAAACCGCCCGCCGTGCTGCCGCCGCACGGCAAACTGAGTTGCCAAGGCTCCGTCCGCCGTCGTGAAGGCACCAGCCCCGACGCCGAAGACGGGATGATCGAGCATGTAGCCGATTCCACGCGTCCAGACTTCCAGGCGGCCGTCCTCTGACCGCCCACTCCAGTTGTAATCGGTCGAGGGATGCAGCATCGTCTGCATCCGCGCAAAATAGCGGTCGCTCGCCAAGACGACGAGCAATATCGCAAGCAGCGCCGCGGCGCTCACCCGCTTCGCCCTGGAGATTCCGCGGAAGCCCAGCAGCAGGTACGCCGCCACAGCCAACAACCCCAGGAACCCACCTCTCGAACCCGTGTTCCCCAGCGTCATCATGAGGAACGCCGCGCAGGCTGCCAGCAGCGAGCGGGTCAAGAGCCCTGCCGGCCGCCAGAGGTAGACCGTGAGCGGCAAAATGGACACGATCA
>VBAL01000317.1:1613-2128 GCA_005888595.1 Candidatus Segetimicrobium genomatis
GAAGCCAAACGAGCCGCCGCAGGTCGACCAACCCACGAACGCTCGCCGCTACCAGGAGCATCAAGGCGACGGTAAGTAGGTGCGCCAGCAGGAATTCTAGACTGCGCCGGGGGGGAACCAGGCTCGTCGGAATCGAGAGCACCACTAGCACCAGGATGCCAAGCGCTGCACGGACCACGGGCTGATTCAGATTGCTCAAGCGGCGCCGGGGATCACGGTCCAGCCAGAACACGAACAGCGCTACAGGCGTGGCAGCAAACGTAAGACCGTAGAAGGCGAGGGACGGGAACAAGCTCTGGAACCGCCAGACCATGAGGAACAGCGCGGCCGCGAGGGAGAGCTGCACGGCATCCCACCCGTGCAGCCCCAGCGGCACCCGCGCCGCCAATTCGCGACCGTGCCTAATGGGGCGGCCTTCAGCCGTCAGGTGGGCCGGTGGCTCCGCTGGAGCAGACGTCATCAGGAGCGTATGGGGCGCAAGACTCGGACCACCAGTATAGTGATCGGGGTCATCG
>VBAL01000095.1 GCA_005888595.1 Candidatus Segetimicrobium genomatis
AGGACGGGATGTGCTGTCTGCAGGCGGCTGGCCGGGGGACGTCTCAGCCGGCGCGGACCCGCCCTCTCCCGGCGCGGTCACCCCGCGGCGGGTCAGGTTGATCCGGCCCAAATTGTCGATCTCCTTCACCCGGACCAGCAGTTCATCGCCCACCTTCACGATATCTTCGACCCGGTTGATCCGGCTGTCCGATAGTTCCGAGATGTGGACTAATCCTTCCTTGCCGGGCAGCACCTCGACGAAGGCGCCAAAATTCATCAGCCGGGTGACCCGGCCCAGATAGATCTCACCGACCTTGACCTCACGCACGATGGCCTCGATCATTGCGGTGGCTTTCTTCGCGGCCTCCTCGTCGGTGGAGGCGATCAACACGCGTCCGTCTTGCTCGATGTCGATCTTGACGCCGGTTTCGGCCGTAATCTTGTTGATGACCTTGCCGCCAGGACCGATGACCTCCCGGATCTTCTCCGGGTTGATCTCGATGGTGATAATACGCGGGGCAAAGGGCGACAGATCGGCACGCGGCTCCGCAATCACGCGGGCCATCGCGTCCAGGATCACTACACGGGCCTGCCGGGCCTGCTCCAGCGCCTGTTCCAGAATGTCTCGCGACAGTCCTTTGATCTTGATATCCATTTGCAGCGCGGTCACACCCATCCGGGTGCCCGCTACCTTGAAGTCCATATCGCCCATCGCGTCCTCGAGCCCCAGGATGTCGGTGAGGATCGCGACTTTGCCGTCCTGGCCGGTGACCAGGCCCATGGCGATGCCGCCGACCGGCGCTTTGATGGGCACGCCGGCGTCCATCAAGGCCAGCGTCGATCCACACACCGAGGCCATCGAGGTGGACCCGTTGGACTCCAGGACTTCGGAGACGAGCCGGATCGTATATGGAAACGCCGCTTCATCGGGCATCATAGGTTCCAGCGCCCGCTCGGCCAGCAACCCGTGGCCGATCTCACGCCGGCCGGGACCACGCAGCGGCCGCACCTCGCCGACAGAGAACGGTGGGAAGGAATAGTGATGCATGAAACGCTTGGAGGTTCGCAGGCTGATGTCATCGATGATCTGCTCGTCTTCGCCGGTCCCCAGTGTGGCCACGCTCAGGACCTGCGTCTGGCCTCGTTGGAACAATCCGGAGCCATGGGCCCGCGGCAGCAGACCTACCGTGATGGACAGCGGCCGGATGTCGGTGTACGTCCGACCGTCCGGGCGCCGCCCCTCGGCGACGATCCTGCGGCGGACCTCGTCTTTCGTCGCGGTCTGAACAATTTCATCGATCTCTTTGCCCCGCTCCGGGTACTGCTCCAGGAGCGCCGCGGCCACCTCTTCGGTCACCCCGCGCAAGGCATCCTCGCGGGCCAGCTTCTCCGGGTTCGAGAGCGCCGCCTGAATGAGCGGTAGCGCGCGCGCACGCACGGCGCGGTCGAGTTCGGCATCCGCGGCAGCCAGCCGGACCGCGACTTTGGGTTTCCCTGCTTTGGTGACCAGCTCGCGCTGCGCGGCGATGACCCGGCGTATCTCCTGGTGCGCGAGGTCGAGCGCGTCGAGGATCCGGGGTTCCACCACCTCGCTGGCGCCCGCCTCGACCATGATGATCGCGTTGTCTGTGGCGACCACCACCAGATCAAGGTCGCTCTCCTGCTCGAGTTGCTGCCAGGTCGGATTGACGACCAGCGCCCCGTTGATCTCGCCGATCCGCACCGCGCCGATCGGGCCTTCAAAGGGAATATCGGAGATGGAGAGAGCCGCCGAGGCTCCGTTGATCGCCAGGACCACGGGATCGTTTTCGTGGTCGGTGGACAGGACGGTGGCGATGACCTGGACGTCGTTGCGGAATCCATGGGGGAAGAGCGGCCGGATGGGCCTGTCCATGAGGCGGGAGGCCTGGATGGCGGCCTCGCCCGGGCGCCCCTCCCTCTTGAAAAAACCGCCGGGGATCTTGCCGGCGGCATACATCTTCTCTTCGAAGTCGCAGGTCAGCGGGAAGAAGTCGATTCCCTCACGGGGTTCGGCCGAGGTGGCGGTCACCAGGACCAACGTATCACCGCTGCGCACCGTCACCGCGCCGCCGGCCTGTCTAGCCAGCCAGCCGGTCTCGAAGGAGATCGTCCGGTCCCCGACTTCCGCGGTTACGCGTTGAACAGATGAAGCCATTCTATCCTCCATGGTTTGTGTTCGAGCTGACCTCGCGTCGTGCAGGCCGTGCGGAGCGACGCGTCGCAATACATGCCGATGGGAGCGGAATACCCGCTCCCATCCGCCAAGCAGCGCACCTGCCCGTGATTCTTTCGGGAAGTCTGTTTATCGGCGCAGTCCAAGTGAATCAACAATCTGGCGGTACCGCTCCACATCGGTCCGGCTGAGATAAGCGAGCAGCTGTCGGCGCTGACTGACCATCTTCAGCAGCCCGCGCCGGGAGTGCATGTCTTTCTTGTGTGCGGTCAGGTGCTCGGTGAGTTCGCTGATTCGCTGGGAGAGCAATGCGATCTGCACTTCAGGCGAGCCCGTGTCCCCGTCGTGCCGTTTGAACTTGCCCATGATCTCGCGTTTCATGTCCTTGGCTAGCGCCACACCTTCCGCCCCCATCTCACCTGGGAAATTCGCACGCCGCAATTTTTGTGGACCCGCATAGCCATAAAAAATCGGATAGCCGAGGGGCCGCCGGAGGCACGGACCTCCCAGCTATCGACTCCTTACCATTATCCTAACACACCCCTGCGCGGGCAGCAACGAGCGACCCTGCGGTCATGCCACTACCGGGCCTCGGGCTTCGGGTTCCGGGTTCCGGGTTTGCCAACGCTCGTCTGCCCCACAAGCCGCCAGGCCCGAGGCCCGAGGCCTGTCCGTTCCTCCGCCTCAGCCAGAGCCCGCGGCACAGCGGCGACGTCTGCACCGATCTGACGCACAAGATCTTCGACCGACGAAAACATCAGCTCGTCATGCAGCCGAGTGGCCAGATGAAGTTCAAGCGGCATCCCGTACAGGTCTCCGGCGAACTGCAGCAGGTACGCCTCGACCACCAGCGGACCTTGGCCGAATGTGGGGCGGACGCCGATACTGACGGCGGTCGGGTACTCACCCGCAGCGCTGCGCGCGTAGCCGGCATAGATGCCAAGCGCGGGAATGAGTTTGCTGGACGGCACGGACAGATTGGCCGTGGGATAACCCAGCGTGCGCCCCCGGCCATCTCCACGCACGACCGTGCCCCGGAGAACATACCACCGACCGAGCAGCCTGCTGGCCTCCGTGACGCGTCCGGCGCGCAGGGCGTCTCGAATCCGCGTGCTGCTGATCGGGGCGCCGTCGACTTCGACCGGATCGGCGACCCGGACCTGGAATCCGTATTTGTCCCCGAGCCGCCGCAACAGCGCGGCGTCACCGCCGCGGTCGCGGCCAAAGGCATAGTTGGCGCCGCAGACGACCTCCGCCATCGCGGTCCTCGTGACGAGTTCCCGTATCCACGTTTCAGCCGGAGTGTATCGAAAGGTGTCATTGAACTGGACCACCATGGCCAGATCCGCCCCCAGCATGGCGAACAACTCCAGCCGCTCATCCAGCGTGGTCAGCAGGAACCCATCGGGCGACGCGGTGAGCACGGTGCGCGGATGGGGATCGAACGTGAAGACTGCGCACCGGCCCTGCAGTTCCCGTGCGCGCTGTACGGCCAAGGCGAGCAGCATCTGATGCCCGCGGTGCAACCCGTCGAAGGTGCCCAGCGCCAGGACGACGGGGACACGCTGTTTTGGGAAGGTCTCTAGTCCGTAGATGACTTCCATGGTCGTCGGATATCGCTCCCGAGAGAACGCAGAACGCAGATGGCAGAACGCAGCGAGAAACAGATGTCCTCTGCATTCTGCGTTCTGTGTTCTGCGTTCTGCATGCTCGGGATCACCGCGATTAGTCTCGTAACACCTTGAAGGGTTTCAGCAACCCTTCCTCCACTCTGGCCAGCGCCACCAGCCGCCCGGCGTCGCGCAGCTTCACCACCTTCGCGCCGAGCAGCCGCTGCCAGTGGGCGACCCGGAACAGCGGGATGGGCTGCCCGTGTACAGCGGCCTGGCGCTGTGGAGGGAGCAGATCGACCGCCGGAAACTCGGCCAGGGCATCATCCATTGGGAGCAGCGCTTCACGAAACCGCTCCTGCTCGGCCAGGGCCTGGAGCTCCTCCAGGGTGGCCGACGACGCGATCTCGTACCGCCCGACACGAGTCCGGACCATGAACGAGGCGTAGGCGCCGCAGTCCAGGGCGTCCCCCAGGTCGGAACACAGCCGCCGGATATAGGTGCCCTTGGAGCATGCCACGTGCAGCATCGCGCGCGGCGGTGATGTGGGGAAGAACTCTTTCAGATCCAAGGCGTAGATGTGGACGCAACGGGGCGGCACCTCGACGACTGCACCCTGACGTGACAGTTCGTACAGCCGCCGCCCGCCGACGTGCACCGCAGACGCCATCGGCGGGATTTGCTGGATCTCTCCGACAAATCGTGGCAATACGCTGGCCACTTGCTCGGCGGTTGGTTCCACGGATGACGCTTCACGAACCGTCCGGCCATAGGCGTCGCCGCTATCGGTGGATCGGCCGAACGTGATCTCCACCCGGTATTCCTTGTCAACGTCCGCCAGGAACTCCGCGATGCGCGTGGCGTGCTCCAGGGCCAGGACCAGAACCCCGCTGGCACCAGGGTCGAGCGTGCCGGTGTGACCCACACGTCGGGTGCCAGCCAGCCGGCGCACGGCGTCGACGACATCGTGCGATGTCATCCCCACCGGCTTGCACACGTTGCGGCTGCGTTCATGCGGGGCCTGCTGCGAATGGCATCCGCTATGGCCGGAACGGCGCCGACGCCCTCCCGGCCTGCCGCAGTTCTTTTTCGGCTTCCGCGAGCGTGGCGGCGATCACCTTGTCGAGCGGCCCTGTCGCGGTGAACCCGGCCGCCTCCTGATGGCCGCCGCCCCCAAAGGCTTCGGCGATGACATGAGACCTGGCACCGTCGCGGGAGCGGATGCCCACCCGCACACCCTGCGGGGTGACTTCGAACAGGAG
>VBAL01000318.1:0-796 GCA_005888595.1 Candidatus Segetimicrobium genomatis
ATCTCGGGGTGCCGTTCGGCCACCCAGCCGAGGACGAAGAACGTCGCGCGCGCCTCGTAGCGGGCGAGCAGGTCGAGCAGGCGGGCGACGTTTCCCGTGACCCGCGATTCCAACCGGTCCCAGTCCGCGCGCTGCACCAGCGGCGCGAACGCCGAGACCTGGAAGTACTCCTCGACGTCGACAGTGAAGTGATGCGCCGTCACGGGATGGCGCCAGGTGCAGCGCTCGTGCGTCGGGCACACAGCAGACGCGCGGGCCCATGGTCGTGACCGGCAACGACGTCCTCCCCAACAAAGGGGATCGACGCTTCGTGCAGGAACAGGCCCGCCTGTTCGAGGAGCCGTGGCCAATCGGGGCCGGCGCACACCGGGCCACCACCAGTTCCCTGCTGCAATTCGACGAGATAGACTCCTCCTCCCGAGCGCACAACTCTACAGATCTCGCGGAGTACGCCCAACGGCTCCAACCAGCGTCGGAGGTCGCACTGCGAGACGATGGAATCGAAGAACTCGTCCGGATACGGCACGCACCGTCCGTCCCAAGTCTTGAACTCGAGCTTCCCTGGAACGGCCCGAAGCTCAGTGGCGAGCGCGACGACGCTGGACGACCTGTCTAACCCGCACACGTAGCCTTTGCCCATGCGGCGCCACGCTTCCTCGGCCACCCACCCGTCGCCACACTCCACGAACAGGAGATGTTCCCAGCCCCGGATCCTCAGCCCCTCCAAGACAACGAGCTCCGCGGAGCGCCGGCCCCGCCGCCCGGGTTGAACCCCGAGGGGGAGAGCACTCATGAG
>VBAL01000318.1:847-1373 GCA_005888595.1 Candidatus Segetimicrobium genomatis
CTCCTCGAGCAGCTCGACGACCTGGGAGGGAATCGTCATGTCGTCGCGCGCGCCGGTGCCCCACATCGTGGAGCTGCCGGTTGCGGACGAATCGGGCTGCGGCAGCGCTGCTTGCGGTGTCATCGGCCGTTTCTCACGGGGGTCGCATCGAGTGCCACGGGTCTGACGCCCCGCAACACGCGTGCCCCACCACGGCCCATCAGTGCGGTCCCACGCTTTCAGCGCGCGGCGCTCCCTCTGGGCCTGGAGCACCCCAATTGCTGTCGCAGGGCTGCAACACGCCCATGTTGCTCGTGGCATGTCATCCTCATGGCCCCAGCGATGCGGAGACCCACTCGGGAGACCTTCGGACCATGCGGCTCCCCATCATCTCCGACATCCACGTGAGCGTGGACGCTCCGGAGACGGGCCTAGCGATATCTGCCCTAGGGCCGCCCAGCACGTCGTGCCTGGGCGATCTCGTCGGCTATCGCACCTTCCCGTGCGCCACGCTCGCTGTCCTGCGCGACGACAAGACCTGGCACAC
>VBAL01000025.1 GCA_005888595.1 Candidatus Segetimicrobium genomatis
AGCGACAGCCGCCGGCGGCCGATGCTACGGCCCACGGCGTTGCCCACCAGGGCAATCGCACCGCTCACCACGATCAGAATTGGGATTAAAAGGACGCCTAGTTCCATCAGACGTTGAACCGTTGGAACGTTGAAAGGTTGAAACGTAACAGCATGCGGCAACCGAAATGAAGGTCGGGACGGGCGCGGATCATGGACCCGTTCGCCTTTCCAGACTGCGGATCAATCCACTCAAGGCGATCAGCACCTGCTCTGAAGCCTCACGTAACCTAGAATACTGCATCTGCGACAGGTACTTACCCAAAGTCTTCTCGCCTCGGAAATTCCCGGCTCATCGCATAAACCAACTCAGAGAGATCCATCGCCTCCGCCCACACGCGAAGGTTCTCATGTTTCACCTGCATCGAAGCTCTCCTGCCGAGTATTACCCTCCGTGGTGACTCCCGGCTTTGGAATCACCTCAACCGATGGATCCGGGCCACTTTCAGGTGGGCCAACAGCTTCAGGAACGCCCAAATCTCGCCGGTCTTGAGTTTGCTGTGGCCCGCCTGCCGATCGACAAATCTGTAGGGGATTTCCGCGACCCGGGCCTGCGGATGCCGGGCCAGAATCTCGACCAGCAACTTGTACCCCAGCCCCAGATAGCCGCGCTCGGTGAGGATCTCCCGCCGGACGGTAAAGAACCCCGACAGAGGATCTCGCACCTGCAGTCCGAGGCCGATCCGCGCCGTCAACGTGGCAATGCGGCTCACCAGTCTGCGCGACCACGGCCACTGGCCCACCCCACCGCCGGGGACGTAGCGGGAGGCCACCGAGATGTCGGCGCCTCTCCGGATCGCCTCAACCAACGAAGGCACCAGTTCCGGCGGATGCGAGAGGTCGGCGTCCATGACGGTGACCACCCGGCCCCGCGCGGCAGCGGCACCGGCCAGCACCGCAGACGCCAGCCCCGCTTTGCCGGAGCGGTGCACCACGGTCATCGGCAGCGGCCCAGATTTCGCCATCTCGTCCGCGACCAACCCTGTGCCGTCGGGGGAAGCGTCGTCGACGATGATCACTTCGACGGCCAGCCCGCGCCCGACCTCAGCCAGCCCCGAGACGAGCCGTGGGAGAGAGTCGCGTTCATTATAAGTTGGCACGATGACCGACAAGGCGGGATCCGGGATCCGGGATCCGGGATCCGACTTAGATGCCGGTCCGGTCGTTTCGCGTGGTGCCCTCATGCCCTGGTACCCTGGTGCCCTGTTGCTCATCACCGGTCGGCCCGGCGGACCAGCGCTAATCCCACTGCGGCCAGGACGACATCGGGTAGCCACCCGGCCGCAATGGGGTGCAAACGGCCGTTTTCGCCCAACGGCAATGTCACGGCGCTGATGACGTAGTAGCCGAGGAGGACCAGGAAGGCGAGGCCCACTCCGATTGAGGTGCCTGACCGGTGTGGCCTCAAACCCACGGGGACGGCGAGGAGCGCGAACAGCGCTGCAGACATCGGGATGGCGAGCTTGAATTGCACCTGAACGATGTAGCGGGCTGCGTTTTCCCCGCTGCGCTGGAGCACGCTGATGTACTGCCGTAGCTCTCTGACACTCATCTCCGACGGATCTCGCTGGGGCACCGCGATCTGCTCGGGTGTCCGCTGCAGCCCGACGCGCAGCCGCGCAAACTGTGTGACCACGGTGGTCTCGCCGGTGAACACGTACATCGTACCGTCGCGAAACACCCAGGCGCCGTCGGTGTACTGCGCCACCTCCGCCTCGACCACGCGGTTCAGGACGCCTCGCTCAAACTGATTGACCACCACGCCTTCCATCCGTTGCTGGTCGCGGTGAAACCGGCGCACAAAGTAGACCGACTCGACATCTTCCTGCACGTCGCGGAACAGCACATCCCGCTGCTCGGATGCGAAACGTTCCCGCAGGCCGGTGATCAGGACCTCTTGGTACCGATTTTCAGCGTATGGGACGACGCCTTCGTTCAGGGCCAGGGTCATGGCGCTCACGAGGATCCCCGCGGTCGTGACTGAGAGCGCAATGCGGCCCAGGCTGATGCCGCTCGTCCGCATCGCGGTGATCTCCTGGCCATCACTGAGACGCCCGATCGCCAGCAGCGCGGCCAGCAGCATGGCCATCGGGAAGCTATACGCCAGGAGGTAGGGAAGCTTGTAGATCAGGAGTTGAAGCACAACCAAGAGGCGCACACCGCCTGGCTGCAGGACGAGGCGTACCAGGAAGAATAGATGGTTCACTAATAAGAGCAACGTGAAGAGACCCACCCCGAACACGAACAACTCGCTGAGCTGGCGCCATATGTATCGGTCGAGCAGGCGGCCGGTCATGGCGTCATCGCCGCGTCACATCTCAAAGCGTTCACCCAGGAAGACACGCCGGACATCGGGATCGGCCAGGATGGCGTCGGGCTTGCCTTCCAGCAGGATTCGCCCTTCATGGATAATGGTGGCGCGATCGGTGATCGCCAGCGTGTCCCGCACGTTGTGGTCAGTGATCACGATGCCCAGGCCGCGCTGCTTGAGGTAGCGGACCACGTCCTGCAGTTCCGCCACCGATCGCGGGTCGACCCCCGTGAACGGCTCGTCGAGCAGGACATACGAAGGATTCATCGCCAGGACGCGCGCGATTTCCACGCGACGCCGTTCGCCTCCGGACAGGGTCACTCCGCGTTGCGTACGCACGGTGCCGAGGGCAAACTCTCGTAGAAGTTGCTCGAGGACCTCCCGCTGTGCCGCCTTCGCGGTCCCATTCGCCTGCAGAATCATGAGGATGTTCTCTTCAACCGTGAGCCCGCGGAAGACCGACGGATCCTGCGCCAGATACCCGATGCCACGCCGGGCCCGTTCATGCACCGGCATCGTCGTCAGCGACTTCCCGTCCAGGAACACGTCACCGGCATCAGGCCGCACCAGCCCCACGATCATGTAGAACGTCGTGGTCTTGCCCGCGCCGTTGGGACCGAGCAACCCGACGGTCTCGCCGTGTTCGACCTTCACGGCCACACCGTTCACCACCGTGCGGGGTCCATAGCGTTTGACCAGCCCCTGCGCCGCCAGCATGAATTACGGACCGTTCCAACTTGATTGCTGCATGCTGCTCATTGCAACTCGCATGCGCTGACGGAGGTAGCGCTTGCCCCGCCCGGTTTTCAGGTAGCGCTCCCGTCTCCAGGCGTCAGCCTCGTCCAGGCAGTCGTAGTACACGAGGAAAAGCGGGCGCCTAGATCTCGTGGATGACACCCTACCTGTACGGTGCTCTCGCATCCACGCTCTTAGGTCTTTCGTAACCCCGGTGTACCACCGACCATCTTTCCGACTGTAAAGTACGGATGTGTAGACCATAGCTATCAAGTTGGAACGGCCCTACGGCGGCGCGGCCGGATACCCGACCAGATGCGCCCCGCCGGTTGCCGTCACGCGTCTGGCTCTGAGGTCGACGGTGATGGTTGGTGCCTCCATCGTGTTGCGGCCCAGATGCACGACAGCGCCGCCGGACAGCTCGGCCTGACCGGCCTGCTGCCGGAAGACCGCGTGGGCGGCGCGGGCCTCCAGATCACCTCTGGTGACGACGACATGGCCGTCGGCGATCAGCTCCTCCGCCAGCACCAGGGCCTCGACGCGATCGGCGCTGAAGATGCCATCGGGGGTGTGCGCCTGAACGGAGCCGGATGCTACCGCTCGCCTGGCGGCGTGATCGTATGCGATCTGGTCGGCTGTGATCGCCGAGGGACCCCCGACGAGCCTGGCGGCCCCGGACGCGATGAGGTAGCGCTGCTTCTGTAGCAGTTCCACCCGGGCAGCGCGCAACTCTATCGGCGCGTCCCCCCGGGTGGTCACCTGCACGTCACCCTCGGCCACCGCGCGCCCTTCGCGGACCCATACCGTCACCGTCCCGGCAAATGCCGTCAGTACATCGTCGCCGTACGATACTCCACTCGAGGCGATCACGATCTGGTCTCTGGTGTCGTAGCGGACTGCCGGCGCCTGCAACACCACGAGTCCTCGCCTGACGGTCACCGGGTTCCCCAGCAGCTCCCACACCCCGGCGCTGTCGTCAAACTCCACACGGGTCGCCCCGGTCACGTCCAGCGGTACAGGCTGCTGCGCTGTCGCCTGGCCCGTGGCCACGGCGGCCAGTGCTGCGCACACGAGGCCGACAAGCAATCCCGCGTGCCTATTGCGGAGCAAACGTGATCGCCACATGACCCTCGAACGTGACCGAGTCCAGCGCGGCGTCGCCGGACATCTGATCGGCGCGGACGGTCATGCCGACTTGCGTCAGCACGATCCCACCCGCCGCCGTGAGTTGTGTCCCCTTCCACTGCACACGGTCCGCGGTGAACGCGCGGCCATCCGGCGCGCTTCCCGTGACGCCACCGGAGAGCTCCACGGTTTTCGTCAGGGTGACATACGCGGCCCGGGGGGCATGCAGCTGCAAATAGCGGGCGCCGCCCCGAAACAGCCAGCCGGTGACGTCAGTCAGGACGATCGTGCTTCGGTCGCGATCGATCTGCAGCGACGCCGCCTGCATCTCCCACTGCTTGCGGCCGGCGTCGTCGACGCCGGTCAGCCGCGTGCCCTCGACGTCCACAAACGGGACGGGGACCGTTTGCGCCTCCGCGGACGCCCGCGGTAGGAGCAGAAGGCCCCCCCAGCACACCAGGGCCCCGGCCGCCACTCCAATCGCCAGCCCGCGCCAGTGCATGCACACGATCGCTCCCATCTTACCCTTCGGACTCATGCCCGGCAATCGACGCCCCGGACAGCTGCATGACGACGTGGTGGGCGGCGCGCGCCGCAGCCCCGGGCGGGCCAAGATCAGCCACGACCTGCCGCAACGCAGTCCGCATCGCGGCCCGCCGCTGGGGGTCGTCGAGCAGCCTCCCCACGGTTTCGGCGATGGCGTCGCTGCGCATGCGGCCTTGGAGCAGTTCCGGCACAATCTCCTGACGGGCGAGGATGTTCGGCAGCGCAGCATACGGCACACTGGCGATCCGCTTCGCAATCTCCCAGCTCAGCCAGGGCAGATGATAGACCGCCACCATCGGAACTCCCAACACCGCCGCTTCCAGCGTCGCCGTGCCGGTGGCCGCGACGAGCACATCGGAGGCGGCCATCGCATCGTAGATCTCCGGCACCACACGCACCGGCAAGCCCGACGCCATGACCGGCGCTTCAACCAGCCGCGCCAGAACTTCAGTTGGAACAGGCAGGAGGAACCAGAGCGCGGGCCGGATCTCGAGGAGTCTGCGCGCCGCGGCCAGCATCACCGGCAGGTGCGCGCGGATCTCCTGCGACCGGCTTCCCGGCATCAGACCCAGCACCGGCGCGTCTGCCGGCACTCCGAACCGCCGGCGCGCCGCCGCACCGTCCATAAAAGGGCGCACCACATCGACGGCGGGGTGTCCCACGAATTCCACGTCGGCCCCCGCAGCACGATATGCGTCTGCCTCGCGTCGCAGTGTGGCCAGCAGGCGCATGCGCAGTCTGGCCACCTTGGCCGCTCGGTTTCCCCGGCGCACCGACACCATTGGCGGGAAGTAGAACACCACGGGAAACGCGCCGCGCAGGCGCTCGGCCATCCGGAGGTTGAACGCCGCAAAGTCGACCAGCAGGAGTACCGCGGGTGCGTCACGCCGGATCAGCTCCTCCACCTGCCGCAGGCGGCGGAGATGCGTCCGCAGCTGCAGCAGCGGGTCCACGTGCCCGATGGCGCTCCAGGTGGAGCTTTCGAGGAGTACGGTCACACCGGCGGCCGCCATGCGCGGGCCGCCGACCCCTCGCAGCGCGGCAGCGGGGTCGAGACGGACGATCTCGGCGGCGAGAGAGGCGGCGGCCATGTCGCCGGAGACTTCCCCAGCGACGATGAAGATGTTCCTGCCCCTACCCACCGGCCTCAGCCACGTCCACGCCGACAATCGCAATGCCCGCCCGATCGGCGACCGTCAACGCCTCGACCCGGTCAAGCAGCAGTGTTTTCCCGGCCTCAACGGCCAGGACGGTGGCGCCGACCTCCTGGAGAAGTCCAACGGTCTGTGCGCCGATGGTCGGCAGATCAAATCGGGGATCCTGATCCGGTCGCGCCGCCTTGACCACGACGCTTCCGGCCGCCAAACTCCCGCCCCGGCGGATGGTCGCGTCGGTCCCTTCGGCCGCCTCCACAGCGAGAATCACGCCTCGCTTGAGCACCACGGTCTGGCCGGCATCGAGGGCGGCAACCGTACGGGCAACAGAGATTCCCATTCGGATGTCATGCCACTCGATGTCCGTCGGCGCGCGGTGTGTGAGAACGCCCACCGGCACCGCGAGCTCCGGCGCAAACTCCAGCGGGCTGACAATGTCTACGCCCAGATCATGCAGACGTTGCAGACCGCGCCGAAATACGGTCTGATCACGCCGGTCGGTGGCCTCGCTCAGCCAGCGCCGGAACAACGTATCTCCCCGATCCACCAGGTCCGTCCGGGAGACCCGGCCGACCATCAGCACGCGCCGGGCTCCATGCCGTTTCAGCGCGGCGATGACCTCCTCGATCTGGCCGAATTGCACTCGATAGGTGTGATCGGCAAGCGGGAGCAGCGATGGGTCGGCATCTTCCAGGGCGAGGCACACCAGTGGATGACCGCGGGCCTTGACCGCTTTGGCCAGCACCAGGGGCAGGCTGCCTGCGCCCGCAATCAGGCCGATCGCGTCACCGCCGGGCGAGGCGGCATCACTCCTCATCGCGCTCTTTGGTCCAGCGGATAATCCCGCGCTCCTGGCTGCCGCGGATGAACTCGATCATCTCGACCACATAGGGATCGGTTCCCAGCTCGGCCTCCATGCGGGCCAGTGCCGTGGAGACACCGAGCCGCGACCGATACAGGAGCATGAAGGCCCGCTTCAGCATCGTGCGGTGGACCGGCGGCATCCCGGCACGGGTCAGACCGACGGAGTTGAGACCATAGGCGTGCGCCGGCACCCCGAAGGCCAGCACGAAGGGGGGGACATCCTGCCGGCCCACCGACCCCCCGCCGACCATCACCAGCCGGCCGATGCGCACGAACTGGTGCACGCCGACCTGCCCGCCGAGATTGGCCTGTTCATTGACGAGCACGTGGCCGGCGAGTTTTGCGCCGCTGGTGACGGTGACGCCGCTGGTGATGCGACAGTTGTGCCCGATGTGTACGTACGACATGAGGTAGTTGTCGTCACCGATCTCCGTGCTCTCCCCCTCCCCGTACCCCCGGTTCACTGTGACGTACTCGCGGAACGTGTTTCCATTGCCGATGCGCACGAAGCTCCGCTCGCCTGCGAACCGGCGGTGCTGGGGTTCTTCTCCGAGGACCACGCCGACGCTGAGATGGTTGTCCTGCCCGATCGTCACGCCGGATTTGATGACACAGTGCGGCCCGATCAGCGTGCCGTCACCGAGCACAGCGCCGGCGTCGATCACCACACCCGGGCCCACCACCACCCCGCGACCCAGGCGGGCCTCGGGATGCACGACCGCGGAAGGGTGTACCGTCGTCTCGGTCGAGCTCGGGGCGTCACCGCCCATCGTCACTTGGCCTCCGCGGCGTCGGGGATTGCGAAGGTAAACTCCCCTTCGGCAACCAGCTCACCGTTGACCGTGGCCCGGCCTTCCACGCGACCGACACGGCCGCGTACCCACTTCACCGTGCACTCCATCACCAACCGCGCGCCGGGCGTCACCGGCCGACGGAACCGGACCTTATCGAGCGCCGCGAAATACGGAATCTGCCCCGCAAATCCATGGGCGTTCAGCGCCAGACAGGCTCCGGTCTGCGCGATGGCCTCGACGATGAGCACACCGGGCATCACCGGTGTTCCGGGGAAGTGCCCCGCAAAGAACCACTCGTCACCGGTGACGTCCTTTTCGCCCACGATGCGGTTCTCGCTGATTTCTGTGATCCGGTCGACAAACAGAAACGGCGGGCGGTGGGGGATGACCTTCTGGATGCCCTCACGGTCTAGCTGCATACGCGCACCTCACTGACGTTGACGCGCTGGGTGAACTGCCGTTGACGCGTTGACACGTTGAAGCGAACGGTCCGTCGTTAACGTTTCAACGATTCAACGTTCCAACCTTTCAACCATCCGGCGGGCCATTTCAAGATGCAAGGAATGGCCGGCCCCGCAGGCGATAATATGCGCATGCACCACACATTCCGCCAGCATCAGGTCCCCCAGCAGATCCAGCACTTTGTGCCGGGCCGGCTCGTCGGGAAAGCGCGGTGTGGAAAGATATCCCTCCGGTCCGATTCCCAGGGCGTTGCCGGCGGATGCGCCACGCGCCAGGCCGGCTTGCCGCAGTGCCTGCAGTTCGTGCGCGAATCCCCAGGTCCGCGACGGGGCAATCTCGAGGACGAACCGGTGGCGGTCCAGATCAACGTCGACGACCTGGGTCCCCAGCCTCGTCGCCGGCAGCGGCACGACGTAGGTGATGCGAAGGTGATCGGCGGGCACCGCCAGGGCCCAGGCAGTATCGTTGACCACCCACACGGGACCGTGCAGCGTGTGCAGCGGCTGGTGACCCTGCTGGTCTGCGATACCGGCTTCGATAAGCGCCTCCACATACGGCGCGGCACTCCCATCCAGGATGGGCATCTCTTCTCCGTGCACCTCCACCCGGAGGTTGCTCACGCCCACCCCGGCCGCGGCCGCGAGTAGGTGCTCGACGGTGCGCACGGGGGTGCGGCCCCCCAATGTGATCCCGCGTCGCGTATCGCTTACGGCATCGAGTGTCGCTCTGATCTCCGGTGCGCCAGGAAGGTCAGCCCGCGTGAAGACGATGCCGGTCCCGGCAGGGGCCGGCTGGCAGACGATGGTGGCGAAGGTTCCGGTGTGGATCCCGATGCCTGAACGCGTCACCGGCCGTCGGATCGACCGCTGCGGAATGGCGATCATCCCGCGGTGTGGCCGGGCGGCGGTGTGTCTCCGTGAAGGAAGCGTTGTAGCGCGGCCTGCTGCTTGAGGACCTCCCGGTGCGGCCGGGCTGGATCGCCGGAGATGACCGCCCCCTCCGGGACGTCCTTCGTGACAGCGGCCCTGGCCAAGATCGTGGCGCGTGCGCCGATGCGTACATGATCTTTGACGCCGATCTGCCCGGCGAGGATCGCGCCATCGCCGATGGTGACGCTGCCGGCGATCCCGCTCTGGGAGACGATGATGACCCCTCGGCCGATGGTGACGTTGTGGGCGATCTGCACCAGATTGTCGATCTTTGTGCCGGCGCCGATGCGCGTTTCGCCCAGGGTCGCCCGGTCGACTGTCGTGTTGGCACCGATTTCCACGTCGTCTTCAATCACGACGCGACCGATGTGCGGGATCTTGATGTTCCGGTCTTGCTCGGAGGCGTATCCGAAGCCGTCGCTCCCGATCACGGCTCCGGCATGCAGGGTCGCACGCCGGCCGATCTCGGTGCGATCGTACACCACCACGCGGGGGTACAGGATGCTTTCATCGCCGATGGTCACCTGCCGGCCCAGCACACATCCGGCCATGATGACCACGCGGTCTCCGATCCGAGCGCCGTCCCCGATCACGACGTACGGACCGAAGAATCCCCCGGCGCCGAGCGTGGCGTGGGTCCCGACCGTGACGCTGGGATGCACCCCGGCGGCGACGGGGGGCGAGGGATGCAGGAGCGCGATTGCCCGCGCCAGCGCCAGGCGCACGTCCCCGGCCCGTATGGCGGATTTCGCGGCCGGTCGCAACTTTTGCGGCAGCAGCAGGGCGGAAGCCGCGCTGGCCTCGGCCCGTGGCAGAAGATCCGACTCGGCCACCATCACCAGCGCTCCGGGCTCGGCGCGCTCCAGATCGGTGACGCTGGTGACCTCGACCTCACCGTTGCCCAGGAGTTCTCCTCCGATCGCGGCAGCCAGGTCACGGAGCTTCATCGTACCCTCAACCTGACGGAGTTCGAGCCTCGGGCTTCGTCACTACGGCTCCCCGTCATTTGAGTCGAGCCAGCACCGCGTCCGTGATGTCGATGCCGCCGAACCTGGTGACCTGTTTGACCAGCACGACTCGAAGCCGCCGCCCACGGGCTTCTTCCGCAACCGCGGCGTGAATGCGTTGATTGAGCCGCTCTTCGAAATCGCGGCGGAGTGTCGCCAGTTCACGTAGGTAGGCCTGCCGGCGCGCTTCCAGATCCTCTTTGCCAAGTTGCCCGGTGAGCAGCCGCAGATCCGCCACCATCGCTTTCTCGCGATCATCAAGTTGTTTCTGGTACGATAGCGCCACCACGCTCTCGTTGAGGATCCGCTTGGAATCTACCACCCCGACCCGTGGCGCACATCCGGTCGCAACAAGCGTCAACCCGACGATCACGGGGAGCAAGGAGGTGAGTCGGGTGCCGGGCGCCGAGCCCCGCGTCCCGGGTCGCGTTCCCGTGCTCCGCCCCGAGCCGGCGAAGCCGGCGTGGGGGTTCCCGTGTTCCCGCGTTCCCGTCATTCCTATCGCTTCAGCTTCTGGATGACGTCGGTGGTGATGTCGATCCCGGCCACATTGGCAACGAGCCGGGTCAGCACGACATCGAGTTTGCGGTCCTGGGCGATCGCGGCGACTTCGATCTTTACCTCCGCGACGATACTATCTTCCAGCCGTGCCCGCTGCTCCTGAAGCGAAACCAGTTCCGCTCGAAGCCGCCGGTTGCGTTCGCCCAGGCTCTCCACATAGGTGCCCTGCCGCCCCGACGGCTGCCCCTCGGCTGCCGCCAGGAGTTCCCTGCGGCGCCGTTCCAGGCGGGCCCGGAACGTTTCGTCCAGCGCGACCGCAGCCTGCCTCAACTCTGCTTGGACCTCCTGCTGGCGAGTCTGCAGGCGCCGCTGCCCCTCGGCCTGCATGACATCCTGAGCCGCTTTCAACTTGGTGTTGACCTCGTCTTCTTTGCTCTTCTGGAACTCTGTGAACGCCTTCTGCGTCTCGCCCGCCTGGGCCGCAAGGCGCTGCTCACGCTCATCCTGGAGGGCCTGCACCTGCTGCTGAAGCTGCTTCGCTTCCTCCTCTGAGGTCAGCCCGGCCACCTCGGCCCGTAGGCGAAGGTTCAGCAGCGGATACCGGTACTCATCGCGGATCTGTTGCTCGGCCGCCCGGAGCTGGGCGCGTAACTCGTCGCGTCTGGCCACGATTTCCCGGTCGCCCTGCGCCTCCAGCTCGCGACGGATCTGCTCGATCTTGGACGCGTGCTCGCTGCGCAACTCATCTGCAAATGCCTGCAGACGCCGCTCCCCGTCTTGCTTGAGAAATGCCAGTTCCTTGTCCAGCTCGCCCTGCAGCCGGCGCGCCTCCTCGTCGAGCGCGCGCCTGACGTCGGCCTCAGGCATGGCCGGCGCCGGGGGGAGCACGGCGAGTTGCGCCTGCACATCCTGCAACTGTTTGACCACGGCGTCGAGCTGCTGCCAGCGCGGGTGTGCGCGGGTGACAACCTGCAGATCCACAACGCCCACGCGGGTCTCTGCGACCGGAGCAGACGTGCTCTGGACCCGTCCCCGACAGCCGCCCACGAGAACTGCGGCAAGCGCGAGGAGGAGCCAGGCTCTCGCTGTGCTCAGCGCCGCGTCTTGGTGCGACATGTCAACGGTGGGACGCTACTTCACGGTCAGCTGCGCGATCACCGCGTCGGTCAGGTCGACCCCGCCGTAGAGCACGACGGCACGGTCGAGGACGAAGCTGACGCCGCGGTCACGGCTGACCTTTTCCACAGCCGTGCGGATGTCTTTGTCCAGCCCGCTCAACAGCTCTTCACGTTTCTGTACGAACTCCTGCTGGAGCTGGCGGTCGAGTTCCTGGCGCTGAACCGGGCCCAGGCTCTTGGCGCGTTCCTGGAATTCGCGCTGCTTGGCCTGGAAGAATTCCTGCAGCGCACGCTCTGACGACGCCTTGCGCGGGTGGTTGTCCAGCGCCCGCTGCATGTCTACAAAGCCGATGCTGAAGGACTGCCCCAGGACCGACCCGCCTTGCCAGGCGACCAGGCCGATGAGGATGAGCAGGACGGCCACGGCGCCAGCGCCCAGCCAGATGGTGCGAATCGTCCTCCCTCGAATCTGCATCACGAACCTCCTCTTAGAAAAGAAGAAGGAAAAGGGAAGAGGGAAAACCCTCCCTATTCCGTTCTGGAGCAAAATCGGCTCCCATCATTCTACCTCACCACACCAGGTCATTTCCCATCTTCCATCTTCCCTCTTCCCTCTTCCTTGTCTTATAGGTTGCTGGTCAGGCGCAGCCATACGTCGCCGCGCGACGTCCCGATGAGTTCCCATGCCAGAAACTCATTGATCCGATACGTCAGGGTCCCTTCGAAGATCTGGGTAGGCAGCGCCCATTCGCCGCGCAGCCCGAGATCGGGGCTGACCTGAAGGGTCGTCCAGAGCATGGTCTCTTGTGTCGACGGCGCGTAGGTCGCTCCCAGTGAGGAGACCGGAGAGACCTCGTAGCGGATGCCAAGATCCGCGGTGAGCGACAACGGGGTCGGGACGAGACGGATCTCGACGAACGGCTCCAACGGCGGCGCAATCAGCCGGCCGAGGTGGGCCACCACTTCAGGACCCGGCGCGCTGGGGCCGATGTTGAGGCGGGCTTCCACCCGCGCCCGGTACACCAGCGATTCCGCTGAGACGGTGAGATAGGTGGTCTCGGCGACTTCCAGCCGGGATGTGGCCACGATGTTGTACTCGTCAGCCGGAGGGTACGCCGCCAGCTCCTCGTTCAGCAACCGCTCCAGGGCGCGGCGGAAGGCCTCCGCAAAGGCGACCGGCAGGCCGCGCAGCGGCTCCGCCATGGAGGCGACCTGCGGACCGTGCTGGTCGAGCAGCACGATCGGGATCGAGGTCGAACGAAACCGCACGCCGATGTTTCTGATGACGCGGGAATCTTTGGGCACGATCGGCAGGTCGAGTTGAGCGGACTCCCCAGGGTGGATCCTGGCGGTCGCCGTGAACCCGGGCAGCGCCGCCTCCACCACATCGCGGACGCGGAGCTCGACGAGCGGACCGGCCCACTCGAGCGAGGCGACCGGCAGAGCGGTCACCAGCGCGCGGACTTCCGCCGCAGCTCCTGTCTGCACCAGTGTGGTCAGGAGAGGCTGAACGCGTGGGTGCACCGCCCGTAGATCGAGGATGACCGCGACATCCCGCACCACGGCGCCCAGCGGCCGCAAGCGGACTGCCACCGTGGTCACGATTCCGGGGCGGACCGCGGCATCGGCAACGGCGTACCCGGCGGTAACTCGTTCGACCACGCCGGCGATTGTCTCTTCCGGCCGGGGCAGGAGTGCGGTAACCTGCTCGAGGGGCCGGCCCAATAGCAGCCGCTCTGCCACGCTGGCCACGGTCGCTTCCAGCCGCTCACGGATGATGGGGTGGGGTGTGGCGCCGTCAAATGTGAGCTCAACCGTGACTCGCTGCACCGCGGCCTGCCCGCGGGCTGGCCCGGCTCCGGCGAGCAGCATGAGGAGAAGCGCAGCCGTGATGTTTCCCGCAACTTTCCATGGCATTTAGAACGGCGCCCCGAGGGAGAGCCACGTTTGTCGCTGCCCACCAGGACCCCAGGCCAGATCGATGCGGATCGGTCCCAGCGGCGTGTTGAAGGCAATGCCTACGCCGTATCCCACCTGAGGAGCATCGGTGAGCGGCGCGGCGCCGCTATCCGCGAAGAAAATCATCCCCACGTCCTGGAACGACGGGATGATCCCGCTCAGCGGGAACCGATACTCGACGTTGGCGACCAAGATGCTGGTATCGCGCTTAAACGCGGCCGGGAGGCCGCGAACGGTGCTGGGGCCCCCCAGGATGAACTGGTCCTGAAGCGGCAAGGCCCCGCTTGCCGTGCCCGCAAACAGCCGGGTGACAACCGCCGCACCACCACCCGTGGGAAAGAGGCGCTGGTAGTCGACGCTCAATTTTGTGAAGTCAAAGTCCCCCCCCAGCCACAACGGCGCCAGTTCCGCCGACGCCAGCACCCTGTCCCCCGACGTGGGGGTGAACCGGGAGTTCCGCGTGTCGCGAACGGCCGAGAACTGGAGGCTGACCACACGGCCCGGCGTGAGCAAGGACGGTTGGGGACACCGGGGATCCGGTGGCGGGCCACATGGGACGGGATCAGTGGGGTCGAGTGGCAAGGCGATGAAGTTGGTGAACTCGCTTCTCAATCTGACGAATCCCGTTGTGACGCCATCCAGCGGCCGGCTGAGCCCCACGGTCGCGCCGTCCCGCCGCAGGCTGAAGCGGGATGTCGCCTGCCCGGTGAGTGGACCATACTCCCGCTCCACAGAATTTCGCGAAAAGAGGCTCAGATCCAACCCGGTGCCCAGCGGGTCAAGAAACGGCTCGTTCAGGCTCACTTCGTAGTTGAGTTGCTCGGTGGTGCCCTCCTGCACGGCCCGCTCGGCACGGACGGCAAAGGATTGCGCCCGGCCCTGCCAGTTCCGATCTCGATATTCGATGAACCCCAGCAGTCCTTCGCTCGAACTATACCCTAGCCCAAACGAGGCCGACGCCGTGCGGGCTTCTTTGACTTCGATGACGATAACGGCGGAGTCGGTGGACGTACCAGGTTCTGGCCGGGCCCGGATGGATTCGAACAAACCCGTATCGAACAGCCGCTGCAGATCGCGCTGCAGGACGTTTAGATTGAACACTACCCCGGGTTTCGTCTCCTGCACATACCGCGCCGCGATCGCCGGCTGGGTCTTCGTGAGTCCCTCAAAGCGGACCGCCTCCACGACGCCCTCGGCGATACGCAGGCGCAGGCGGGCCTGATCCGGCTGCTCGGCCGGCAGAATACTCAGATCGGCCACCCGCGCCAGCCCGAACCCCTTGTCTGCGTACAGCTTCTGCACAGCGCGGGCGCCCTCGCGCATTTTCGTGAGGTTCAAGACGTCGCCGATCGGGACGCCCAGCACTGCGCGAACCTCGTCGGCCGTAACGGCGGTGTTCCCCTCAACGATGATGTCAGCGATCGCCGGATTCTCTGTCACGAGGAAGACAACCACGACCCCGCCCTGCTCCTGCTCCAGTCGTGCGGACACGTCAGCGAACCAGCCCAGGTCGTTGATGGCGCGCACATCGGCGCGAAGTTTCTCATCGCTTAAGGGTTCGCCCACTTTCGTCTCGGTGACGGCGGCGAGAATCTGCTCGACGGAAATCTTGACGTTGCCGGAAATCTCGATGCGCTTCACGGTTGGCGGTGGAGGCGCGGGCTGTGGTGAGCCCGGTGGAACGGGCTGCGGGGCCGGCGCCTGCGTCAGCCCCACAGAGGGGAGCAGCGCGACGCACGCTACCAGCGCCGGGACGAGCAAGAGCCGGAAGGCCGGACGAATCGTCATGTGTCCTCCACACACAAACTCCGGCCGCAGGCCGCTCGTGCACTGCGGCCGGATCCTCACAGTGATCTTACGTGTGCTACGGGGACGATGAGCCGGCAGGTTCTTGCCGCAGCGCCCGCTCGGCGGTCAGGACGAGATCGATGAGTTCAGACATCGAGACGTGGGTTGACCCAATCCCAACAGGAGACATGCCACCGGCGCTGCTCAGTGGCCGCAGGCCGACCCCATCTGACGGCGTCGCGGTGCGTGCGGGATACCGGGTGGTCGAGGGGCGCCTGGACGTGTCCGTGCCGGCTGCTGTGGAGAGCGGCGTGGATCTCGACATGGCCGTCGACTCGCCCAACGCCTCGAGGAGCGTCCCAGACGACGAGGACAAACGTACCAGGGTTGGAGCCGGCGAAGAGACAACCCCGGACACCGCCGGCCCACGAGAGGCCAACAAGAGCGCCGAGACCAGCGCCGCCCCCAAGAGCAGGAAGGCTGCAGGGGTCATCCGACGCGTCTGTGCCCTCGCCGGACCACCTGCCGCTTCGAGCGCATGGTGCACTTCTGCATCAGCCAGCACGAGCGTCAGGACGCTCCGGGGCAGGTTGCCATCGGTGCACTGGCGTTTGGCCCGATCCAACCACCGCTGCGCAAATCCGATCCGTGCCACCACCTGCTCGCCGTTCGCAGGCACCCTCATTGTCGTAAACCCCCTCCATCGTAGAACGCAGACTGCAGGCGGCAGAACGCAGCGGGCCGTCTGCACCCTGCGTTCTGCATCCTGCGTTCTGAGCCCAGAGCCACTAACTAATATCCAGGCACCCGGCGAGTCTGGTGCGTCTCTTCGAGCACCAGCCGCCGCATGTGCGACAGGGCCTGCTTATGCAGACGATAGAAATGGGACAGGCTGATGCGCAGTTCAGCGGCAATCCGCCGCGGGTCGCGTGACTCCACGTACGTGGCCCGCAGAATCGCGCGTTCGCGCGCCGGCAAGTCGTCCACCGCCCGCCAGACCTGCGACAGCAGCGCGTCATCCTCGACTCCGAGCAGCGCGTCATCCGACTCCGGGTCGGCGAGGCGCGTCGAGAGAGGCATCTCGCCCTGACCGTCCTCCTCCAGCGAGTATTCCACCGGCCGGATCCGCCGCAGCGAGTTCAGGACCCGCCCGCGGATCCGATACGTGGCGAACGTGGAGAAGCGGACGGCGCGAGTGGGGTCGAAACGCTCCACGGCCTCAATCAACCCAACGGTGCCTTCCTGCAGCATGTCCATCAACATGACGTCCGGCGGCCGGATCTGCATGACGAGCTTGAAGACCAACGGCTGGTAGGCTTCGATGAGGCGCAGCCGGCTGTCCACATCCCCCTGAACGCGGTACTGATGCCACAAGCGGTGCTCGTCCTCGGGGGTGAGGAGGGCGACCTTCTGAAGTTCTTTCAGATACTCGGTAAGCACGACCGAAATTTCGCAAAGCAGATTGGGAAGTCCTGCCCGCCTAGAAGACGCAACCAGGAAGCCATGGAACCAGGGAACGCGCAATCATACGCTCCAAGCGTTTCGCGTGGTCCCCTGGTTCCCTGGTCCCTTGGCCTCGCTGTTGGGTTCTTAGAAGCGGTACGTAATCCGGTAGAGCACGTCGTACGTGCCCTGATTATCGACCGAGAAGCTGAACATCGTCGCCGGTGTGAACCGATACTCCAGCGACCAGATGTATCGGGGATCGATTCCAAACTCGGAGGTCAACGTGACGTACAGGTTGCGGACGATTGCCTTCCCGACGCGCAATGTCAGTGGTCGCTCGACGTCATATCCAATCGTGAATTCCTCGAGCCCGAACGCCTGGGCCATCGCGCGGCTCATCGACCCGAAGACGGCCGCACTCACCTCGGCCTGCAGTACGCTCTCCATGCCCTCCCCGCGCAGGAGCCTGGTCACGCCAACGCGGCTGGCCAGAGCGGCGAGGACCTGCTCGCGTGTGAGCGGCGGATCCGAGGTCACATCGACGACCAGGTCGTCGGGGGTTCCGGTTATGTGCAGGAAGATGCGCACCGTTTCGGGGCGGTTCTCCGTTCCCAGGGGAGTCAGCACCTGGATGTCGGTCTCACCTCTGGCGTCGACGAACGGCGTGGTACCCCGGAACTCCGAAAAGGTCGCCGAGCCGTCGGTCAAGGTGA
Organism: Candidatus Segetimicrobium genomatis; assembly: GCA_005888595.1. Taxonomy (GTDB): domain Bacteria; phylum Sysuimicrobiota; class Sysuimicrobiia; order Sysuimicrobiales; family Kaftiobacteriaceae; genus Telluricultor. The sequence goes on from VBAL01000025.1 coordinate 17,491, forward strand.
ACGTCGAGTTGAAGGCGTTGAACGTCCCGCGTGTAGATTGGACCTCACCGGCCAGGCGTGGGTGCCGCCACGTCCCCATCGCGCGAATCGTTCCCTCGACCTGCAGGCGCAACTGCCCCAAATTCACCCATAATTCATCCCCTGCGGCAACTTCGAGATCGAGCGCCGGATCGGTCCCCTGATCCGATAGCCGCCCCGGCGCCTGCACCGGCAGCACGAAGAGATCACCGCGCCCGAGGGTCAGCGACCCACTCACCGACAGCCCGTCCACCGGACCTTCCAGCCGCAGGGTGCCATCGGCGACTCCGTCAAAATAGGGAAGGTACTGCAGGCGCGCGCCCGCGGCTTCCACAACCA
>VBAL01000026.1 GCA_005888595.1 Candidatus Segetimicrobium genomatis
CGCGGCCCGCGAGGCATGATCCGGGGGTTTCTCACCGGATGCCTGGGGCTGCTGTTGGCTGCGGTCGGCCAGGATCCACAGGTGGGCGTCCAGCGCTACACGCTGCAGCAGCTGTATCTGTGGAATGGCCTGGATCTGGTTCCGGTCCTGGTCGGCTTCTTTGCGATCCCGGAAATCATCGATCTCGCCGTGCGTGGGACAGCCATCGCGGCGGATGCACCACTGGGACGCCTCAGTCAGGTGCGCGACGGCGTCATCGATGCGTTCCGTCATATCTGGCTGGTCATCCGATGCAGCCTGATCGGGACATACATCGGGATCATCCCGGGCGTCGGAGGGGGGGTCGCCCAGTGGATCGCCTATGCGCACGCGGTGCAAAGCGCGAAGACTCCGGCCGAGCGCGATGGGTTTGGCAAGGGAGATGTGCGGGGCGTCCTGGGTCCAGGAGCGGCCGTCAACTCCAAAGAGGGAGGCGCGCTCATCCCCACCATCGCATTCGGGGTCCCGGGCAGTTCGGCGATGGCCATTCTGCTGGGGGGCTTCTTCGTCGTGGGGCTGGTGCCTGGACCCGATATGCTGACCAAGCATCTGGACGTGACGATGTCGATGGTCTGGACCATCGTGGTCGCCAACATCATCACGGTGGTTGCTAGTTTCGTCTTTCTCAACCGCCTGGCCCGGCTTACGAACATCCGGGGGGCATTACTGATCCCCTTCCTGGCGCTGCTCACCTTCCTCGGCGCCTACACGAGCAACAACAGCCTGAACGACATCATCGTGGCGCTGGTCTTCGGCGGTCTCGGCTACTTGATGGTGCGCTACCGGTGGCCGCGCGCGCCGCTGGTCCTCGGTCTCGTGCTCGGCGAGGTGGCTGAGCGGTACCTGTGGATCTCGGTGGCTCGATATGGGTCGGCATGGCTGGCGCGACCCATCGTCGTGCTCCTCATTCTCCTGGTCATTGGAGTGATCGGCTCATCCCTGCGGCAGCAAGGCACGCTGCCGAAACGACAAGGAGCGGTCGGTGCAACTTAGGCCTCAGTCCGCGCTTGCCATCGGTGTGGCTGTGCTTGCCGCTTGGGCGCTCATCGAGACGCGGGGCTGGTCGATCCAGACTGCGCTGTATCCACGAGTGGTGGCCACCCCGTTGCTGGTCCTGGCCCTGGTCGAAACCCTTCTCAGCCTCCGAGGAGAGGGGCCGGCCGAGGCTGCGCAGACGATGGACTTTTCCCTGTCAACCTCCGTCACGCCCGGTCTCGCTCAGCGGCGGACTGTGACCGCATTCGTCTGGCTGGCCGGCTTCTTTGTGATCGTCGTCCTGCTGGGATTTTCTCGCGCCATCCCGCTGTTTGTCTTCGCCTACCTAAAGGGCCAGGGAAAAGAAACGTGGACAGTATCCATCGTCCTCGCCGCCTTAGCCTGGCTGGTCTTTTACCTGTTGTTCGTCAGCCTGTTGCACCTTCCGTTTGCTGAAGGCCTGCTGTGGACGCTGGGGAAATGACCGCGATGAGCAAACAATGGCGCGAGCCCAAAGGATATGAACGAGCCGGGTACGGGAAGTGGCGGCGCCCGCCGTCACCGTACGATACGTTCATGGAAAGCCAGGGCGTCCCAATCTATCGCGGCATTGGAGTACGCCGCGTGCAGGACCTGCCGCTCGCTCCGTGGATGCGCATGGGCGGGAGGGGCACGTTCATCCAACTCTACGGCACCGAGGGGATCTGGGGATGCTACCTCGTCGAGATCCCGCGGGCTGAGGCGCTCAATCCCGAGCGCCACCTCTATGAGGAGATCATCTTCGTCGTCGAGGGACGGGGCGCGGCGGAGATCTGGCAAGAAGACGGCGGCCGGCGTGAGATCCTGGAGTGGCAGCCCGGATCCCTGTTCACGATCCCGCTCAACACCCACCACCGGCTCATCAACGCGATGGCCTCAGGACCCGCCCTCCTCCTCGCCGGTACCAGCGCGCCCGGCGTGTTTAATCTGTTCACCAATCCGGACTTCGTCTTCAACTGCCCCTTCGTGTTCCGCGACCGGTATGACGGTGGGGAAGAATACTTCAAACCGCGGCCGCTGGAACTCGAGCCCGATCCATACCGCGGGCTGGCCATGGTGAAGGCGGCCATCATCCCGGATGCCGTCCGCGTTACCCTCCCGCTGGACAACCGCCGCTCGCCGGGATTCCGCCGCCTGGAACCCCATCTGGCCGGCAACGTGTTCTACCATTGGATCGGGCAGCATGAAACCGGGCGGTACTCGAAGGCCCACGCGCACGAGTCCGCCGCCGTGTTGGTCTGTATCGCAGGCAAGGGTTACACCTACGCGTGGTCCCGAGACATCGGCACGCGTCCCTGGGAAACGGGCCTGGCGGAGAAGGTGCTTCGCCAGGACTACGAACCCGTCGGCATGGTCAGTGCGGCGCCGATGGGCGGCCAGCACTTCCATCAGCATTTCGGGGTAGGGCGTGAGCCGCTGCGTCTGATGGCCTGGTTCGGACCATTCGGCCGTGGCACCGGGCGCGAACCAGGGCGTCCCGGAGAGGAAGTCCTCGATAAGAACGCGATGCACCTCGATGAGGGCGGCAGCGCCATCCCCTACTGGGATGAAGACCCGTACATCCGGCAAGAGTACGAAGCCGCCATCCGGCGCGAGGGCGTAGAATTCCGAATGGACAACGCATTCTACCAGCGGCCCTCGCCCCGCGCGGCGCCTGCGAGATCCGGACCGCCGCAAACATGATTGAGAGCGGCCCTCTGCTGGTGGCAATCTACGGCACACTGCTCGGCGCGCGCCACGCGCTGGAACCGGACCACCTCGCCGCCGTCTCGACGATGGCGGCGCACGGGAGGTCGCGAGCCGACGTCCTCCGCGTATCCGGAGCCTGGGGCGCGGGACACGCCTCGCTCATCGTGATCGCGGGGACGCTCATCACGCTGCTGGGCTGGGAGATCCCCCGGAACCTTGCCGGGCGCGCAGACACACTGGTTGGGCTGGCTCTGGTTGTCGTCGGCGCCTGGACGCTGGCCGGCGTGCGCCGGGACCGGATTCACGTCCATCCCCACATCCACGGCTCACAGCCCCCGCACGCGCACTTTCACCTTCATCCGCACAGCGCGGAGCACAGTGTGCACCCGCAGCCACCCGATTGGCTGCGCAGGCCCGCCGCCGCGTACGCCGTCGGAACCCTGCACGGCATGGCGGGCAGCGGCGCCGCAGCAGCGCTGGCGGTTCTCGTGGCCCCCTCGCGGACGACCGCCGTGGTCTACCTCCTGTCATTTGGCCTGGGGAGCCTGCTGGGCATGGTGGCGGTCGGCGCCCTGGCCTTCTGGCCGATCATCCGGGCCTCATCTCGCGCGGTGCGGGCCAGGCAGGTCGTGAAAAGCTTGGCCGGGATGACGAGTGTCATCATCGGGCTGCTCCTCGCCGCGAACAAGCTGTAGGCCCGCACGGTTGCGGCAGGAGGGCGTCGGGTTCCGCATGAACGAATCCTAAGCACCAGTGCGAACACATCATGAGTAAAACAATCGTCACCGCGCGCGACCAGGTCATCCGCGAACAGGTCGCCGTGGCCTCGCGCGTGCTCGGGAACGAGGATCTTGGCGACTTCGCCTTGGGTCACGTCTCGCTGCGCGATCCCGATGGCCGCGGCGTGTGGATGAAAGCCACGGGCTGGGGCTTCGAGGAGATCACTCCGGATCTCGTGCAGCTCTTAGGGTGGGAAGGCCAGATCCTGGCAGGCGAAGGCCGCCGCCATGTGGAGTACCCCATCCACACCGAGATCATCCGAGCGCGCCGGGACGTCAACAGCGTCGTCCACGCCCATGCGCCACACGCTGTCGCCTTTGCTGCGCTTGAAGAACCCCTGCGCCCCATCTCGCACGAAGGGGTCATCTTCGTGCCCCCCGACATCGTCCGCTTCACCAAAACCGGTGATCTGATCCTGACCCGCGAGTTGGGACAGGCACTCGCTCAGACGCTGGGCGCGCGCAACGCCGCGCTGATGGTCCACCACGGCATCGTGACGGCCGGCGCGAGCGTGGAGGCGGCGGTGGTCGCCGCGATCCTGCTCGAACGCGCCTGCCGGAAACAGTTGCTGGCCATGGCTGCCGGCGAGTTGCGCACCTGGTCGAGCGACGAGGAAGCGCTTTCAAAGCGCAGCCGCGTGTATTCGCCGGAGCTCATCTACACGTATCTGATTAGGAAGGCACAGACGTCACACGGTGGTGGAGCAGTCTAATGGATTCTCGTTACGACGCAGGCATGAAGGTGCGCACAGAGGTCCTCGGCGCTGATCACGTCGCCAGAGCCCGGGCTCAGCAGACCGACCTGGACGCCGATTTCCAGCGGTTCATCACCGAGACGGCGTGGGGCGCGGTGTGGGCCCGACCGAACCTGGACCGGCGCACGCGGAGTCTCGTCACGATCGGCATCCTGGCCGCCCTGGGCCGCGACGAACTCGCCCTCCACCTGCGGGCCAGCCGCAACATCGGCGTCGACCCGAAAGAGATCGTAGAGGTTCTGTTCCACGTCGCCATCTACGCCGGCATCCCCGCCGCGAACGCGGCGTTCGCGATGGCCAAGACCCATCTCGGTGGAAAGGGCGACCCGTAATGGACGGCCCCGGACGCGACCCCTCGACCTTCCCGCCGTACCTCTACGAGGCGTACCGGGCTACGGTGCGCCGCTCGCCCAAGCAACCGCTCATTCCCCTGCCGCAGACGCTGTCGGAGATCACCGGCCCGGGCCCGGCGATCAGCGCCGCCCTGCACCAGACGGTGCAGGGCGCCGTCGGCGCGGAGGACACCGACCTGACGACGAACATGGGCACGGGGACCGAGGCGATGGGTGAGCGGATCATCGTCACCGGCCGCGTCCTGGACGAGCATGGAGCGCCGCTGGTGGGTACCCTCGTCGAGATCTGGCAGACCAACGCCGCCGGCCGGTACCGGCATCGGGTCGATCAGCATCACGCACCGCTGGATCCAAACTTTCTGGGGTACGGCCGCTGCCTGACAGACACGAACGGCGTCTATCGCTTCGTCACGATCCGGCCGGGCGCGTATCCGTGGCAGAACCATCCCAACGCATGGCGGCCGGCCCACATCCACTTCTCGTTGTTCGGCCCGTCATGGGTGTCGCGCCTGGTCACCCAGATGTACTTCCCTGGCGATCCGCTGCAGCCGCTTGATCCCATCTTCAACTCGGTCCCGACTGGCGCCGCACAAGCCCGCCTCGTCGCGCAGTATGCGCACGACGTCACCCAGGAGGGCTATGCGCTGGGGTTCCGGTTCGACATCGTCCTCCGCGGTCCGCGCGCCACGCCGTTTGAGCCCTTCGAGGCTGCCCAACGCGCGACTCGATGAGCGGACGCGCTCTTACTCCCTCGCAGACCGTCGGCCCGTTTTTCCACATCATGCTGCGGGAGCCGATGAACGCGCTGGCCACGCCTCAAACTGCCGGGACGCGCATCCGGATCGAGGGCGTCGTGTACGATGGAGATCGCGCCGTGGTGCCCGACGCCATGGTCGAGATCTGGCAGGCCAATGCCGCAGGACGCTACCGGCATCCGGCCGATCTGCGGCCGGCGCCGCTCGATCCAGCCTTCGTGGGGTTCGGCCGGTGCGGGACGGACGAGCGAGGTTTCTACTCGTTCGACACAATCAAGCCGGGTCCCGTGCCGTTCGACGCCCAACGGGTCCAGGCCCCACACATCAGCATGCTCGTGTTCGCTCGTGGACTTCTCGATCATCTCCGGACCCGCGCGTACTTCGACGACGAACGGGCGAATGCCGACGACCCGGTGTTGCACCTGGTCCCACAGCAGAGGCGCCCAACGCTGCTGGCTGAGCATCGCACCGACGCGGGCCGGGTCGTGTACCGGTTCGACATCGTCCTGCAGGGCGACCGAGAAACCGTCTTTTTTGATCTCTAACTAGCGTGCCACGCTTCCTTGCACTTACCGACGCGATCGCGGAGTATGTGCACAACGGCGACACCGTGGCCATGGAAGGGTTCACCCACCTGATCCCCTTCACCGCCGGCCATGAGGTCATCCGGCAGGGCAGGCGCAACCTTACGCTGGTCCGCATGACGCCCGACCTGATCTACGACCAGCTCATCGGCATGGGGTGCGCGCGGAAACTCATCTTCTCTTGGGGCGGCAATCCCGGCGTCGGCTCGCTGCACCGGTTGCGCGACGCCGTCGAGAACGGCTGGCCGCAGCCGCTGGAACTCGAAGAACACAGCCACGCCGGGATCGCGACCGCGTATGCGGCCGGCGCGGCGGGATTACCGCTGGCGATCCTGCGCGGGTACGTGGGGACAGATCTGCCCGGCGTGAATCCCAACATCCGTTTCATCGAAGACCCCTTCACCGGCGTGCGGCTCGCGGCGATTCCGTCACTGCGGCCCGACGTCTCGATCGTGCACGCGCAACGCGCGGACCGGGCCGGCAACGTGCTGCTTGAAGGCATCGTCGGCGTACAGAAAGAGGCCGTGCTCGCGGCGACGCGGGCGGTCGTGACGGTGGAAGAGGTGGTCGACGACCTGCGCGTTGCCAGTTCCAACTCGGTTGTGCTACCGAGCTGGACGATCGACGCCATCGTAGAGGCTCCGGGCGGCGCGCGCCCCTCCTACGCCCACGGTTATTATCGGAGGGACAACGCATTCTACACACAGTGGGACGCGATCTCCCGGGAACACGAGACGTTCCTGGCATGGATGAATGAAAACGTCCTCAGAAAATCCTCTTCTCCCTCGCCCCCTATCAGGGGGAGAAGGAAAGGGTGAGGGGGTACTGCTTGGGTTGTTCGACAACTAGGAGGACTGCGAGTGGACTACACGGCCTCTGAAATGATGATGGTCGCCGCGGCCCGCGCGCTGAAGAACGACGACGTGTGCCTTGTCGGCATCGGCATGCCCTCCGCCGCCTGCAACCTGGCGCGCCTGACGCATGCGCCGAACATTACGCTCATCTACGAGTCCGGGACGATCGGCGCAAAACCATACGTCCTCCCGCTGTCCATCGGCGATCCAGAGCTGTGCGAGACCGCGCTCACCACGGTCTCGGTCCCGGAGATGTTCGCCTACTGGCTGCAGGGCGGCCGTATCACCGTGGGGTTCCTCGCCGCTGCGCAGATCGACCGGTTCGGCAACATCAACACCACGGTGATCGGGGAGTACTCGAAGCCGAAGGTTCGCCTCCCCGGCGGCGGCGGGGCGCCGGAGATCGCCAGTAGCTGCGACCAGGTCTTTGTGATCGTCTCTCACTCGCCGCGCGCATTTGTGCCGAAGGTGGACTTTGTGACCTCATTCGGGTTCGGCACCGGCGGAAATCACCGCCAGCGCCTGGGTCTCACCACAATGGGCCCCAGCCTCATCGTTACGGATCTGTGTCTGATGCGGCCCCATCCACAGACCAAAGAGTTGCTGGTGACCTCAGTGCATCCGAGTGTGACGCGCGAGGAGATTGCCATACGCACCGGATGGCCGGTGCAGTTCGCCGGGGATCTTGCACACACAGACCCGCCCACGGCTGGTGAACTGGCGGTGCTGCGCGATCTGTTGAACCGGTCGGGGCAGGCCGGCGGAATGGGTCCATCATGACCGACCTGGGCGAGACGATGTTCGCCTCCCCGGAGATGGCGGCGATCTTCTCCGGCCAGTCAATGGTCCAGCGCATGCTGGACGTTGAGGCGGCACTGGCACGCGCGCAGGCCCGGGCAGGCATGATCTCGCAGCAGGCTGCGGCGGCCATCGGATCTAAATGCCGGGTGGAGTTGTTCAATCTGGAGGCGCTGTTCCATGATGCCGCCGCCTCCGGAACGCCCGCGATCCCCCTCGTCCGCATGCTGACCGAACTCGTCGACGAAGACACGCGCAGGGCCGTCCACCTGGGCGTTACCAGTCAGGATGTGATCGATACCGCGACCATGCTCCAGATCCGCGAAGGCGTCGATCTACTGATCAGCAGGCTCCTCGACATCGCGGCGGCCTGTGCCACGCTGGCCGAACGCCACCGGCACACGCCGATGGCGGGCCGCACGCTGCTGCAGCATGCCGTGCCGATTACGTTCGGCCTCAAGGCGGCGCGGTGGCTGGCGCTGTCAACGCGCCTGGTGCGGCGACTGCGTGAAGTACAAGACCACACGCTGGTCGTGCAGCTGGGTGGGGCAGCCGGGACGCTCGCCGCGTTTGGAAAAGAAGGGCTCCGCGTGATGGAGATGCTCGCCCATGATCTCGGCCTCGGCGTCCCTGATCTCCCCTGGCATGCCGAGCGCGACCGCGTGGCGGAAGTCGCCGCCGGGCTTGGAATTGTTGCAGGAGCAATGGCCAAAATTGCCACCGACGTGGCCCTGCTTGCCCAGACTGAAGTGGGCGAGGTGACCACCAGCGCATCGGGTGCCGCGGGAAGCGGCCGCTCATCAGCCATGCCGCACAAGCGCAACCCGGTGGAAGCCACCGCGGCACTGGCCTGCTCGCGGCTGGCCATCGGCATGGTACCCGTGCTGCTTGGGGCGGGCGCGCAGGAGCATGAACGGGCGGCCGGCGGCTGGCAGGCGGAATGGCAGGCGGTCCCGCAGCTCTTCCGGTTCACTTCAGGGGCGGTACAGTGGGTGCTCCGCGCCATGAGTAGTCTTCAGGTCGATGCCGAACGGATGCAGGCCAACCTGAATCTCACGCACGGGCTGATCATGGCCGAAGCGCTCACCACGGCACTCGTCCCATCCCTGGGACGGTCGGAGGCTTTTCGAGCCGTTCAGCGCGTGAGCGACCGCGCCGCGCAGACACACATGAACCTGCGCGAGGTGGCGGCCGCCGACGCACAGATTCGCGCTGCGCTCTCGCCGCAGGCACTGGAACGGGTCTTCGACGTCTCCGCCTATCTGGGAAGCACCGACACCTTCATCGATCGGGCACTGGCGGATTTTCGCTCGATGCGGCCGAAGGCTCCGAGCAATGTCGAGGGGCCCCAGACCACGGCGCGCTGAACGTCGCCTAGGCGGCCAGAATCCGCGTGACCTGCTGCAGGACCTCAGGTCGCTTGATTCCGTACCGATCACTCACTTTCGTAACCAGCAACTCGAGGTTGCCGTCGACTCAGGCGGAGCAAGCGATCTGCCCGCGCACCCCCGTTGTGTGACCTCGCCTCGATTCACATCCCTGCCTTACTCGTCAATAGAAGGGTAGTTAACCTCGCGAAATGGGGAAATAGTTACTGGTTACTCAACCGCTGTCGCGCTGAGGTGGACGATTAAATCCGCGATTCTTCGTCGATTAGCCATCCTGGTGGCTGTTGCGGTGGCAGCCACGGCGGTCGCTGTGGCCCGTTCTGTCGGACCCTTTCGAGTTCGTCCTCCGGTCACGACTTCGCCGGGGGCGGGGGCTCAGCCGTTCCGCCTACCAAGTAACCCCAACCCAACACTGACCACGGATCAGGAGAAACCCGTCTATGAAGGGCCTCTTGGAGACTTCATAGTGGGTCGTCATCAGGGCTCAAGTCTCCCATCCTGTCCCCGACCGCTCAGATCGGCCAAGAGTGCCAAAATAAAATCCTCCGAGCTCTATTCACCCGCCTTTGGTGAGATGTTTGGCGATCTTGAGGGATTTGTGGCCGAGTGTGCCGACGGTAAGATCGTAGTCATTGAGATTTATGGCCCAGAGATTATCGGCAGGGGATATTTCGTCGGGAAACCGATCGTTCATTACGAGGCTCCTATCGACCGCCTCAAGCTGTTGACTGTGGGCGGGAAGTCCGCAATTGCGCAGTTGCCAACACCGGGATTCCCTGGGGACCTGCGTCTCAATGTTATCGAGCGGTTTCCCGATGGCAATCAGCCCGGTATCCTAGTTGGGATTACAAACACCTTCAAAAGCTTGGATGAAGCCGCGGACCTGGCGGCACGAATCATGGGGGTGCAGCGATGACAAGGTTCAAGGGCCAAGGCGAGAGGGTGTTGACCTGTCCCCTCACCCTGACCCTCTCCCCACGGGAGAGGGGAAAGAGCTGAGCCCTACCGCGCTCTCACGGGAAGAATCGATTCCGAGAAAATCGTAAAGGGTGGCAGGGAGAGGAAAATGAGGTTGAGCCCTACCGGGCTCTCACCTTATCGGTCCCACGTCCAGGTGCTATCTCTCCACCCATCGACGCTGTACTCGGCCATGCACTGATCCGCAAAGGCTGTGAACACCTCAAGCAGGCCGCGGCGCTTGGCCAGGTTGAGCAGGTCCACCCGCATCTGCTCGTGGTTGCCTGAGTAGTTGCGTTCATACAACTCGTGCCGCCCGCCGAACTCCGTGCCGATGGCGTCCCAGATCAGCTTGAACAGTTTGATGCGTTCCTCGGCTGAGCTGTCCGACCCACGGTAGAAGCGCTCCAGGACGGGCCGCAGCTCCTTACTCTTGAGGTCCTTGTAGCTCGACGGCACGACAATCGGCCCTCCCCCTAAGGCCAACTCAAAGATCTCTTTGACGCGGGGCCAGGCCAGGCTGGCGAACAACCGCCCCGCGGCGGCATATTCCGTCTTGGGCAACACACTGCCCCCAGGACCCGGCTGCGGGTCGAGGGCCATCGCCGACGTCAGCGCCCAGATGAGGTGCCGCCAGCCGATCACCTCGCCCACGCTGGTCTGCACCCCCCGGTACACCTCGGTCCCCGTGGCCGCCACGCCCTTCGTGAGCAGCCCACACATGAAGTCGAGCTTCACGGCCAGCCGCGTCAGAGACTGGAAGTTGTACCGGTTTAAGAACCCCGAGGCGGCGTAGAAACCGGTGGCCTTCTCGATGTCGCGGTACACCAGCACGTTCTCCCACGGGATGAACGCGTTGTCGAAAACCAGCACGGCGTCATTCTCATCAAACCGGCTGCTGAGCGGGTAGTCAAAGGGGCTGTGCGCAGCGGCCTCGTAGGATGCGCGGCAGATGAGTTTCTGCCCCGCCGTATTGAGCGGCGCGAGGAAGACGAGCGCGTAGTCCTCCGCCCTCCCCTCCTCCAACTGGGTGGCGCTGTTTTGGGCCACGAAGGTGGCGTGCGTGAGGGCCGACCCTGTGGCCAGCATCTTCGCCCCGCTGACGATGATCCCGCCGTCGGCCTCCCGGACGACGTGCACGTAGACGTCGGCCACCTCATGCACCGGCTTGTTGCGGTCGACCGGCGGGTTGACGATGACGTGATTGAGGAAGAGGATCTTCGTCGCATACTCCCGGTACCACCGCGCCGCATTCTCGGCGTACGGTTCGTAGAAATCCGGAGCCGCGCCGAGGGTAGCCATGAACGACGCTTTGTAGTCCGGCGTCCGCCCCATGAACCCATACGAAAAGCGCGCCCAGGTCACGATGGCCTCTCGCGCCTCGAGAAGCTCCTGCGCGGAATAACTGGGCTTGAAGAACTTGTGGGTCAGGATCCCCTGCCGGTCGGTCGCCAGCAGCGTGTCCTTGTGCTGTGGATCGTGCAGCGCGTCATAGAGCCGGGCAATCGAGCGCGCGGCGTTGCGGAACGCGGGGTGCGTCGTGACATTCTTGACGCGTTCGCCATAAATGTACACTTCACGGTCGTCCTGCAGACTGTCCAGGTACTGCTGGCCGGTCATCGGCCCCGTCACCAGTTCCAACATCATGGAGACCTCCTTCGGCGACGGACGGAATCTGCCACGCTGTTCGACGCCTCCCGGACCAGCTCCCTCCGCATCACCGGCAGGCTGCGCCACGCTTCCACGAAACCGCCGGGCAGCGCCACCACAATCAGGATGAACAACACGCCGAAGATCAGCAGGTGGAGTTCTACCAGGCGTAAGGCGAGGACTTCACGGAGCAAGAGAAAGACCACGGCGCCGGCCAGCGGACCCCAGACCGTACCCACGCCACCGAGAAACGTGATCAACAGCGCATCGAACGTCCAGACGGGGTTAAACGCAAACTGCGGATAGAAGCTGAGGTGGTAGTATCCAAACACGCCGCCCGCCGCGCCCGCAAAACCACTGCTGATGATAAATGCCAGCAGCTTGTAGCGAAACGTGGACACGCCGATCGCCTCTGCGACTTCCTCGTCCTCCCTCATCGCGGCCAATCCGTATCCGAAGCGTGAGTGTGCCAGCATCCGCGCGGTGATCGTGACGCAAGCGGCCAGCCCCAGGGCCAGGTAGTAACGGGGAGCGATCGCGTATGCGGCAAGCCGCGCGGCGGGCAGGGAGGATACTTCGGGGAGTATGTTCCCTACCGTGATGCGGAGGATCTCGGCCACGGCCAGGGTCCCGACGGCAAAGTATGGGCCGCGCAGGCGGAGGCCCGGAGCACCGATGACCAAACCGGCCGCGGCGGCTGCCGCCGTCCCGGCCGGGAGAGCCGCGAAGACCGCCATGCCATGTAACCACAGGATCCGGGTCGCGAGCGCCCCAATGCCGAAGAACGCGGCGTGGCCGAGGTTCACCTGCCCCCCGAACCCGCCGAGCAGATTCCAGCTCTGCGCCAGCGCGGTATAGAGGAGTATCAGGAACCCCCAGTTTAGAACGCCGGACGCCGCTGTGAAGGCAGGCATCGCCACCAGCGCTGCGGCGCCCGCCAGCGCCATGGCCCGCACCGCCGCGCTGATTCTCACGACCTGGCAAACAACCCCTGCGGCCGCAGGCTGAGGACAAGAAGGAACACGACAAGACCGACCACTTCGCGGTAGACGTTGCCGAAGAGGAAACCGCTGACCGACTCGGCCACACCCAGGAACAGCCCTGCCACAAACGTCCCGAAGATGTTGCCCATGCCCCCCAGCACGATCACGATCAGCGCTTTCAATGTCCAACTCAATCCGATGGCCGGGCTGATGGCGTCGGACACACTCAGGAGCGCGCCGGCGACGCCGGCCAGCGCACTGCCCAGCGCGAAAGCCGTAAAGAAGACGGTGTTGACCGGGATACCCATCAGCGCCGCGGCCATTTCATCCTGGGACGTGGCCCGGATGGCCGTCCCCCGGCGGGTTCTCGTCAAAAAGAGGTGCAACCCGCCCAACACCAGGAACGCGACCAGGAGCGCTCCCATCCGCGACAGAGGAATGACGACCGGCCCGAGCGGGATGACCCTTCCGGCGTAGACGGGAGTGACTGCCCGCTCATCCGCTCCCCAGGCCAGGATGGCGAGCGTCTGAAGTACCAGCGCCAGCCCAGAGCCGATCAAAATGGAGTTCTTGATCTTTTGGTCCTCGGGAAAGTGGATGAAATGCCGGAAGAGGATCCGGTACAACAATCCGCCGATCAGGAACAGCGCCGGACCGGCGACCAGCATAGACAGGAACGGATCGACCCGCCACAGCGTGAAGAGCCAGAAACTCGCGTAGCCGCCGAGCATGATCAGTTCGCCGTGCGAGACGTTTAGCATCCGCAGGACGCCGAACACGAGCGACAGGCCCACCGCCCCCAATCCGTAGAGCCCGCCGATCAGCAATCCGAAGATGGCGTTCTGCAGCAGGATCATCGTCCCAGGTAGACCTCGATCACCTCCGGCCGCGCCAGCGCCTCATCGGGCTTTCCCTCGGCGATCCGCCGTCCTGAGTTGAGCACGATGAGACGATCGCACAGCGACCGGACCGCGGGAACGTTGTGCTCCACGATCACCAGCGTGATGGCGTCAGCCCGGATCTTCCTGAACAACGCCAGCGCCGTCTCCACCTCGGTGGCGTTGAGGCCACCCAGCGGTTCATCCAGGAGCAGCACGCGCGGATGCGTGGCCAGCGCGCGGGCGATCTCCAGGCGTTTGCGCTCGACCAGGGTGAGATTGACGCCGGGTACGGAGGTCTTCGCCCCCAGACCAACCAGATCGAGGAGCCGCCGGCTGGCGTCACGCGCCTCTGGCCGCAACGGTCCGCCGCCACGCCCGAACAGCTGCGCGACGAGGACATTGTCAAGCGCTGTCAGATGTGGGAGAGGCCGGACAAGTTGGAAGGTGCGAGCAATGCCGAGACGAGTCCTGATGCTGGCGGGATGTCGCGTGATGTCCCGGCCGGAAAGCCGCACGCGGCCTGCATCGGCCCGCAGTGCGCCGGCAATCAGATTAAAGACTGTGGTCTTGCCTGATCCGTTCGGACCCAGCAGCCCTAGAATCTCGCCTTCGGTGAGCTCGAAGGAGAGATCATCGACTGCCCGCAGGCCGCCAAAGGCCTTGCAGAGACCTTCGACCTGCAGCAGCGTGCCCTGAACCCGGTGCGGAGCGAATGGTTCGGGGCGTACCGTCACCGCTCACGCCAGGGCCGCGCTGGATACTGAAACGGCACCGCACCCAATTCCTTCGGCCACACCAGCTGTTGAGTACCATTCTGCCATTGCACCAGCACGAACGGCACAATCCCGGTGCCATCCGGCCGGAAGCGAACCGGACCCTCGACCGTCTGCAGGTTCGTTGCCGCCATGGCGTCCCGGATGGCGAGGGGATCGAGTTTGCCGGCACGCTCGACGGCGTCCGCGACGATCTGCACACACGCGTAGGAGGGACCGGTGATGACATCGGCGGGCCGTCCAAAGCGCTGTTGGTGTTTGACATTGAGCTCGGCGACGCCGGGGAAGTTGAAGGCGTGATGCCAGCCTGGGGCCAGTAAGACGTAATCTCCATCTTTGCCCAACGCCTGATTCCACGAGACGGCGTCGGCCGCCCTGATCATCAGGATGACCTTCGGAGTGAAGTCCAGTTCCTTCATCTGACGAACCAACGCCAGCCCGTCGGGTGGCGTGGGCACCGAGAAGACGGCGTCGGCACCGGCGGCCTTGGCCCGAAGGATGATATCAGAGAAGTCACGCGTCCCGACCGTATACTCATCCGACTGGACGACTTGATAGCCGTACTCTGTGGAGCGTGTCGTCCACAGTCGCTGCAGCTCCCGCCCCCAGTCGGTGCGCTCCGAAAAAATGGCCACCCGCCGCGGGCGCTGATCTGCCGGTACGCTCGCATTGAGGAACCGGTAGATGCCGATGGCGATGTCCGGCGATTTGACAAACGGGGAGAAGAGGTACTTGAAACCCTGCTGGTGGATGGCATGAAGGGCAAACGCCACGCCGCAATACGGGATCTTGTTCTTTTCCGCCACCGCGGCCGCCGCGGCATGTAGATCGCTCCCGAATCCGCCCAAGAAGACGACAACGCCCTGCCCGGCCAGCGCCTCGAGCCGACTGACAGTCTTGGTGGGATCAGATTCGTCGTCCAGGATGGTCAATTCCAACGGGAGACGCTGATCGCCGACGCGCACGCCGCCGCGCGCGTTGATGTCCTCCACAGCGATCTCGTACCCCGCCTTCACCTGGGCGCCGCCGCCGGCGAAGCGGCCGGTCAGTGGGATGACCGCTCCCACCCGCACCGTGCTTGCCGGGGCTCCCGCGCTTCCCTGCGCAAGTGTACTTAACAGCAGGCCCGCTACGATCAGCGTGGCAAACCGTCGCATGCCGTCCCACCTCCGCACGAGTGTTCCCCCTATCGCCAGACTTCTCGGGCTGTCTCCACGACCAGCCGGAGTTTCGCCCACTGATCCTCTTCGGTGAGCAGGTTTCCTTCCATCGTTGATGCGAATCCGCACTGAGGACTGAGCGCCAGATTTTCCAGCGGTATGTGGCGCGCCGCCTCGTTGATCCGCCGGATCAGGTCCTGTTTCGATTCGAGTTGCGGGCGCTTGCTGCTCACCAGACCGAGGACAACGGTCTTGCCTCGAGGGACGAACCGCAGCGGCTCGAACGTGCCCGAGCGTGCGTCATCGTATTCGAGCAGGAAGCGATCCACCTGCAGCGAGCCGAAGAGTTTCTCCGCGATCGGATCATATCCGCCCTCCGCGTACCACTGGCTGCGGTTGTTGCCGCGGCATAGGTGTATCGCCAGCGTAGTACCAGGGCGTTTGGCGCCCGCGAGACAGGCGTTGTCGGCTTTGATAGCCTCATCCAGCGCCGCATCCGGCTCAACGCCCATCTCATTCTTGACGTAATTCCGCCATTTTGGATCGATGTAGTAGCTATACCGAGGTGCGTCGATCTGGACGTACTGCACTCCTTCAGACACCAGCGCCGCGATCTCCGCCTTCACGACCGGGACAATGTCCCACAGGAGCGCGGAATGGTTTTGATACACCTTGTCTGTCATGCCTTTCTTGAAGGCAATCGCCGGGAACTGGTTTGCCGTCGGCAGCGTGATTTTGATCGCACCCGGGCTGTGCGTCCGCAGAAAGGCCAGCTCGTGCGCTGTCATCCGGCCACGCTGGCGGAGTTTTCCGGTGACCACGCCGGTGACGCTGCTGACCGCCACCCCGGCGCTGCCCGTCCAGGACCGGGCCACCGCATCATCAGTGTCGAAACCTTCGACAGCATCGATGAGATCGCTCATGAAGTTGCGCCGGCGCAACTCGCCGTCGGTGAAGATCTCAAATCCCAGTTCTTTCTGCCTGGCGAGCACGCGCTGAATGTGCCGGTCCTCCATCGCCCGCAGGTGCTGCGGATCGGCTCCATCCTGCCGCGCTTTCAGGAGTTCGGCCGGCCGAAGGAAACTACCAACGTGATCGGCTCGATATGGCACAGCCATGGCAAATACCCTCAATCGGATGACGCGTGGAGACGTATTCTATTTTCGGGTTGACGATTCTTGCTTCTTCAAGTGTGGTGTCCATGATATCGTGGAGCGGTTAGCTTAACGGTTACCGCTGGTCGAGAACAAAAACGCCCTCATCTGTGATGGCGTAAATAGTCGTGGGTGTCTTCGGGTCGACTGCCAGCCCCCATACAACGAGGTTGGTCAGCCCCATGTTGAGGGCCCTCCAGCTCTCGCCTCCGTCGGTACTCTTGAAGACACCACCGCCGTAGGTGCCCGCATAGATAGTCGTGGTGGTCTGTGGGTCGATAGCCAGCGAGAAGGCTTTGAGATTGCTCAAGTCGCCAAGGAGGCGCCAGGTATCGCCTCCATCGGTGCTTATGAATACGCCGGTGCTCTGGACTGCGTAAAGTGTGGTCGGGGTCTTGGGATCGATCGCCAAGCCTCCCACGTAGATGTTAGAGCCGGCTTGGGACTTCTCATCTCTGGCCAAACCTGAATTGATTTCGCGCCATGTCATCGCCCCATCAGTACTCTTGAAGATGCCCTCGCCGGAGATGACCACGTACAGAGTCGTGGGACTCTTCGGATCGATCACCAGGGAGAGGGGCATGCATCCGGTCCTGCCTACATGGAGGATACGCCAGTTCTCGCCGCCGTCTGTGCTCTTAAACATGGGGACGCCGCCG
>VBAL01000145.1 GCA_005888595.1 Candidatus Segetimicrobium genomatis
GTGAATATTTCCTCAGGCGCAGGACGGTCGTATAGCCTGACCGGCATCCAGGCCTACGCCAGCGCGAAAGCCGGCCTCATCGGGTTCACCCGGCAGACGGCGGTGGAACTGGGACCATCCGGCATCCGGGTCAACTGCGTGGCGCCGGGGTTCGTCCGCTCCAATCCCACAACCGAGAAGCAGTGGGAAGCGATGGGCGCGGAGGCTCAGCGACAGTTCGTCGAGTCGATCGCGCTGCGGCGGTTGGGCAAGGCCGAGGAGATCGCACGCGCCGTCGTCTTCTTCGCCTCTGCGGACGCGTCGTACGTAACCGGCCAGACCATCAGCGTGGATGGCGGAAAGTGGATGCTGGGTTGAGGAGCGCACCATGACACTGTCGCTCGATCACGACACCACGCGCGTCGCGGAATCTGTCTCGACCGACCGCCTGATGGAAGATACGCGAGAGATCGCGCGGTGGGTCAGGCTGTCAGGTTCTCCGGAAGAACGCCGGGCGTTTGCCTACATCGAACGCCGTCTGCGCGACGCGGGCCTGCGCACGCAGCTGCTGGAGCACGACGCTCTGATCAGCCTGCCGGTGTCGGCGGCGTTGCGCATGATCGAACCGGATGCGGACGAGATCCCGTGCATCACGCACAGATTTGCGGTCTCGACGCCGCCAGGCGGGATTACCGCCGAGACGATCCATGTCGGAGAGAGCGCCCCTACCGCCGAGATGGTCCGGGGGCGCCTCGCCATCGCCGACGGTCTGGCAACGCCTGGGCGTGTCGCGCAGTTGCAATCCGCCGGCGCGGTGGGGGTCGTCTTTCTCAACCGTGATCCTCTCGTGCACGAGATGATCGTCTCCACCATCTGGGGCAGCCCTACCCCTCTGCAAATGGGTCAACTGCCGTCCGTCCCTGTAGTGTCCACGGCGGGCGAGGCGGCGGCGCGAGTGCGGGCGCGACTGGCCGGAAGGCGACCGGGACGCGCGCAGATCACCGCGGTGGTGCAGACGGAGTGGCGGCGGCTGCCGCTGCTCACGGCGGATCTCGATGGAACGAGCGACGACACGTTTGTGCTGCTGGCCGGCCACGTCGACTCCTGGCACTACGGTGCGATGGACAACGGGGGCGCTAACGCCGTGATGATGGAAGTGGGCCGGCTCCTCGCGCAGACGCAATTGTCCCGCGGGTTCCGGCTGGCCTTCTGGTCGGGGCACTCCCACGGCCGGTATGCCGGGTCAACCTGGTACGTGGATTCGCATTGGGAGGAGCTGGATGCCCGGTGTGCGGCGCACCTGTACATTGACTCCGTCGGCGGCCGTGGGGCTACGAAGCTGGATGCGGGCTACTGTATGCCGGAGACCCGCGAGGTCGGCGTCCAGGTGATCGGCGCGTTGACCGGCCAGCAGTACCGGGGCACTCGCGTGGGACGGTCCGGCGATCAGTCGTTTCTCGGGATCGGCATCCCGTCGCTGTTCATGAGCCTCTCGGAGCACCCGGCCGACGGACCGCAGGCCAGCCGCGACTTTGCCGCTACCGGCATCGCGGCCGGCGGAGGACTAGGCTGGTGGTGGCACACGCCCGAGGACACCGTCGACAAACTCGATCCCGCAGCGTTGACGCGTGACGCACGGGTCTACGCGGCGGCGGTCCATATCCTATGCGCAGCGCCGGTGCTCCCGCTCGACTACGGCGCGACTGCCGCGGAGATCGTCACGTCCCTGCGTGCGCTGCAACAGCGGTTGGGAGATCGGTTTGACGTCTCCGATTGTCTGAGAGAAGCAGAGCGCCTGCTCGCGGCGGCCGGACAGTTCACAAAGGATGCGAAATCGCAGTCCGGTGACATGAAGAACGCATCGGTGGTGAACCGTACGCTCATGCAGCTCGGCCGGATCCTGATTCCGGTGCTGTATACGCGGGTGGGACGGTTCGATCACGATGCGGCCATGGCGATTCCCGCGCTTCCGCCGCTCCTGGAGGCGGGACAGCTGGCTGACGTTGATCCTGAGAGCGACGAAGCGAAAGCGCTGCGCGTCGCAGCGGTGCGGGGACGGAACAGGCTGGTGCAGGCGTTGAGAGAAGCGAGACAACTGATCGAGAGAACTGGGACGTAGCGTTGCAGTCATCGCGAGCGGAGCGAAGCGATCTCCTCGGCGTAGGAGATTGCTTCGGGACTGCGCCCCTCGCAATGACGATGGGGGGCTTCGGTGATCGCACGATGGAGGTGGCGTAGATGCACTTCACCATAATCGGCGCGGGAGCGATCGGCGGAACGGTCGGGGCGCATCTCGTCCGGGGCGGGCACGAGGTCTTGTTCGTGGACAGGGATCGCACGCACGTCGACGCGATCAACACCGCGGGGCTGAATGCGCTGCGCGAGTCGGTGCGCGGCCGGATCCCGGATGCTGTGCTCCTGTGCGTCAAGGCGATGCACACCGCGGCCGCGGTGGACGCGCTCGCTCCCCTCCTGGCTCCTGACAACTTCGTCGTCTCCCTTCAGAACGGACTCAACGAGAAAGTGATCGCCGCACGCATCGGTGCCGCGCGAACCGTCGGGGCGTTTGTCAACTTCGGCGCGGATTACCTGGAGCCCGGCCGGGTGATGTACGGCGGGACCGGCGCGCTGTACCTGGGCGAGCTGAATGGGACGATCTCCGCGCGGGTACGGCGCCTGAAGGAAATCTTCCGCACCTGCGTGCTGCCCGCCACCCAGGCCACCGGCAACATCTGGGGTTTCCTGTGGGGGAAACTCGGCTACGGGGCGATGCTCTTTGCCACCGCCCTGGTCGACGCCTCGATCGCCGACGTGCTGGCGTACGCGCCCGGCCGGCCGATGCTGGCCAACCTGGTCGCCGAGGTGATGCGCGTCGCTGAAGCGGAAAGCGTTCGCTGCGAGGGCTTTGACGGTTACGAGCCGGCAGTGTATGCGTTCCGGCAGCCAAGAGACTGGGAGGGAATCGTCCGCAGCCTGGACCAGCTCGTCGCTTTCAACCGGAAGTCGCTGAAGCAGAAAAGCGGTGTGTGGCGGGACCTGGCTGTGCGCAAACGCAGGACTGAGGTGGATCAGCAGGTCGGAGCCGTCGTCGAGACCGCCTCGGTCCGCAGTCTCCCTGCCCCGCTCAACGCGCGGCTGGTCGCGCTCGTGCACGACCTCGAGGACGGCAAGCGGGCGATGTCGTGGCAGAACCTGGAGGAGCTCGATGCCGTCAACCGGCGCGCCTATCCTGAAGAGCGCCAAACAGTCCCCTTTTGATCGCAGGGGGTCGCCTCGGCGCCTTCAACGCCTCGCAGTGACACGCAGAGGGGAGATGGCTCGCGATGAACAGGACACAGTTTGGAGCGCTCGCAGCTGAACCGGGCCAGCGCACGCACGGTTGGGTGCGCGTCCCGGGCGTTGAGCCGCCTTGGGAGATGCCGGCCTTTGTCATCCGCGGCCGGCAGCCGGGACCAACACTGGCGGTGACCGGAGGGATCCACGCGGCAGAGTACCCAGGTATCGCCAGCGCGACGCGCCTGGCGCGCGAGGTGGATCCGGCGGCGCTGCGCGGAACGCTCATCGTGGTGTCCCCGGTGAATAGTCCGGGGTTCTACGAGCGCAGCATGTACACGAATCCGGTAGACGGGAAGAACATCAACCGCACCTTCCCGGGTGATCCCGCCGGCTCGGCCGCGCAACGGGTCACGCACTTCCTGACCACAGAGTTGATCACCGGGGCCGACGCGTATGTCGACCTGCACGGCGGGGACCTCATCGAAGGCCTGGTGCCGTTCGCCATCTACCAGCAGACAGGCCGGGCAGACCTCGATAGTCGGGCGCAGGCGCTGGCCGACGCCTACGCGCTAGATTACGTGCTGGCTGCCCCGGCGGAAGCGCTGCGCGGCACCTCGTACAATGCCGCCGCGATGCTCGGCGTCCCAGCCATTATCGCCGAGGCCGGCCAGCAGGGCATCTACGACCAGGACTCAGTGAAGCGGCACCTGACCGGACTGCGTAATGTGTTGATGCACCTCGGCATGCTCGAAGGACGGCCGGCGACGGGGGCCAGGTCAAAGCGGCTGTCACGCTTTGAGTGGATGTATGCGGATGTGACCGCCACGTATCATCCTGTTGTGGCCGCCGGCGACGTGGTCGCGAAAGGCCAGACCATTGGAGAACTGCGCGACATCTTCGGCGACCCCGTGCAGGCGCTTCGCTCGCCCGCCGGCGGGCCGGTGCTGTTCCTGGTGACGGCGCTGGCAGTCAAGAAGGGAGATCCTTTAATCGGCATTGGGGTGCCATAAGTGGGACCCCCACGCTCGCTACGCTCGCCCGGGGCGCAGCCGCCCTGGCGGTCAAAAAAGGAGATCCGCTCATCGGGATTGGCGCGCCCTGAGGGGGATTGACCCGTGGCATCGAGAGGGGAGCCGTTTCCACACGGGGACTGTCCCCAATCGTTTTTTGACTCAAGTGGGCTATCGAGCGCGCGGAATCTCCCGTCCAGACGGGCCGAAATGGGGACTGTCCCCAATCGTTTTTTGACTCGGGTGAGTCAGGGAACGGAGGTTCGCGGAATCAAGCAGCCGAGATGAAGCAACTGCGCGTGAAAGTGATGAATACGGTCGGGCTGCACGCCCGGCCGGCAGCAGTGTTCGCCAGCGAGGCCGGCCGGTTCGCGTCGCAGATCCGGGTACGTAACGCCACCCGCAACAGTCCATGGGCGGACGCCAAGAGCATCCTCAGCGTGTTGACGCTGGGCGTGGAGCAACACCACGAGATCGAGATCGTGATCGACGGACCCGACGAAGAGCAGGCGGCGGCAGAACTGCAGCGGCTGATTTCGAGCGATTTCGTGGGAAAACTCTAGTTCCCGCTTGTCATTGCGGGACCCCGGAGGGGCTGCGGCAATCGCCTTGGCAGAAGGAGATTCCTTCGGGGCTCCGCTCCTCGCAATGAGAATGTGAAGGATTATCGGCGGCCGTTACGAATCGGGCATGGTAGAACGTTACCTGCACGTGGATGCACGCGCTGACGACGCACCCTGGACCCGCGAGGTGACCTCACGTCGGCATCCACTGAACAAGCCCGGCCTCGCCTCTCGGCACTTCTCCCCGTCGCCGCGATCCGGCTCAATGTCCCTGCCGCAGATTGGCGCGACGCCGTGCGGGCATCCGGCGATGCCCTCGTGGCCGGCGGCATCACCACACCGGCGTACACGGACCAGATGATCGCCACCGTCGAGCAGTTGGGCCCCTACATCGTCATCGCACCAGGCATCGCGCTCGCGCACGCGCGACCGTCAGACGCGGTGCTGCGACCGGGTCTGTCGTGGGTCACGCTGGCGCAGCCGGTCCGGTTCGGCCATAAAGACAACGATCCCGTGACGCTGGTGGTGGGTCTCGCGGCGCCAGACAGTTCCTCGCACGTGCAGGCGCTGGCCACGCTGGCCGGGTTGCTCGACGATCGCTCGCGCCGCGACACGCTGCTCCGAGCCAAGACGCCGCGGGACGTGCTGGCGGCCATCGTCGAGTATGAGCGCACCCATGCCGCCACTGAAGCCGTAAGCGGATCGGAGTGAAGGAGATTGCTTCGGCGCTACGCGCCTCGCAATGACAGATGGGAGTGAAAGGGGCAGTCGTGAAGATCCTGGCCGTATGCGGAATGGGACTGGGCAGTGGGCTGCTGCTGCGCATGCAGGCCGAAAAGGCGTTGCGGCAGCTGGGCATCGTCGACGCGGACCTGGAGGTGGCCGACATCGGATCGGCCCGGGCGATGGCCCAGACCGCCGACCTCATCATCACTTCCAACGAACTGGCCGAACAGTTGGGCAAGGTGAAGCCGCGGGTGGTGACCATCTCAAACTTCGTGGATCTCAAAGAGATGGTGGAGAAACTGCGGGCCGCGCTGGTGCAAACGTAAGACCTCCGCGGTCACACCCGTCCTGGGAGGTGAAACCGACAGGGATGAAGTGAGTCGGGCCCGACATCCTCAGACGTCGCACGAACGGAGTTCTGGGGTGGGCCAAGGGGGGAGGGAGAACGCAGAATGGATGTCTTGCTCGCAATCGTCAAATTCCTTGTCGACGAGATCTTCAGCAAACCCTTCTACCTCGTCGGTCTCATGACAGCAGTCGGCCTCATCGCGCTGCGGCGTCCCTGGGGCCAGGTGATCGGCGGGACCGCTAAAGCGACGATGGGGTTCTTGATTCTCGTCGTCGGCGCCGTCACCGTCATCAACGCGCTCGATCCGCTGGGGAAGTTACTACTCGGCGCGACCGGCGCCCGGGGCGTGGTGCCGACGAATGAGGCCATCGTTGCCCTCGCACAGTCCAGGTACGGCTCGCTCACGGCCTGGCTGATGTTCGTGGGCTTCCTGGCCAGCCTAGCCATCGCACGGGTGACGAACCTGCACTATGTCTTCCTCACCGGCCATCACATCTTCTACATGGCGACGATGCTGGCGGTGATCCTCGTCACGGTCGGTATGGCCGGTGCCGGAGCTGTCATCGTGGGGGCGTTTCTGTTGGGCACGGTCATGGTCATCATGCCGGCCTTTACGCACCCCTGGATGAAAGCCGTGACCGGCGGCGAGAAGGTGGCGATGGGCCACTTCGGGTCTCTGGGCTACATCGCCGGTGGCCTCGCGGGGCAGATCGTCGCGCGCGTCGCCGGCAAGAAAGGGAAGAGCAGCGAGGAAATTGAGTTTCCGGCGGGGCTGCGCTTCCTGCGCGAACCGATGGTGGGGACCGCGGTGGCCATGCTCATTGTCTACCTGATCTTCGCCATCTGGTACGCGGGCCGCAGCGACGTAGGGCTCGCCGGTGCCGTCAAGGCCCTCGGGCTGAGTGCGGGGACCACGTGGGCGAGCTACCTGATGGCGCAGCTGCTCAACGCCCTGAACTTCGGCGTTGGCGTGGCGGTCATTCTGCTGGGCGTGCGCACCATCATCGGTGAAATCGTCCCGGCATTTGCGGGCATCGCCGAGCGCGTCGTCCCCGGCGCATTGCCGGCGCTGGACTGTCCTGTGTCGTTCCCCTATGCACCGAACGCGGTGCTGATTGGTTTTCTCACCAGCGTGCTGGGCGGACTGGTCAGCCTCCTGCTTATCGCCTGGGGGCTGGGTAAGGCCTGGATGCTGGCACTGATCCTGCCTGGAATGGTGCCCCACTTCTTCACCGGCGGCACAGCAGGCGTCTTTGGCAATGCCACTGGGGGCCGCTGGGGCGCAGCCTGGGGCGGGTTCGTCAACGGCATCCTGATCACGTTCCTGCCCGCCTTCCTGCTCAAGGTGCTGGGAGCGTTGGGCTTCGCCAACACAACGTTTGGAGATGCCGACTTCGGCTGGTACGGCATCGCGGTCGGGAATATTGCCCAGGTCAAAGGAGCGGCGGGCGCGATTGGCGTGGTGCTGGCAGCGATTGTCCTCATCGTCTTCGCCAGCTGGTTCCAGAAGAATTACGTGGAAAAGGGCTGGGTGCCCGGAAAGGCGGCGGGCAGGGCGGCCAAGAAGTAAGAATGCACGGCAGTTTCCCGCGGCGCCGGTGGCGGTCTGCTGCCGGCGCCGTCATATCTGTGGTCGCTGATGTCTTCGTCTCGGGAGATCCGCTCCCGCACCCTCACCGGCATCGCCGCTGCGCAGGGACTGGCCGCGGGCCCGGCCGCAGTATGGCGTGAGCAGGCAGTGACCATTCCGCGGGGCACCGGCCGGCAGCCTGCCACAGAGACCGCCCGCTTGACCGCTGCGCGAGCAGCCGCGCGCAACGAGATTCGCGCGCTGCGGGCCAAAGTTGCCGCCGAAGCCGGGCAGGCCGAAGCGGCGATCTTCGACGCGCACGAGATGTTCATTGACGACGCGGCACTGCTTCGGAAGGCGCAGCAGGCGATCGATCGCGGCGTGAACGCGGAGGCGGCGTGGGCGGACGCCATCGAATTCTTCGCCTCGCAACTGGAACAGCTTCCTGATCCCACGCTGCAGGCGCGGGCGGCCGACGTGCGCGACGTGGGCGGTAGAGTCCTGGACCACCTGGTGGGCCGCGGGGCGGCGGGGCTACGGTTGGATGAGCCGTCCGTTGTCATCTCGCGCGATCTGGCTCCCTCGCAGATCGCATCCCTCCCGGTGGCGCGGGTGCTAGCCTTCTGCACGGCGGAAGGCGGTCCGACGTCACACACCGCGATCCTGGCGAAAGCGTGGGGCAAACCGGCCGTGGTGGGGTTGGGGACGGCGGTGCTGGAACTTCGCGACGGCACGGCCGTGCTGGTCGACGGCACTCGGGGCGAGATTGTCATCGACCCCGACGAACAGACCACCCGTGAGTTTTCGCAGCGTCGCGGGGCGGCTGAGCGGCAGGCTGCGACCGAACGCGGCGCGGCGGGCGACCCCGCGATCACGCGTGACCATCGCCGGGTGGAAGTGGTAGCGAACATCGGGGCGGTCGAGGAAGCGGCGGTCGCGCTCCAGCACGGCGCCGAGGGCATCGGGCTGCTGCGCACCGAGTTCCTTTATCTCAGTCGCCGCACCGCACCCACCGAAGACGAGCATCTCGCCGCCTACGAGGCCATCCTGCGGGTGATGGCATCCCGGCCGGTCATCGCGCGCACGATGGACATCGGCGGGGACAAACCGGCGCCCTATCTCGACCTGCCCAAGGAGGCAAATCCGTTCTTGGGCTGGCGGGCGATCCGGATCAGCCTGCAGCGGCCGGAGCTCTTTGCGGTCCAGTTGCGCGCCCTGCTGCGGGCGAGCCCGGGCCACGATCTGCGGATCATGTTCCCCATGATCGCCTCGATCGACGAGCTGCGCGCGGCGAAAGCTGAGCTGGAGCGAGCCAGGCGCGCGGTCACGTCGGCAGGCCATCCGGTCGCAGCACGCCTTCAGGTCGGCATGATGGTCGAGGTGCCGTCGGCGGCGGTGCTGGCCGACCAGTTCGCGCGCGAGACGGATTTCTTTTCCATTGGCACGAACGACCTCACCCAGTACACCATGGCCGCCGATCGCACCAACGAGCGCGTCGCGCACCTGGGTGACGCGTGCCACCCGGCGGTGCTTCGTCAGATCGGATCAGTCGTCCAGGCCGCGCACCGGGTGGGGCCCTGGGTAGGAGTCTGCGGAGAGCTGGCCGGTGACCCCGACGCGGTCCCCCTGCTGCTGGGGTTGGACCTGGACGAACTCAGCATGGCTCCGGCGGCGATCCCCGCGGTGAAAGCGATCATCCGGCGGTGGTCAGGGGCCGGCGCGAAGCGCCTCGTTGCGAAGGCCCTGGATCTAGACTCCGCCTCGGCGGTGCGAAATCTCGTACGCGCCACGGCACCGGCATAGGCGGGACGGAGAGAGTAGCGTGCGGCATGCTCGGTAACCTGTGGAACGATGCGGCGGCGGCGCGCCAGCCTGCGCTCGATGGCCTCGTCTACCGCTCCACCCTCCTGGCCCGAGACCGCAGCGTGGTAAACATCTTTGGCGGCAACACCAGCGCCAAGTTGATGGACACCGATCATCTCGGGCGCTCCGTCGAACTGCTTTGGGTCAAAGGCTCAGGCACTGACATGGCTGCAATCACCGAGGCCGGATTTGCGGCCTTGCGGCTGGCGGAGATCTTGCCGCTGACTGCCCGCGACGCGATGACCGATGAGGAGATGGTCGAGTACCTCACGCGCTGCGCGGCGTTCCCTAACCGTCCGCGTCAATCGATCGAAACTCTCCTGCATGCGTTTCTGCCGGCCAGCCACGTCGATCACACCCATCCCGACGCCGTGATCAGCCTGGCCTGCGCGAGCGATGGCCAGGCCCTCTGCCGGCGGCTGTGGGGCCACCGCGCGGTGTGGGTCGACTACACGCGACCGGGGTTTACCCTTAGCCAGTGGGTCAGTCGCGGCGTGCGGACCGCCCCGCAGGCCGAACTTGTGGTGATGGGCAAGCACGGGCTGATCACGTGGGGGCAGAGCAGCCGGGAGTGTTACGAGCGCACGATCCGGCAGAAGGTATTCAGCGAGACCGCAGTGCCGCCACTCCCGCCGCAGACGCGCCGCGAAACTCTGGCCCGCCTCCTGCCGGTGCTCCGCGGGACAGTCAGCCGGCAGCGGCCCGCTGTGCTGCAGGTCGACGAAAACGGACCCGCGGTGGCGTTTGCCGGAAGCGAGGGCGCGGCAGCACTCTCTCAGGTCGGCGCCGCGTGTCCGGATCACCTGGTGCACACGAAGCGCGTGCCGCTATTCGTCACCTGGACACCCGGTGAGGGGATCGAACCCCTGCTGGTACGCCTTCCGGTTGCCGTCGACGCGTACGCGACTGCGTACGCCAGGTACTTTGAAGAGCACCGGAAATCAGGCGATCAGATGCGTGATCCGTATCCACGCGTCATCGTGATCCCGGGTCTTGGCATGATCACCGCCGGCGACGATGCCCATGGGGCCGACGTGAGCCGCCAGCTCTACCATCGCGCCATCGCGGTCATGGAGGGCAGCCAGCGGGTCGGGGAGTTCACGAGCCTGACCCCTCAGGAGGCCTATGACATCGAGTACTGGCCGCTGGAGCTGTACAAGCTCACCCTGCGGCCGGCGCCCGGCGAACTCGCCGGACGGGTGGCGGTAGTCACCGGCGGCGCCAGTGGGATCGGCCGCGCGACGGCCAGGCGTCTGGCCCGCGACGGCGCACATGTCGCCATCTTCGATATCAACAACGCGGGCGCGCAGACTGTAGCCGGCGAACTCACCGAGCGCCATGGGACCGGCCGCGGCATGGCCGTGCATTGCGACGTCACCGACGAGGCCGCCGTGGCCGAGGCCTTCCGCGCGGTCGTACTGGCCTACGGGGGTGTCGATGTGGTGGTGAGCAACGCCGGCATCGCCCTCAGCGCACCAATCGATGACACGACGCTCCGAGACTGGACCCGCACGATGGACGTGCTGGCCACCGGGTACTTCTTGATCAGCCGCGAGGCATTCCGCCTGTGGAAAGACCAGCGCATGGGCGGCAGTCTCATCTTCGTCACCAGCAAGAACAGCGTGGTGGCCAGCCGCAACGCCGCTGCCTACAACACCGCGAAAGCGGCCGAGTTGCACCTGGCGCGGTCCCTGGCTGAAGAAGGCGGGCCAATCGGCGTGCGCGTCAACTCGGTGCTGCCCGACGCCGTGTTGCAGGACAGCGGCATCTGGGATGCGGGCTGGCGGCAGGCCCGCGCAGCGGCGTACGGTATCAAACCCGAAGAACTCGATGAGTACTACCGGCAGCGCACCGTACTGAAGGTGAACGTCCTTCCCGAGCACGTCGCCGAGGCCATCAGTTTCCTGGCCGGACCACGCGCCAGCCGCACCACCGGCGCCGCCCTGACGGTCGACGGCGGCGTGACGGCCGCGTACCTGCGATAACCCTGTCATTGCGAGGCCCCGCAGGGGCCGAAGCGACGCCGGAAGCGTCGTTGCGAGGCCCGAAGGGCCGTGGCAACCTCCTATCGGAATGAGATCGCTTCGCTCCGCTCGCGATGACAGGATCTACATCACTGACCGTCCGGCAGTTCTGTGGGATGTGTGAGCAGCGTGAGCCGGCGGCCGGCGCGGACGAGTTCCAGCATCAGCGGCTCGCCGATGGGGTGACGTCCCAACGCTCGCTGCAGGTCGTCGACCGACACTACCGTCACGTCACCGACTTTGACAATCAGGTCTCCAGGCTGGATCCCTACATGCGCCGCCGCCGTGCCCGGCTGGACTTCCATTACCCGCACCGCCGTCTGCGCAGGAAGCGCAAACTCGATCACTTCGCGACGCTCCGCCCGGATAGTCTGGCCCGAGACGCCGAGATATGCGCGGCGTACACGGCCTTCGCGGATGAGCTGGCCGGCCACCCACTCCGCGGTATTGGAGGGAATGGCAAAACAGATCCCCTGCGATCCCATGATCACCGCCGTGTTGACGCCGACCACCTGACCGCGGAAGTCCACCAACGGACCACCGGAGTTCCCCGGATTCAGTGCGGCGTCGGTCTGGATGATGTTCTCGATGAGCCGTCCGGTCTGCGCACGCAACGTCCGACCTACTGCGCTCACCACGCCCGTGGTCACGGTCGCCTGGAATCCCAGAGGATTGCCGATGGCGATCACGAGCTGACCGACCCGTAGCGCAGACGAATCTCCGAGCTCCGCGCTGGGGAGTCCAGTCTCCTGCACCCGTACCACGGCCAGATCGCTGTGCGGATCCTCACCGACCGGAGCCGCCTGCAGCTCGCGGCCGTCCTGCAGCCGTATCTCGATCCGGTCGGCCGTGCTCACGACGTGGCTGTTGGTCAGGATGTAGCCATCAGGAGTAATGATGACCCCGCTGCCCGCGCCACGCATCTCCGGCACTCCGCGGCGCCGCCACGGCTCCGGCGCCCGCCGGGCCATCCCCACACTGACAACCGCCGCGCCAACGGTCTCCACCGCCTTAATGACGGCCTGGGAGTACGCATCCAGCGCCTCCACCTCCGGATGGGCCGCAGCGCCAGGGCGTTGCTCCGTATTGATCTCAGAAAGCAGGTGCTGAAGTCGCACAACCTCACCTCCACTGTCTCGACACGCCAAACGCCCCACCACCCTGTCGTATTCCTCACTTTCGGGCGGGCGGCCCGCCGGCGGACAGAGCCTGAGACGCCTCGGTCTTTGGTGGGGATGGACAGTTCTCTTTTTTTGTTCCGCCCGCCGGTGTGACATCTGGCACTTCTCTGTGGCCCGCTGCTAAGGCATACTGTGTGCGATACTCTCACGCGTTGGAGAAAGGAAACGGCATGCGGCTGAAGGAGTGGGGCGCGTTCTGGCTTCTCGGGGCCATTTGGGGGTCGTCGTTTCTGTGGATCAAGATCGCCGTCGGCGAGATTGGTCCCGCGACGCTGGCGGCCATTCGGCTCCTCTTTGGCCTCCTCGGGCTCCTGTTGGTGATGCGCCTCCAACGCCAGGCATTTCCGCGGACGGCCGAGCACCTGCCCGCGTACCTGTTCATGGGTGCCTTCAACACGGCGATTCCGTTCGTCCTGATCTCGTGGGGCGAAACGCGGATCGATTCCGGCCTGGCGGCCATCCTGAACGCCACCGTGCCCCTGTTCACCATCGTCATCGCGCATTTCTGGCTCTCCGACGAACGGATCACATCGACACGCCTGGCCGGACTGCTGGTGGGTTTCTCCGGCGTGGTCGTGTTGATGAGCCGTGACCTGGGCGTCAGCGTGGTCACGCGCAGCGTCTGGGGCCAGGTGGCCGTTCTAGTGGCCTCGATCAGTTACGCGGTGGCAGCGACGTTCTCGCGCCGCCACCTACGCGGGCATCCCCCGCTCCTCCAGGCCACAATGGTCGTCCTCTTCGCCGATCTCTTTACCTGGCTCACCGCCCTCGCGGGCGAGCGGCCGGTGCGGCTGCCGGTCCTGCCGATCACCTGGTTTGCGCTGGTCTGGCTGGGTCTGCTCGGGTCGTGCACCGCGTACCTCCTGTACTTCTACCTCATCAATGCGTGGGGTCCCACGCGGTCCTCGCTGGTCGCGTACGTCTTTCCCGTGATCGGCCTACTGCTCGGGATCATCTTCTTGAACGAGCACGCCGACTGGCGGCTGCTGGTCGGCTCAGGGCTCGTGGTCGCGGGAATCGCGGTGGTCAACCTCCGTCGGGCCCCGCCAACTATCACCGCATCGAGAGAACTCTCAAAGGAGCCCAAGACACAAAGTCTGTCATCGCGAGGCCCGGAGGGCCGTGGCGATCTCCGTTCCGAGGAGATTGCTTCGGGGGCTACGCCCCCTCGCAATGACAGCAAATGAGAATCTCCAGCCCCCGCGCGGAGTTTGCGGCCGGCGCCAAGGCCGAAGTCCCGGTCCTGTTTGGCGTGCTGCCCTTCGGCCTCATTTACGGGGCACTGGCGCTGCAGGCGGGGATTCCGCCCATGGCGGCGCTGGCGATGTCATCCATCGTGCTGGCCGGCTCGGCGCAGTTCGTTGGGACGCAACTGTTCGCCGCAGACGCGCCCGGGGCGCTCATCATCTTGACCACGTTCGTCGTGAACCTGCGCCACATGCTGTACAGTGCGTCCGTGGCGCCCTACCTCAGCCGGCTGGGTCTGCGGTGGAAGCTGCTGCTGGCGTATCTGCTGTCGGATGAAGCCTACGCGATGGCGATTACGCACTACCGGGAGAAAGAGACGCAGTCGGGCAGTCGAGCGGTCGCGCACTCGAGCGGTCGGGCGGTCGCGCGGTCGCGGAAGGACGAACCCGACCAGCGGCACTGGTTTTTTCTGGGCGCGGGGGTGACGTTGTGGACGGCGTGGCAGGTCAGCACGGCGTTGGGCATCTATGTGGGGGCGAGGATCCCGGGGTCATGGAATCTTGAGTTCGCGTTGCCGCTGACCTTCATAGCGCTGGTCCGCCCTGCGGTGACGGACCGGGCCACCGCAGCCGCCGCGATCACGGCGGGGGTGGTCGCCGTCCTGGCGCACGGTCTTGCGCTGCGGC
>VBAL01000319.1:0-882 GCA_005888595.1 Candidatus Segetimicrobium genomatis
TGACGAAAGCCGCCCACACGGCGCTGAGAGGGACGCGGCGATCGTAGAGGGCGGCGGCGAGCTGCTGGTCGCGGCGGCTGGCGCGCAGTGGGGTGCCCGGCAGGCGGACGTAGTTTCTGACGACGGCGTCGACGTAGGCCTGCCGGGCGGTGGTCACGACTTTCTTTTTCTCCGCGCCGCGGCCTCCTTCTGACTTTCGTGGACGCGGTAGCTCTCTCCGTCGATGAGGGTCACGTCGGCGTGATGGGTGAGCTTGTCGAGGAGGGTGGCAATCGAGGTCGCGTTGGGAAAGACGGTGTTCCAGTCGCGGAAGGCGAGGTTGGTGGTGATGAGTATGGAGCGGCTGGGCAGGTCTTTTGCGCCGGGTCGTTCGTAACGTCGGTCGACGACTTTGTAGAGGAGGTCGGCGGCGTGGGAGTCGTAGGACAGATATCCGACCTCGTCGATGGCGAGCAGATGCGGCCTCGTGTAACGGGCGAGGCGGCGGCGTAGCGTCTCGGGCGAGCACGCGCGCAGGTCCTCGATCAGCTCGGCGGCGGTCGTGCACAGGACCGAGAAGCCGGCGAGGACGGCCTGGTGGGCGATGTTTCTGGCGATCATGGTCTTGCCCAGGCCGTTGGTGCCGATGAGCGCCAGATTGCGGCCCTCGCGGACGAATTCGAGGGTGAGCGCGCGCTCGATGAGGTCGCGCTCGATCTTCTTGGGCCAGTTCCAGTCGAAATCGGCGATCGGTTTGAAGCGTCCGATGCGGGCTCTGTGAAGCCGGCTTTCCTGGCTGCGCCGGCTCTTGTCGATCTCCTCCAGTCGTGCGATCTCCTCCAGGATCTGCACGGGCGACAGGCGGCTCTTGGTGGCGCGCGCCAGGAAGTCGTCGAGGGAGCG
>VBAL01000319.1:951-1469 GCA_005888595.1 Candidatus Segetimicrobium genomatis
AGGTCTCCGAGGAATGGGGTTTGACGTAGAGGTCCTTGAGATCGGGCCGGCGAGAGAGGTCGACGGGCAGACTCATCTTTCGCTGCGCCGCTCGCCGGCGTTTGGCGAGGATGAATGCGATGGAGCTGACGCGCGGGGTTTGCCTGGCGAGGGCCTCCTCCACCGCGGCGCGGAGCTCTTCGGCTCCGTAGTCGTCAAGAAGCAGCAGCAGTTTCTGGGTGATGCTGGAGATCGACTCGCCCCGCCTGAAGCTCGCCTCGAGAAGAGCCTCCGCAGCAGGCACAGCGCCGAGGAGCCGGGCATTGGGAGTGGACCCATGCGCCCGCTGTTTCTCGACGAGCAGCGCCTCGACATGTGCCGGGTCGTCGATCCTGCGGTGGCGATCGTAGGACCGGCAGTGACGAGCCACCTCGAGAGCGCCCTCGAGAATCCGCACCGCGGTCTCGGAAGCGACCAGGCTCAGGGGACGGCCGACCAAGTTGGGCGGGATCGAGTAGTCGTTGAGGTCGAAGCGGACG
>VBAL01000319.1:1501-3086 GCA_005888595.1 Candidatus Segetimicrobium genomatis
GCAGGTGCGCGGCCTCTTCAAGGAAGGCCTCGGCCACGGTCCTACGGTCGTCTCCGGGCCAGCGGCGATTCCCAGCCACTTCGTCCCGCCACACGAGCGCCTGGCGGTTCAGGTCATCGAGCGTCGTGAACGACCGAGCCGCGAAGAACGAGTCGCGTATGTACCGCACGCTCCGCTCGACCGCACCCTTCTCGTTGCCTCGCGCCGGCCGGCACGCCCGCGGCGAGAAGTGGTAGTGAGACGCCAGCTCGAGCAGACGGAGATTGAAGCGCACGGCATCCCCGTGCCGTTCGCTGACCGCCGAGCGCAAGTTGTCGTAGAGCAGATGACGAGGGACCCCCTGAAGGTCCGCGAATGCGTACACGTGCCCGCGCAGGAAGTTCTCCATCGACTGATCGAGGAAAAACCGCAGGAAGATCCATCTCGAATACGTGAGCGTCAGGATGAAGGCGGAGAGCGCTCGGCGCGCGGCGCCGATCACGACGTGGCCGAAGCTGGCCCAATCCACTTGGGCCTCCTCCGCAGGAAATGTCCGACGCCGCAGGAAGGCCTCGCGCGGAGTCGGACGCAGCTCCGCCACCTTGTCCCGCACCTGGCAGCCGCGGATACTTCTCCAGCATCTCGCGGGCAAAGCCCACGTACGGGTCGAATCGGCTCGGCCGGGGAGCCGGCTCGGCTCGCGACTCCTCCGCGAGCGCTCGTTCTACCGTCTCGTGGTGTAGTCCCAGCTCCGTTGCAATCGTGCCCACCGGCCAGTGCTCGGCGTGGTGCAGGTGCCGGATCCGGGCCACGGTCTCGAGATCGATCACGCTGACCTCCCCTCGGAAAGTCGATGAAGGGACCCGATCGTCCGCAGACCATGCAGACGACCACCCCATCCACGACCAGCGCCGCGCTCGCCACCTCCGGCGAGCGCGGCTCCGGGAGAGTAAGAAACCAGGTCCGACCCTGTGAAGACTGGTCCGTCACGCGCAGAAGCCGCGCGGCAAGGCGCCGCCGATATTCCCTCTGGAGATCGGCGTGGTCCTGGCGGCCCGGCGCACTCTGTTGGTGCCGACGGTTCGATGCGCGCCGACTCTCGATCCGCGCCCCACGACGACACCGCGGCCCGCAGTACCGGTGCCCGCGGTAACACGACCCGCAGATCGCGAAAGGCGCCCAGCACCGCCCGCACGTCAGCAGATACAGGACGACGCCGGCCAGCAGCCGCTTGCCCAAACACCCCTCCGAGCGGATGGACAAGACGCCCGCAACGGTGGGATGCTTACCGCCTCGTACGTTCCCACCGAGGAACCGTTCGTCGCACCCAGCCCCGGTCGGGCAGCCACCCGCCCGGGGCTTCTCATTCGCAGGGCGTGACGATACCAATTTCTCCGCTGGCGTGGAGACGCGGCTTCGCCGCGGATGATGATGTGGGGATCAGTACGCGCGCGACACGTCAGAATGCCGCGGGTCTCGACCGCCGTTCACACGTAGAGCGGCCCTATCGGCTGAAGTTCCAACGTGACTTGGACACCTTGTAGGGAATGCCCCGCTTGATCAGTCACACGACCACTGGCGGAAAGGGAGTCCAAAGGTGGGGGCG
>VBAL01000146.1 GCA_005888595.1 Candidatus Segetimicrobium genomatis
CGCCAGCTCGGCGCGCAAGAGGAACACGCCCTGACTGTGCGTCCACACGATGAGCTTGCCGTCCTGCCACTGAGCGACCGCGCACGACGGTCCCATCGAGGCGTGGCACTGATAGGGGCGCGTGTAGAGCGCTTCGAGCGTCTTCGTTGGCGCGGCAGTCACCGCTGTCTTCTCGGCTACCGTCTGGCCCGGCACCGGCAGGCTCATGAGATAGGTGTAGAGCGCTCCGTCGGCCGGCGGCAGCGACGCGGTTTCTTTCCATCGCGCGCTAGTCTTGAGCGCCTCGCGGGCGCGAATCGCCTGCTCCTCGCGCGTCGCGGCGACGGCCAGGAAATCGCCATTTCGCACGACGATGACCACACCGGGCATGCGGCGCACCGCCGCCTCGTCGACGGACACGAGCCGCGCGCCCGCCGAGGGCGGGCGCACGACGCGTCCGAACACCATGCCGGGTAGCCGGACGTCCTGCACGTACGCTGCGCCGCCAGTGAATTTCTTCGGGATGTCCCGACGGACGACGCTCCGGCCGACCCAGCGGCGCTCCGAGGCGGGCTTCGGCGGCGCCTTCGCGGTGGCCTCTCGCTTGAGATCAGCGCTTCCCGCGAGCACCCAGTACGTCACGGCCTCGCCGCTGGGCGTTCTGACGGCGCCGTCGCTCACCTTCAGGTCGGCGGCGGGAACGCCGAGCTTCGCCGCGGCGGCCGAGACCAGGACGTCGCGCGCTTCGGCGCACGCAAAGCGCAGCGCCGTGCCGCTCTGCTCCATGGACAGGCTGCCGGCGGTCAGCCCTTCGTTCGGCGTGCGCGCAGTGTCACCGCTGACGATCTGGATGCGCTCAAGGTTCACGTCAAGTTCGTCGGCCGCGATCTGGGCGAGCGCGGTGCCAATGCCCTGTCCGAGCTCGATCTTCCCGGTGAAGATTGTGACCGTACCGTTCGGGTCGATCCGCAGCCAAGCGTCCAGCATCCGGTTCGTGTTGAGGCTTCCAGGCAAGGCCGCTGGCCTATCCTGAGAAAGCGCGGCCTGAGGAGCAAGCGCGAATCCGATGAGCAGCGCCCCGCTCGTCTCGAGGAAGACGCGGCGAGACACATCACGAGCAGCGCTCATGACCGCATCTCCCGGGCGGCGCGCTGGATGGCGCGCACGATCCGATTGTGTGAGGCGCATCGACACAGATGTCCGTCCAGCGCCTGCTTGATGTCGCCGTCGCTCGGCCGCGGATTGCGGTCGAGCAGCGCCTTCGCCGACATCACCATGCCGTTACCGCAGTAGCCGCACTGACACGCCTGTTCCTCGATGAAGGCGCGCTGCAGTGGATGCAGTCGCTCGAGCGTGCCGAGACCCTCGATGGTGGTGATGTGCGCTTTCACCGCGGTCGACACCGGCGTCACACAAGACCGCACAGGCTTCCCGTCCATCAGCACCGTACACGCGCCGCACTGGGCCAGCCCACACCCGAACTTCGGCCCATTTAGCTCGAGATCGTTTCTGAGCACGTACAGGAGCGGAGTGCCCGGCTCGACCGAGACTGACTGCGTCTTGCCGTTCACGAGCAGGCGGAAGCTTGCCATTCTAACCTCCTCCTCCGTGAACCAGCGCCCGCAGGGCTACACGCGGCGTCCGGCCACGCCAGTCGTTCGATGCGCCGTAGAATCCTGCGGACTAACCGCCCTGTCAAGTAACGTCGGCGTCCTGCAGCGTGAAGTACCGGGCATGCCGGATCAGCCGCCGCCGGTCTTGAGCAGCCGCCGCTCAGACTCGTGAGCGCCCAGTCTCGCATGGCTACGGCAAAACCAGCCGACGGCGCAGGTTGCCGGATTGCAGGCGATGATCCGCCCGGTACAATGAGTGCTCCCGTGCTTGCTTCGTACACGCCGATGGCCCCGACGCACGTCCGCGAGCCGTTCCACCGCGAGGGCTGGGTCTACGAGGAGAAGGTCGACGGGTGGCGCATCGTCGCGTACAAGGATGGTGCGCGCGTGCGCCTCGTCAGCCGCAATGGCCTCGACCACACGCGACGCTTCGCCGGCATCGCGGCCGCGATCGCCACGCTGTCCGCGCGCTCCCTGGTGCTCGACGGCGAGGTTGCGATCTACGACGAGAAGCTCCGTTCGCGCTTCGACTGGTTGCGGGAACCAGACGCGGACGCGGTCGCCACGCCGCCCGTGCTGATGGCGTTCGATCTGCTGTACCAGGACGGGCGCGAGTTCATCGGGCGGCCGTTGCGCGAGCGTCGCGTTCGATTGGAGCGCGTCGTCGCGGGCAGCGAGTTCGTGCTGCCTGTACGACGGCTCGCGCGGAATGGCTTCGAGGCGTGGTCCGAGGTGATCGCGCGGGATTATGAGGGCCTGGTCGCCAAGGAGGAGACGAGCCTGTACGAGGCGGGCCCGACGCGGCGGTGGCTGAAGGTCAAGCAGAAAGGTTGGACCGTCGAAGAGGATCGCTGGCAGCGGCGGTTCAGCACGACGCGCAACATTTGATGTAACCTCGTCGCGTACTCGGACGTCTCTAGAGTCCCCGCCCATCGCGCGGGTGACGCCAATGTTAGACGGAAGACGGAATGACCGAGACACACGGACTGCAGCTTAGACTTGAGTTCCAGGAACACCCGGTCGCAGACGAGGTGTCTGCTATAACGGCCGTCGTCCGGCCGATTCTCGCTGGCATCCTCTACGCACTCAAGCGTGACGTCGCTAATGAGGCCGGCGGCCACCAGAACATCAAGCTTTTCATGTTGCCGCGCCTCCGGCGACCAGGCGACGGTGACATCGGTATCTGCTTCGAGTATGCCGTCCATGATGCGCTGAACCGCCAAAATCAGATGGTTACGGAGCGCGTCGCAGACGCTATCGCCAGATGCAATGTTCCCGGCCAGGCAATGGGGTCGATTCTGTTCGGCGCTGAAAAGAATGGGGCTCGAACTCTAATTGATACGGCGAAGGAACTACTCACGCCTGAATCTCTGCTGCTTTACGGAACACAGGGCCGGCCCGTCAAACTCAGAAGGCATCTGGAGACGATGGCCGCCGCGTTCCGGAAGCCCGATGCACGCGTCGCCCTCCCTCAGAGCATCAGTGGCCTTTGGAAGGCTGACCTGTTCACAGGGTACCGTGATACCGACCGATGGATCGGCACCACTCTGAAGATCAACAGAGACCACCTCGAAGGCGCAAAAGGTCTTCGTATCGGGATTGTGCCTGCCCACCAAGGCGAGTCAGATGCTGTGACCAAGGACGACGGCAAGAATCTGGTCGTCTGCCCATTGCCTTACGATCGGAGCTTTATGCAGGTGTTTTATCAAGCGTGGGAGGTTGTCGTTCAGTTCCTCGCCGCAGATGCACAGCTGCCCAGGGAGGCGAATCTTCCTCGCCCACCATCGCGACAAGTCGCTCGTTATCTCGAGGACAGGAGGGTTTTCTCGGTCGTCCAAGTCATCGAGGCTCTTGAGCCGTTGGCTCAGCCCGAGCTCCTTCGAACCGAAGAAGCGGCTGCGACTGTTGTCCAGACTGCTGCGAAGACGGCCGAGACGACGACGGCTCTCATGGCACCCATGCCGCGTCAGACGGGCACTTGATCCGTCTGACTTCAGGCTGGAGGCCTCGCACGCGCTACCCATCGTCGTCGCCGCCCTAGTCCACGTTGCTGCGTTCGGCTAGACTCCCGCCATCCATCCTCCCCCGAGGTGCCCATGCGGCGGATCGGGCTCGCGGTCGTTCTCGAAAGTCTACCGCGTCGGCGTGTTGTCGTCGGGAAGCTCCATCCCCGAGGACATCGGTCAGGGCCGGCAGGCATTTTTAGAACAACTGAGTGATCTCGGGTGGGTCGTGGGCCAGAACCTCACGTTCGAGCGGCGAAGCGCGGATCAGCGGCTCGACCGGCTTCCCGGCCTTGCTGCGGAGCTGGTGCAGCTCAACGTGAGCATGATCCTGGCATTTGGCAACCAAGCAGCTCTCGCCGCCAAGCGCGCAACGGCGACGATTCCGATCGTGATGCTCGCTGGCGACCCGGTGGGCTCAGGACTCGTCGCCAGTCTCGCCCGCCCGGGCGGAAACATCACAGGCCTGACGATCGAGGCGAGTCTGGAGATCTTGTCCAAGCGGCTGGAGCTGCTCAAGGAGGCATCCCCGAAGATCTCACGCGTTGGCATTCTCACGAATCGATCGAATAGGCCCGAAGCTCGTGTGCTCGATGCGACGGCGCCGACCGCTCAGGCGCTACGGCTTACGTTCCTTCCGGTAGACGTGCGAAGCCCGAGCGACTTGGACAGCGCCTTTGCGGTACTGATCCGCGAGCGTGTCGACGCCTTGACGGCCACTGAGAATCCCTTACATGGGGAACACAGGGGCTCAATCGTCAGCTTCGCCGCCGGGAACCGCCTCCCGACGGTGTTCGGTGACCGGGCGTTTGTCGATGCGGGCGGGTTGATGTCTTATGGGATAAGCTTCGCCGATTTGTTCCGACGCCTCCCCACCTACATGGATAAGATCCTCAGGGGTGCGAAGCCCGCCGACCTCCCTGTCGAGCAGCCCACGAAGTTCGAGTTGGTGATCAACCTGAAGACCGCCAAGGCGTTAGGACTCGCGATCCCGCCCTCTGTGCTGAGCCGGGCGGATCAGGTCATCGAGTGATCATGAGCGCGGCGCTCACCCGCGCAGCGATGAAAATGACTGGCGAACGGGACTTCACGAGCTGGCCATGATTCCACGTATTTACCGATCTATTTTCTGAGCAGTAGCGCGTGCTCGACCAACGCGGCCAGCTCCTGAGAGCAGCGCTCGGCTTCGCCGGGTGCTCGATGCCCTCGTATGATCGCGCGCTCCACGCGCTCCGAACCTGGCTCGACGTCGCGGGAGGAAGTCCTCGATGACTTGGGCAGCCGTGACCTCGGACTCTCGAGTCTCGCCCCTTGCTGCATTCCCACTCGTGAGACCGTTCTTCCCCTTCGATCCGAGGACGCCAGCCGAGACCCTGGCCGGGGCGAGCCGAGCGGTGACGTCGCCTCGGTGGCTAGTGGCGCACTATCTCGCGCTGATCGGGTTCGTGCTGCTGCTCTGCGTGCTGCCAGCCCTCCACGCCCGCCTCTCGGCAGCGGGTGCCCAACCCAGCGCCCGGCGCGCCACGCTCCTGAGCGGAACGGGCGTAGCCCTGATTTTGCCGACGCTCGGTGTGGAGCTCTACGTCCTGGCCGGTATCGGCCGGCTCTTCCTGAACGGCAACGCGGCCGTGGCGCCGCTGGTGGGCCGGGATCACCTTCGCGGTCGGCCTCGCCCTCTGGTGCCCGCTCCTCCCACCGGCGGTCCGCGTCGCTGACGGTCTGCTGATCGGCACTGGCGGCATCGGGCTCGCGTGGACGCTCCGCCGCGCGGCGTGACCTCTCTGTGCGGCTGGTGAGAGGAGACTGAGTCATGGAACGCAAACAGGAAGAGTTTTTTGACGCCCGAGAGTTCTTCGACCTACTGGGCAATTCGCTACGAAAGGTACTGCTTGATCACGAGGCCCTTACAGGCGTGCTAGTTGCGCGAATCCACGTCCGCGACGGGGAACCATGGGCCGGGTCAGTCCGGTTCGATGACGAGGCCAAGAGGGCCGCCGCATCACTACAATCGCCGCCCGCACCGACAGATGGCGATCAAATGCAACTTCTGCCCGAAGACGATCGAGGCGCCCTTGTGGCCCGATGAGAAACCGCCTGGATGGGATCTGACTCCCGCGCCCAAGGCTCGCCGCGTGGCGCTCTCAGAAATGGGCGCGGCGCGCGAGGCGCTGAGACGGGCGGATGGCCAAGCCGAAGCCCGAGAAGAAGCCCGCCAGCTGCGGCGCCGGCATTGAGAGCCTACTATTTCAACCGCATGAGCTCGGCCCGAAGAGCCATAGCGCCAACCCAGAGACCAAGCTCGGTGCATTTCGCCAGCAGTTCCTCGGCGACCTGCTTCGTCAGGGTTGCTTCGAAATGCGAGGTGAGTTCGCCTCCCTGAAACTCGAGCGCTTCACGGGCCACGGAAGACAAATCGTTTTGAGCGATGAGCGTCGCGCGATCTTTGAAGCTGAAGCCAGAGGAGATCGTCGGTTCTGTCACGTGCGAGATGGCGCGCCTTTCGTGATCCCAGACTTGGAAACATCGGACGTGCAACTGAAGGGGCCTCCTGCCAAGGTCCAGCGTGACCCCTTCCATCACCAACTGATCCTTCGACAGGACCGTGTCGCAGGCGTCGCACGTTTCGCCGTCGCTTGGACTACTCCAAACCCTTTTGATGCCGTCATGTGGCAGGCGGCCATCCTGGATCTTGGGTCGGATGAGAAGACGGAGAGATTCCTGGTCCATAGTGGCCTCCCCGGTAGCAGCGGCCGCGAATATGCGCCAGACTCACCGGGGTCTCGACGCCCGGAGGCGTCAACCCGTAAGGCCAGGGTGCAGGCGGCTGGACAGTAGCACGAATGGCCGGAACCGGATAGGCAGCACCGATGGCTGGTGGCGTCGCGCTCGGGGTCATCGGCACCAGGTGATCACCCGATGCGGCCTGCAGGGAAGAACGCTATTTCATCGGGGAATCCGATTATGTGAGGCTTTTCCGGCGCTGGATCCAACTCTCCCCCGGGGAGGTAACCCGACAGCGGATCAGGACGGCCGACTGCCACGAACTCCGCTCATTTATCTGCACTGGAGTCGCCGATGGAGTTCTCGAAGCGGGTTCTTATCGTCGATGATGAGCCAAGCGTGGTCGGGGTGTTGCAGGAGTTCTTCGCCCGCTTCCGGCACGGGCACGCCTATGTTGTCGTATCGGCGTCTTCGGCTGCCGAGGCGCTCGACATCCTACTACGGGGAGCGTTCGATCTCATTCTGCTCGACATGGTCATACCAGGAATCGGCGCCCGCTGGAAGCAGGGCCTCGACCTGCTGAAACGCATCCGCGACCTTGGCGTGAAGGCGCCAGTCCTCATGATGAGTGGTGACTGGGACGCCCGAAAGGAGGCCGAGGTGCTGAGCGCGGGGGCGGTCGGGTATCTGCACAAGCCGTTCAATCTACGCGACCTGGACCGTTCCGTCGCTCTCGCGCTCGGGTCTGGCCCGCGCGGGCCGGAGACGAAATGAACGAAGAGTGCGACACCGACGAGCGCCTCTGGCACCCGTGGCTTCGCATCAACCGCGTCCTGCGCGTGATGCTGCAGACGCGCTGGAGCGCGGATGCGTGGTCCGTGGTCAGGGTCGAGTTCCGGGGGGCACTCGCGCTTCGGAACGAAATCCGGCGCGCGGGGTGATATTCAACTAGCCTCTTACTTGCTTCATCGGCGGTTTGCCCGCGTCGGTCAGCTTCTTTTTGATCGCCACCACATCTACGCCACCAGGACCGATCCTCAGATGAGATTCATCTTCTTGGCGATGTCGATAACACGACCGCGAAGGACATCTGTCGTCGTACGGTAGTTGAACGCCCACAGCACCTGTCGCATCAACTCTGTCAACACCGTGGCGCGGTCTCCGATCAGCGTCTCAGCGAGGCCTGTGGTCGAGACAGCAACGTGTTGATCGGTACACAGCTGTTCCCTTACGACCTTTGTTGGCATGTGTATCTCGCTCTTGTCGGCATGTAGGTAGCCGATACCGGACCAGCGGAACAGCTCATACCGCACCAACAGGTTCGTCACGGTGTCTCGCAGAAACGCCAGCGCCGTATTCAACGCGGTGCCCAACGGGTAGAGCAAGTTGCCGAGGAACACGAAGGGCGTCTCACCCAACACGTCGGCGGGCTCGGCCGACGCCTCGGTGAAAGAAACACCTTGGACGCTCAGCTCAAAGTAGTACTTGTGGTTTCCGACGGAGCCGGTCGCTGAGATGGCCTCATGCACGAGCCGGAAGTCTCGCAAGTAACGGAGCTGTGATTGAAGTCGCTGCGCCCGCTCGTACAACTCGTCGTGCGGCAGAAGCAGACCGCGTGGGTAGACAGGCGCCACTACCACCCGGACTCGCTGTGAGTTCTGGTACGGTGACCGCCCGGCAGCGCGCTCGATCAGCTCCTCTCGGTGCTGCTCTGGTTGCCGTCGTCGTTCGAGGAGGTACGCGATGCGGTCAATCTCCGCTAGCTCGTATGGCTCGG
This sequence comes from Candidatus Segetimicrobium genomatis, assembly GCA_005888595.1. Lineage (GTDB taxonomy): Bacteria > Sysuimicrobiota > Sysuimicrobiia > Sysuimicrobiales > Kaftiobacteriaceae > Telluricultor. The sequence goes on from VBAL01000146.1 coordinate 8,094, forward strand.
TCGTGCTCGCGGTCCTGATCCACACCCGCGTCGAGTTCTCGATGGCGTGCGGAGCTTCGATGCTCTCCGGCACCTTGACGATGACGACGACACGTCCCTTCTGTTGCGGTATCGGCAGGACGCGGACTACTGGTGTGATCGGCGGGTAAATCCCGCTCTGGGCGCTCTGGACGATCTGCTCCTCGATGCCGGGACGTTCGTCCAGGCCGATCGGGGGGAGGGTCGGGAGGTTCGTCTTCTTGTCCGTCTCGACGCCGATCACCCAGATCCCGCCGACCGTATTCGCGAACGACGACACAACCTTCGGCGTGTTGACTACTTCGCGCTTGTACTCGACACGCACACTTTCGGGNNGTGTTGCAGAAGGCGATTACATCGTCATAGGTGGCTTGGGACAGCGGGGTGTTGAACACGGCGGATATGAATTACGGCTCTGACTTCCGCTGCGCCCACCGCGCGCGCGCCGCTCTGCGCGCCATCTCGCGGTATCGACTAAGGCGAAGACGATCGTGTACGTTCGCGTAGCCCACAACACCAGTCTACATCGCGCGCGGCGACCGCCTTGACCGGGAATTACCAGACGCGGTCGACGAACATCTGCCGCGCGACGCGACCTGGTTCTGCGGTGCGGTCGTCGTCGAGCACCGCTTCATCGGTCCGATCATCGGCGGCGCG
>VBAL01000147.1:0-2078 GCA_005888595.1 Candidatus Segetimicrobium genomatis
CCGTCAGATTGTCCGCATCCTCAACGCCGATAGCATTGCCCCTCCGGGCGCCCGCTGGCTAAACAAGACGACGCGACAGGCCCGCACCTGGTCGTATACGGCGGTGGTTGGGCATCGGCGACTCGGCAAAGGCATCCTGAACAACAGGCTCTATATTGGCAAAGCAGCGTGGAACCGTAGCCAATGGATGCGCGACCCAGATACCAAGCGGTATTCCTACCGTGTGCGGCCAAGGGAGGAATGGGTCGAAGTGGATGCCCCGGAATTGCGCATCATCTCCGATGACCTCTGGCAGCGGGCGCAGACACGGGCGATTACGGCCTCCATGACCGCTGGCACCGAGTCGAAACGCAACGTCGGGAAGTACCTCCTCTCTGGGTTCGTGAAGTGCGCCGTGTGCGGGGGCAGCTACATCAAGACGAATCATTCCTACCGCTGCGGGACACATCGCAACCGGGGCGAGATGGTATGTACCAACAGCCGTGGGATCACAGTCGAGAGACTGGATCGGGCAGTCATCGCGGCACTCCGCCAGCAGCTCTATACTCCCGAGCATCTGGGGACCATCATCGGCTATGTCCGCGATGAATTGATGCTCCTGGCGAAGCGGGATGATCACGGTCCCACCGATCAGAGCAAGGCGCTGCGTGAGGTCGAGGTGGAGATCGAGCACATCAAGACCGCCGTGAAGATGGGGAAGGCGACCGAGAGCCTGCTGGAGATGCTGGAGGACGCCGACCGCCGGCACCAGGCCCTCGTAGCGGGCCAGGACCGTCCCAGGCCACAGGAACCACAAGCCAGGCTACAGCGAGTGCTCGCCGACCTGCCGGCCCGTGTGCAGGCGTGTCTCGAAGACTTGGAGACGTTGCTCAGCGTAAAGCAGATCGAGCAGGGCCGTTCGATCCTGAGCAACCTCATCAGGGAGATTCGGATTCACTCAGATGGCACGGCGGAGATTTGTGGAGACTTGCACGGAGTGCTGTCGTTGGTTACGCAAGAGAAAAGTTCACTCTGGTGGCTGGGGGAGGAGGATTCGAACCCCCGCTAACGGGTCCAGAGCCCGTCGTCCTACCACTAGACGATCCCCCAGCGCAAACCCTTCTTCATTATATTATGCAGTGAAATTCCATACCGTCAATTGCATGGAAGATTTCGTGCGTTGCACTTCCCGCGTGCGTCGTGAAACGGGGAACGCCCGTCTATCACTCGCGCGCCCAGGGTACGGTGATGGCGGAGGCCTCATCTTCATAGTCCCCCCGACAACCGCCTGAACGGCAGCGCCCGCGTGCCCTCATATCTGTCCCGGGGGCGCGGATAGTGGGCGTGCGACCGCCGGGTGAGGCTCCGGGGTGTGAGCTATGTACCGGCCCAAAGTGGGCGAACGCATCATGCTGGAGTTGCTGCCCTCCGGTGAATCTTTTTCCAGCGCGGTGCAGGCGGTCGACGACGGCATTATGCGGCTGGCCTCCGCCATGCGTGGACCGGATCTGCCGGAACCAGGCTCCGCGGTGCGCATCATCTTCGTTCGCAAGGATGGTATTTACGAAGAGCATGGGACGATCACGGAGGTCGCCCGCGAGTCCGAGGTGCAGCTGACCATCCAGCTGGCCGGCGAGATCGCCCGGACGCAGCGCCGGGACTTCATCCGGAAAGATGCCAGCCTCAACACCGACATCAGCGTGCGCGGGCAGAACCACCGCGGCGTGACGAAGGACGTCAGCGGCGGAGGCGTCAGCCTGTTGTTCAACGAGGCTCCACCGTTTGCCCAGGATGAGGAGTTCGACATCATCATGAATGTCCCCGACGGGCGCCTGCCCGTCCGGGCGCGCTGCCAAACCAAGTATGTGCGAGAGATCTTGCGGGGATCGCGCTGGTTGGTCGGCAGTCAGTTTACCGTGATCGCCGACGAAGATCGTCAGCGGCTGGTCCGTTTTGTCTTCCGGTTGGAGCTTGCGCAAAAGCGGGCCGTCGGGAAACGGTAGACTGCAGTTGTAGAGTTGGAGAGTTGGAGAGAAAGCGCTGTAACTCTCCAACTTTCCAACTCTCCAACTTTTCAACTCCGGTTGAATGGAAATCTA
>VBAL01000147.1:2213-7136 GCA_005888595.1 Candidatus Segetimicrobium genomatis
TTTGTCGAGCAGCGTGCAGATGTTCAGGCTGGCCGGATCGCGTGCTCGCAACGTGCGCAGCAGATAATCGGCGGTGAGGCCGGTGTCGATGATGTCCTCGACCAGGAGCACGTGCCGCCCGGTGATCTTCTCGTCCAAGTCTTTGATGAGGCGGACCGCGCCGGTGGATGCCGTTTCGTCACCGTAAGACGTGATGGCCATAAAGTCGATGGTGATCGGGATGGTGATGGCACGGGAGAGATCGGCCATGAAGTACAGTGCGCCCTTCAGGACGCTCACCAGGAGCGGCACCGTCGCCGCATAGTCACGCGAGATCTGCGCGGCCATCGCCCGGATGCGATCCTGAATCTGGGCCTCGGTAAACAGGACCCGGGCGATGTCGTCGGCGAGAGCCATCAGACGGACGGCGTGCGGGCGGCGTCCTTGGCCAGGCCATACTTGAGGAGCAGACTGCGGTAATCGCGACCGTAGAAGATCTTCACACGGATATTGGGGTACAACTCGCGGAGCCGGCGGAGTTTGCGGTTCTTCTTGGTCACGAGGCTTTGCTTGAGTGTGGTGAGTTCGATGTACAGGTCGATCTCAGGGAGATAGAAGTCCGGGTTAAAGCTCTCCACGACCCGACCCTGGTCGTCCCGCTGCAGCGGAAAGCTCCGAGGTTCGTACTCCCAACGGATACCGTAAAAGTCCAGGAGCCGGGCGAACTCAGCTTCACTTTCGTGCGCGAAGCGGGGGCGTGTCGTCGCAGCGTCGCCCTGGTCTTTGCGGTCAGCCACCGAGTGGGTTCTACCCTCCTCGTCCCGCGCCGTGATGGGCAGGCCACCCCCCGTCTTGTCGTCGGGTGAAGCAGCGCCCAACGGCGGCCGGATATTTGCGTCCAGTATACCGACGTCCCTTAGGTGATGCAAGCAGAGGAGTCCCTACCGGGCCGGAGAAGTCACCTACGATATTCAGGAGATGGCCGTGGCCGAGTCCACCCCGATCCCAGAAGCCGACTTGAACCGGTGGCTGTCGCAACTGCGCAGCAACGACGTGACGCTGCGCAGCGATGCCGCGCATCAGCTCGGCAAGCTCGCCGACGAGCGGGCTGTCCCGGTTCTGGTGGAAGCGCTGTCGGATTCTGACGAGTACGTGCGCAAGAGCGTCGTGACGGCGCTGCGCCGCATTGGCGGACCTGCGGCGATGGAGGGACTGCGGCAGGCCCTGGCCGACCGGTCCGAGCAGGTCGTGCTCCAGGCGGTCAACGGCCTCCGAGACATGCGCGACCGCGAGGCCGTGGAGCCGCTGATCCGTGTGCTGACGCGCCGCGAGCGGTCACTGCAACTGGCGGCCACTGATGCGCTGATCCGTATCGGGGCTGATGCGGTCGGCCCGCTCATGGAAGCATTCAAGGACCGGGCGCTCCGCCGGCGCATCGGCAACCAGATCTGGAAAATCCTAGTAGACATGGGAACGAAGTCTATTGATCCGCTCCTGCAGATGTTGACCGACGAGAATCAGTACGTCCGACTCACCGCCATTTCTGTCCTGGGACGCATCGGGGACCGCCGGGTGGCCGCCCCGCTCGCGCACCTGTTCCTCGATGACCCCCGCATGCAGGAGGCGGTCGTCACCACGCTGGCCAGGCTGGAAGAGCGCAAGGTCATCGAGCCGCCGGGATCCCATGCGGCCGACCGGGAGATCTTCCTTCCTAAGGATGTGGTGGATGGGTTTCTGGGTCGCCCGCGCGAAGAGGTCATGAAAGTTGTCACCGAGGCGCTGGAGAATCCCAGCGCGAAGGTACGGCGGTTCGCGCTGAAGTCGATCTACGCATTGTTTGGCGAGACGGCCCTCGACCACCTCGTGGCTGCGTTGAAAGATGAGGACATCGACGTCAAACGGCTGGCGATCAAGATCCTTGGTAAGATGCGTAACAAGCGGGTGATCGATCCGCTCCTGCAGCTCATCCTGCACGATGGTGAGCAGGTCGAAGAAGCCGCCTGGAACACCCTGAAAGTGCTGACCGACCTGCGGGAATATGATGAACTGCGTGCCCGCGTCGCCAAGGAGCGAGCCGGTGGTCGGCCGGCGGTGCGGAAGTACGCGAAGTCGAAGGACGTGTCGCCTGACTGGTGGCGCGAGCAGGACTAAGGACTAGAACGCAGAGCGCAGAACGCAGAACGCAAGACTGACACAGGGTGCTGGTGTCGGTTATTAGCAGGTGCGTTCTGCCTTCTGCGTTCTGCATTCTTCTGCCATGGAGCGTATCGCTGGCAAGACCACCATTAAAGTCGTACGCGGTGACATCACGACGATGGCCGCAGCACAGGCCTTTGCCCGAGCCCTACAAAACATTGAAATATTGGGACGTTGAAACGCCACAGGGAAGCACGGTCGCGTCAACCGTTCATCGCCTCAACGGTTCGACGGTGGCGTAACGATGCGCGTGTTGATCACCAACGACGACGGCATCGCCTCTGCGGGCCTCCATGCGCTCGTGGCGGCCTTCGAATCGGTGGGCGAGACGTTCGTCGTGGCCCCGGAGCGAGAGCGCAGCGCCACCGGTCACGCCATTACGCTCCACAAACCCCTCCGCGCGCACGTCGTCACAGTTCCAGGATCGTCGGCACATGCCTGGGCGACCAACGGCACCCCGGCCGATTGCGTGGCGCTGGGAATGCTCGAACTGTTGCCCGCCAGGCCGGACGTCGTTCTCTCCGGCATCAACGTCGGACCGAATCTGGCCCGTGACCTGACATACTCCGGTACCGTCTCCGGTGCCATGGAAGGCGCGATCTTTGGAGTGCCCAGCATCGCGATCTCGGTGGGTTCGTTTCGCAATCCCACGTTTACGATCGCCGCGGCATTTGCCGTCGAACTGGTGCGTGCGATTCTCCTGCATGGATTGCCAGAGGATACCCTCCTCAACGTCAACGTGCCAAACCTGCTTCCAGAGCGAATCGCCGGCGTGGCGATTACGCGCCAGAGCGCGAAGCGGTTCATTAGCCGGCTGGAGAAGCGCGTCGATCCCCGGGGTCGCACCTACTACTGGTTGACTGGAGACCCTTCGCCGGTGGAAGACCTTGAGGGAACCGACACCTGGGCCCTCAGCCGCGGGTACATCTCCGTGACGCCCATCACCTTGGATATGACCGACGATCGGGCGGCCACGGCGATGCGCAGCTGGAATCTTACCTGGCGGCCGGCACGCGACGAATAAAGGAAAAGCATCCGTGATCTAGAACCCCATCCACTGACGTCAACGTCGCACCACCAGTCGCACCCTTTCGTCCCGTACCGAATTCGCTAGGTTCAGCTTGGCGATCTCGGCACAGTGGGCCAAGCGAATTGATACGGGATTCGTCGGAGCAGCGTATGGTCCAACTCGACGGCGTCACGAAGGTCTTTCCAAACGGTGTTGTAGCCCTTCGCCACGTCTCCCTCCGCATTGAGCCGGGGGAGTTTGTTTTTGTGGTCGGACCCACCGGGACCGGCAAGTCCACTCTCCTGCGCCTGGTTTACCGCGATGAGCTCCCCACCTCCGGTCGTGTAGTCGTCTACCGCCGGGACATCAGCCGCCTGCGCAGCCGGGGGGTGGCGTTGTTGCGCCGCAGGCTCGGCGTCGTCTTCCAGGATTTTAAACTCCTGCCCGCCCGCACGGCTTACGACAACGTGGCCTTTGCGCTGCGCGTGATCGGCACACCCTCGCAAGAGATCCGGCCGCGGGCCCTGCGCGCCCTGGCTCTGGTCGGTCTCGAGGATCGGGCCAACGCGATGCCGGTCGAACTGTCCGGCGGTGAGCAGCAACGGGTCAGCATCGCCCGCGCCATTGTGAACGACCCCCCGCTGCTGCTGGCCGATGAGCCGACGGGGAACCTCGATCCGGGCTCGTCGTGGGAGATCATCCAGCTCTTGTCGCAGATCAATACGCGCGGGACGACGGTGATCGTCACCACGCACAACAAGACGATCGTGGACGTCCTGCGTCGGCGGGTCATCCAGCTGGCGGGGGGACAGGTGGTGCGGGACCAAATCCACGGTCTCTACGCGGTAGAGGCCTGAGGCTGAGGGGAGCAGTGCGCGCGCGCCTCGTGGCCGAACAGGCCATCTATTTCACCGCTGAAGCGACCGCCAGCTTCCGCCGCAACGGACTGATGACGATCGCTGCCGTGACGACGGTCGTGGTGGCATTGCTGGTGGTCGGGACCGCGGTGGTCCTGGGACTCAACCTCTCGCACCTGGCAACCACGCTGGAGTCGGAGGTGGCGGTGGTTGCCTTTCTCCACGATGGTCTGACGGCAACTGAGACGGCTCGTGTCCAACGTGCCATTGCAGCGCTGCCCGAGGTGGCGTCGGTGCGATTTGTGAGCCGCAGCGAAGCGCTGCGACGCCTGCGACACCGCCTCGGTGATGCACCAGCCTTCGACGATCTGGAAGCAGCCAACCCACTCCCTGACTCGTTTGAAATCCACCTCCGCGACCCTCGGCGCACCAAGGCCTTTGCCGGGATTGTCGCTGGCGTGTCCGGAGTTGAGGACGTGACCTATGGGGCGCAGGTGACGGATCGGCTGCTGGCCCTGACCCGTGGGGTGCGGATGGTGGCCGCCCTGCTGACGCTCTTCCTTGCGGCCGTCGCGTTGATCGTCGTCGTGAACACGATACGGTTGACAGTCATCGCCCGCCGCCGCGAGATCGAAATCATGCAACTGGTCGGGGCCACGCGTTGGTTCATCCAGTGGCCGCTGCTGCTGGAGGGGATCCTGGAAGGCGCGGCGGCCGCGGCCATGGCCACGGTGGTGCTCGCGGGATTGTATGCGCTGGGCGCGATGAGGATCAGCAGCGCACTGCCGTTTCTGCCGCTGGTGTCGATCGCCGAGGCGGTGCAGACGGCAGCGACCATCCTGTTCGCCGCGGGAGTGATCGTGGGGGCGACCGGCAGTGTGA
>VBAL01000148.1 GCA_005888595.1 Candidatus Segetimicrobium genomatis
CGCCACGGAGCGGCATCGGTGGCCGACGTCCATGAGGGCGAGCTGATCGAAGTATTCAACGTCGGCGATCGTGAGCCCAGAATCCTGCCGCGCAAAGTGCTCTGCGAGATCATCGAGCCGCGGTTGCAGGAGATCTGCAGCCTGCTCCGGCTGCAAATCAAGCGCAGCGGCTACGGCCACTTGGTCCCCGCCGGGATCGTGCTCACCGGAGGGAGCGCGTTGTTGCGCGGGAGCGCCAAGTACGTCAGCGAGAAATTGGAGTTGCCGGCGCGCGTCGGAGCTCCAGAGCAGGTCG
>VBAL01000149.1:0-447 GCA_005888595.1 Candidatus Segetimicrobium genomatis
ATCACAGCGAAGCACAGAGACAGCACAGAAGGGGGCCATCCTCATGGGGCACATCGATCGCGATCTGCGCCGATACGCCGCGATTAAGGTGGTCGGGGTCGGCGGCGGCGGCAGCAACGCGGTGAACCGGATGATCACCGCGGGGCTGCGCGGGGTGGAGTTCATTGCCATCAACACCGACGCGCAGGCCCTGGCCATGAGCAACGCTGACAAGAAAATCCACGTGGGCAGCAAGCTGACCAAAGGGCTGGGCGCCGGGGGCGACCCGGAGATCGGACGGCAGGCCGCTGAAGAGAGCAAAGAGGATCTCTTTGAAATCCTGGACGGCGCCGATATGGTGTTCATCACGGCCGGCATGGGCGGCGGCACCGGCACCGGCGGATCGCCGATCGTTGCCGAGGTCGCCCGAGAACTGGGAGCGCTGACGATCGGGGTGGTGACCAAACC